>JAEWLW010000037.1 GCA_023457355.1 Bacillota bacterium | reverse complement strand
ACCTTTGGTTATACTTTACGATGGCTCGTCTCCGATTTGACAATGAATGTAAAATTATATATAATATTTTTGTCAATTATTGTTTTATTATGTTAAATTATGCCGTCACAGTTTTAAATAAACTGCGGACTAAAAACAGATAGAAGTTACCTTTCTTGTTTCGCTGCTGCTTATATCATACCATGCACAAAAGGTCTCCCGCCGCAGAAACTGCGGCGGGAGACCTTTGATTTGCAAACAACAATATCATGCGGCGCCGCCCGGTATCGGAAAAGCGACTCTGCCGCATGTCATTTCTTTTGGGTAAACGGGCAATGGCGGCCACAATCTCCGGTTTGCCCGCCGCAGCTGCTGCCATCGCCGGATTTTAAAGAAAGCACAATCAACTGCTCCCCCACCTGTGACAACAGTGCCCGGTTGACGATATAGTGGGTAAAAGACCCTCGCTTTTCGCCAGTGACCAAGCCGACCTTCCTCAACACCTGAAGATGTTGCGAAACAGCAGGCTTAGAGATGTTCAATTGCCTGGCCAGACCGCTCACGCACAAATCATGACTTAGCAGCAAAGTGATTATTTCAAACCGCGATTTATCAGACATCACCTTTAAAACTGCAAAATAGTCCGTCACTGCCCTTGCCCCCTTTGGAATCACACAAATATGCCTGCATTATAATCTTGAACAAATTACTCACGGCATACCATTACCATTTTACCGGCTCCAATGTGCCGGAGAAAAACAGATTCAGGCCCCAAGCACCGGGCAGAAAATTGCCTCGGGCGCTGTATTTTAATCACCGCCGAGATACGCTTTACGCACACTGTCGCTTTGGATAAGTTCGGCGCCGGTGCCTGAAAGACCGATTCTGCCGGTCTCGAGCACATAGGCGCGGTCAGCGATTGAAAGCGCCATCTGCGCGTTCTGCTCAACGAGCAGCACCGTTGTGCCGCCCTTATGCAGCTGCGTGATAATCTCGAAAATCTGCTCAACCAGAAGCGGTGCCAGACCCATCGACGGCTCGTCGAGCATCAGTAGCTTCGGGTGGCTCATCAGCGCGCGGCCCATAGCCAGCATCTGCTGCTCGCCGCCAGAGAGGGTGCCGCTGATCTGCTTTCTGCGCTCTTTTAGGCGGGGGAACTGTTGATAAACCTGCTCAATATCCGAAGCCACCCCGGCGTTGGGCTGGGTGTAGGCGCCCATTTCAAGGTTTTCCTGCACACTCATCTGCAAAAAGATGCGCCGTCCTTCCGGCACCTGCGCCAGCCCCCGCTGCACAATTTTGTGCGGTTCTACACTGGAAATATTCTCGCCATTAAAGTGGATAGAGCCGGTTTTGCTGCGCAGCAACCCCGAAACGGTGTTAAGCACGGTGGATTTACCCGCGCCGTTCGCGCCTATCAGCGTGACGATTTCCCCTTCGTTCACTGCAAACGAGACACCCTTTATCGCGTGGATGCTGCCGTAAAATACATTGATATCCTCAACCTGCAACAGCATGCTCAGCCCTCCTTTTTCTTGCCGAGATAGGCTTCAATAACTTTGGGGTTCGCCTGAATCTCAGCCGGTGTGCCCTTGGCAATTATCTTACCGTAATTGAGCACGGCGATTCCCTCACAGATGCCCATGACAAGATTCATGTCGTGCTCAATGAGCATGATGGCAATCTCAAAGGTATCGCGAATCTTGCGGATATTCTCCATCAGCTCCGACGTTTCAGAAGGGTTCATACCAGCGGCAGGCTCGTCGAGCAGCAAAAGGCTCGGATTGGTGCCCAGCGCACGCACAATTTCCAGACGGCGCTGTGCACCGTAAGGCAGGCTGCCCGCCTTGGCATCGGCCAGCCCTTCCATGTTAAAGATGGAGAGCAGCTCCATGGTGCGTTCGTGGATGATCTTTTCCTCTTTCCAGTAATGCGGCAGGCGCAAAACGCCGTCCCACATGGAATAGTTCATCTGGTTGTGCAGGCCGATCTTAACGTTATCCTCAACGGTGAGCGTCGGAAACAGGCGGATGTTCTGAAAGGTTCTGGCGATACCTGCGCGGTTGACCTGAATGGTGTTCATGCCGTGGGTGTCCCGCCCATCGAGCAGGATGGTACCGCGTGTCGGCTGATACACCTTTGTCAGAAGGTTGAAGACGGTGGTCTTGCCCGCGCCGTTCGGGCCGATTAAGCCCGCGATTTCGGTGCGGCCGATCGTCAGGTTAAAATTATCCACAGCGGTCAGGCCACCAAAGTCAATGCCAAGCCCAATCGCCTCAAGTACGGGGGTTTTGTCGATGTCCCGCTCCGGGATGATCGCGCTGCTGGGAACCGGTACCATTTTAGCCATTTTGCGCGCCCTCCTTGCGGATAATTTTTTTGGCGGTCGTTTTTTCTTTAAACCTTTCAAGCAGGCTGCGGCCCTTTTCGCCGTTGGTGAGCAGCATAACCGCAATCAGCACGATAGCGTAGATGAGCATGCGGTAATCACTGAAGCTGCGCAGCAGCTCGGGCAGTACAGTGAGCACCGCCGCCGCGATAATCGACCCGCGGATATTGCCCATGCCGCCCAGCACGACGAATACCAGCACAAGAATAGACGTATTAAAGTCAAACTTTTTGGCGACCACGGTGGAATAGTTCATAGCGAAGAGCACACCGGCCATTCCGGCCAGCACCGCCGAGGTTGTAAAAGCCATCAGCTTATATTTCGTGATGTTAATGCCGAGCGATTCTGCCGCGATCCGATTGTCGCGCAGGGCCATAACCGCCCGCCCAGCGCGGCTGTTGATCAAATTCTGCACGACGATCAGCGTGACAATCACCAGTGCAAAGCCCATGGCAAATGTCGAAAGCTTCGTCACGCCCACAGCGCCCATCGGCCCGTTCATAATAACTGTTCCGCCGTCGGCAAGGCCCAGGGATGCCGAATCGGTCATGCTCAGGTGCAGTCCGTTATGGTCCACGCCCACATAGAGACAGTTGACGACATTCTTGACAATTTCACCGAATGCCAGCGTCACAATCGCCAGATAGTCGCCCCGCAAACGCAGCACCGGCACGCCGACCAACAGGCTGGCCAGCCCGGCGATAATGCCGCCCGCCAGCATAGCGAGCCCCAGCCGAAGCGGCGAAAACGGTATCACGTTTTTCAGGCTCATGGTCACGATGACGCCGGTAAAGGCGCCCACGCTCATAAAACCGGCATGGCCCAGGCTCAATTCGCCCAAAATTCCAACCGTGAGATTCAGCGAAACAGCCATGACAATATAGGCGCAGATTGGCACAAGCTGCCCTTTAAGCGAGCTGGAAAGGTGCCCGCCCGACATGAGCGATTGAAAGATGATAAACGCAACCGCCACAAGAATGTAATTCAGAAAGTTATCAAAGGCGGTCTTGTTCATTGCTTTAATTTTCTTCATAACATCCGCCTACACTTTCTCATTTATTTTTTTGCCCATCAGGCCGGTGGGCTTCACCAGCAGCACCACGATGAGCACGGCAAAGACGATGGCATCCGAAAGCTGGGTTGAAATGTACGCCTTGCCAAAGGTTTCGACCAGCCCCAGAATAAGGCCGCCGATCATCGCGCCCGGAATTGAGCCAATGCCGCCGAACACCGCCGCCGTAAACGCCTTGATGCCCGGCATGGAACCGGTGGTGGGCAGCAGTGTCGGATAAGCCGAACAAAGCAGCACACCCGCAATCGCCGCCAGCGCGCTGCCAATGGCAAAGGTGGCGGAAATAGTGGCGTTCACATTGATTCCCATGAGCTGTGCGGCACCCTTGTCCTCTGAGACGGCACGCATCGCCTTGCCGATTTTTGTGTAACCCGTCAGCCAGCTTAAAAGCGCCATGATCACAATGCAGGAAAGCACTGTCACGATCGCCTCGCCGGAGATGGTCAGCCCGCCGTCAAACAGCTTGACCGCCTTGATCGGCACCACGCTTGTAAAGCTCTTGGGCGCTGAGCCCCAGATGAGCAGCGCGGCATTCTGTAAAAAATAGCTGACGCCGATCGCAGTGATCAGCACCGCCAGCGACGGCGCCATGCGCAGCGGCTTATAGGCCAGCTTTTCGATCGTCATGCCCAAAACAGTGCAGACCACCATCGCCAGTAGAACTGCGACAAACGCAGGCCAGCCGAGATAAGTCGTCGCGCAAAAAGACACGTAAGCGCCTACCATTATTACGTCGCCGTGGGCAAAGTTGAGCATTTTTGCAATGCCGTAAACCATGGTATAACCCAGCGCAATAATGGCATAAACGCTTCCCAGGCTCATTCCGCCGACAACATAGGAAAGAAACGTCATACCCGCACACCTCATTTTTCTTTATGCAATGGTTCCCCGAAAAACAGGGAATCGGAGGGCTTTTAAGCGTGCGCTTAAAGAAGCCCTCCTGATCAAATAAATCAGATATTACATGCCGGTATAGACGCCATCCTTGATGACAATCGCCTGCGGCGCCTTGGCAACTTCGCCGGTGGCCTGCCAGGTCATGCCGGCGCCGGTGATGCCGTCAAAGCTCATGGAAGTGAACTCGGCAATCAGCTTGTCGCAGGCTTCGGCAGCAGCCGTATCGGCAGTGATGCCCGCCTTTTCGCAAGCCTGCGCGATGGCGTAAATGCAGTCATAGCCGTCGGCTGCAAACTGGTTGGGAATCTCACCGTAAGCGGCCTGATACTTCTCGACAAAGTTCTTGGTCGCATCATCCTGCGCATCCGCCGAGAAAGGCGTCAGCAGCATGAGGCCCTCGGCCAGGGTCTTATCAAAGTTTTCAAGGGTCAGGATGCCGTCGAGGCCATCGCAGCCAAAGAACTTAGGCTCGTAACCCATGCTTCTCGCCTGGGAGAGAATCAGCGCCGCGGGGGTGTAGTAGATAGGCAGGAAAACGAGATCGGCACCCGCGTTCTTGGCCTCGGTAAGCTGTACGCTGAAGTCGGTCGCGGTGTCATCGGTAAAGGTGGTGGCCACGACAATTTCAAGGTTCTTTTCCTTGGCCTGCGCGGCAAACTTCTCGTAGATGCCCTGCGAATAGGCGTCGGCGTTGTTGTAGATAACGGCGACTTTGGTTGCCAGCTTGTTGTCGGCCAGATAATCCGCAGACGCGATGCCCTGGTTCGGGTCGGTGAAGCAGATCTGGAAGACATTGTCCTTGCCCTCAATAACCTTGGTGGAAGAAGCCGACGGGGTCAGCGTGAAGACGCGGTCGGCATAGGTCTCAGAGGTGACGGCCAGCGCAGGCGAGGTGGTCACGGTACCGTTGAGAATCTGCATGCCCCAATCCTTAAGCTTGTTGTAGGCATTGACAGATTTCTCAGCGTCGTGCTCATCATCCTGGTAATTGAGCGCATACTGCTGGCCGCCCTTGGCGTTGATTTCGTCGATGGCGATCTGCGCGCCGTTTCTGGCAGCAGTGCCATACACGGCCGCCGGGCCGCTGACCGGGCCGATGCCGCCGATCTTAATGGCTGCAGTGGAGGAGGCGTCGGGCGCAGAACCCTCTGCCGCCGAGGACGCAGGGGTGGAGGCGGAACTGCTGCTGCCGCCTGAGCAAGCGCCCAGTGACATAATCATAGCAACCGCCAGCATGGCTGTGATAATCTTTTTCATTACAATATACTTCCTCTCTAGTTTTCATCTATACAAAAACCGGCTCCGTCATAAAAGACGGAGCCGGTTTGAGCATACGTTCATCAACTCAACTTTTCGGTTCTGGCACTTTATGACGCACTATTAAATTATCGCGGCTAATTATCAGGGTTACGCCTACAAGCAGTACCAATACAGCCAGCATTAGAACTCGTACAAATAGCGCGAGGGTAAGCAGCACAACAAAAATGGACGCCACAATAATGGCGTCCTCAAAAAGAATGACAGAAGCGGGCATGAAACGAGAGCAAAACGAATGAGCTTCCGCTGTATTGGCAGAAGTTTTTGTAGAACGATGATTTGCCGTACGGATTGCCATCGTCATCACGCGTTTCCCCCTTCATGCAAAGTTCTATGATAGTTCAACATTTTAAAGCATTAAGCAGAAAATGTCAATGGTCATATTTCACAGTACAAGCCTGATAAAAATGCGTTAAATGTTAATTCTAAATAAAACTTGCATTTGTATGTTTTGCGCTTTTATGGTCTTTATGATACAACGCCATCACAAATTATACAATCAGCATAGTTTTTTGCATGAATTCCGGCCTGAGAAGTTCTCGGCTCCGGTAAAAAAAGGTGCGCAAGCTTCAATTGAGCAGCATATAATGACGGATCAATTTGCGCAATCTTCAAAATTATGGTATAGTGATATCATATAACAGACGGTATAACAAACAAAGGGAGGAAGATATATGCATAAAACCATTATTGTGTCCAACCGGTTGCCTGTAGCGGTAAGCCGGCAAAACAAAACGCTGGTTTATAATGAGAGCATCGGCGGCCTGGCCACGGGATTAAAAAGCGTTTACCGGCAAAACGGCGGCCTGTGGGTCGGATGGTTTGGCATGCCCTCCGACACTTTGGATGAAACCGAAAGCCGGGAAATCAGCCGCACCTTGAAAGAACAGCATCAGTGTGCGCCGGTCTTTTTATCCCGAAAGGAGCTAAACCGCTTTTACCACGGCTTTTGCAACAAAACCATCTGGCCGCTGTTCCACTATTTTCAAAGCCGCACCGATTATTCGGAAAAGAACTGGATTGCATACCAAAAGGTGAACGAAAAATTTCTGGAGGTGCTCTCAGACTATATTGAGGATGGCGACACCGTCTGGATACACGACTATCAGCTCATGCTGCTGCCGCAGCTGCTCAGAAAAAAATACCCCAAGGTGCGAATCGGTTATTTTCATCACATTCCTTTCCCCAGCAGCGAAATTTTCCGCCTGATGATCTGGCGCGAGCCGCTGATAAAAGGCTTACTGGGCGCCGATCTCATCGGGTTCCACACCTATGACTATGCCCGCCATTTTTTAAGCTGCACACGCAGGCTGCTGGGGTTGGAGCCGAGCATGAACCACGTGCTCTATGAGGGGCGCAGCGTTCAAATTGACGTTTTCCCCATGGGCATAGACTATGAGTGGTTTGCCAGGGAGCGCACAGACAGCATATTTTTGGACAAAATGCGCCGTTTGCAGGCCAGTGCCATCGGCGTTAAAACCATTCTTTCCATCGACCGGCTGGACTACACCAAGGGCATTCCGGAGCGTATTCGCGCGTTCGGGCTGTTTTTATCGCTCTACCCCGAATACCGTGGCAAGGTGCGCATGAACCTAATTGTCGCGCCCTCCCGCACCGAGGTTGATTCCTACGACAGCCTGCGCAAGGAAATTACCGAACTGGTCAGCGAAGTCAACGG
This sequence comes from Bacillota bacterium, assembly GCA_023457355.1. GTDB lineage: Bacteria > Bacillota > Clostridia > Oscillospirales > Ruminococcaceae > Yanshouia. Next base: position 3,115 of record JAEWLW010000037.1, on the reverse strand, counting down.
CAAATTCGCCACAGTGGATTGGATGCCGATCTGGTTTTATTTTAAAGCCTTCTCGCAGGAGAACCTGCTCGCCTACTATAAAACCGCCGACGTGATGCTGGTAACCCCGCTGCGCGACGGCATGAACCTTGTAGCCAAGGAGTACATTGCTGCCAGAACCGACTGCGGCGGTATGCTGGTCATCAGCGAGACGGCGGGCGCCGCCAGCGAGCTGGGCGAGGCGGTGATTGTCAACCCCAACGGTTATGCCGCCATCGCAGCCGGGCTTAAAACCGCGCTGGAACTCTCCCTGGAAGAAAAGCTGACGCGCAACCGCATTATGCACAAGCGTCTGCGCCGGTATAATGTTTCGATGTGGGCACAGGATTTTTTGCAGGTGCTGAATCAGGAAAGCTACACCGAAAAAGCGCTCGCCCAAACCGCGCCACTTGATTGCAGCGCATTGTCCGCCGCTTACCGGTCCGCCGGCCAGCGTGTCCTTTTTCTCGATTATGACGGCACGCTTGTGGGCTTTCGCTCGCTGCCGGAGCAGGCGACGCCGGACGAAGAGCTTTACCGTTTGCTGGGCGACCTTTCAAAAGACCCGAAAAACATGGTCGTCATCATTTCAGGGCGCGACAAAGATTTCCTCGAAAAATGGTTCAGCGGTTTGAATATCCATCTGGTGGCGGCACACGGTTTGTGGTTGCGCCGGGTAAATCAAACCTGGGGAATGACCGTTCCGCTGGACAATGAATGGAAAAGCTACGTGCGTAAGCTTTTGGAGCTTTATGCCGACCGGGTACCCGGCTCGTTCATTGAAGAGAAAGAATATTCGCTGGCATGGCACTACCGCCAAAGCGACCCCGATCTGCTGGCGCTGCGCCTGATTGAAATCCGCGAAGCGCTGCTGAGCATGACCCAAACCATGACGCTGGAAATTCAGGAAGGCAATAAAGTGCTGGAAGTGAAGGACAGCCGCGTGGCAAAAGGCTTTGGGGCTTCGCTGCTGCTGCAAGGCAAACAACCGGATTTTGTCCTTGCCATCGGGGACGACGTGACCGATGAAAGCCTGTTTTCCGCCATGCCCCACCATGCCTACACCGTTAAGGTGGGAAATGACCACAGCGGCGCGCGCTATCGCTTAAACGCATGGCAGGATACCCGCCACCTACTGCGAATTTTAGCAAACGACTGATTTCCCCCGCCGCCGGGGTGGCTCCCGGCGGAATTTTGTCCTTTTAAGTGGCGGCGCAGGATGCTGCACCTGTGCCACGCCCCAAACGCTTTCCAAAAGTGCGCCATCGCCATAATGTACACTAATTTTATCAACTTTACGCTTGACAAGAATTTCCCTGTATGCTATGATAGCCCCAGTTAGTCGTGAATAACCAGTCGGTTGTATCCTTTAGTTAGTATACTCTAACCTTCAACCGACACTTACCGGAGGGGGATGTTGATGAGCGTCATTATTATCGGCGGCAATGAACGCATGGAAAGATTATATCAGGAAACTTGCCTCGAGCACGGATATAAGCGGGCTAAAGTTTTTACAAAAACCGGCGGAGAAATGAGAAAACAGCTTGGCGCCGCCGATTTGTATATTCTTTTTACCAATACGGTCTCGCACAAGATGGCCATCACCGCCTTGGGTGAAGCAAAACGGCATAACGCCCGTATTGAGCGCTGCCACAGCAGCAGCCTGTGTGCGCTCAGAGCCATTCTAAAAAATCATTGTCCGAAAGGATGCGAGGGTTGCTGTGGCAACTAAGTTTGAACGCCATTTAATCGAGCAGTGCGCGCCGACATTAGCCGGCATCAAGGTTGGCAATCTGTTCCACTGTGTGTTGGGGCCGGATGATGTGCTGAGTGCCATCATCCGCGACTGGAACGATCGTTTTTTAAACAAGGGAATTGAGATCCGCCTGATCAAAAAAACCGCCACCGGTGCGTTGGTCTACGTTTTCAGGCCCGCCATGCTGTCCAAACTGCTTAGCCGCAACGATGTTGCCCGTTTTTTGGAAGGCTGCGGTTTTACAGGCTGCCATACCCTCGATGATTATATCCAGAGAATGCGCAGCCACATTCGTGGCACAACCGGCTTCCCGCATGAAATCGGTGTATTTTTGGGATATCCACTGCATGACGTACAGGGTTTTATCACGAACAAAGGCAGGGATTTCCGCTTTTGCGGCTTTTGGAAGGTTTATTCCGAGCCGCAGCGCGCTGAAAAGCTTTTTGCGCAGTACCGCAAATGCTACGGCGTCTATAAAACACTGTTTGAAAACGGGCGCAGCATACTCCAGTTAACCGTGGCTGCGTAATTTAGCTATAATTGTTGACAAGCCATGCAAATATTTTATTACAGCAGGGAAAGGAACATAATCATGAAAAAGATTGCCATTGTATATTGGAGCGGCACCGGCAACACCGAAGCCATGGCGAACGAAATCGCCAACGGTGCAAAGGAGGCGGGTGCCGAAGTCACTCTGTTCACACCCGCCGGTTTTTCGGCCGACATGGTTTCAGGCTTTGACGCACTTGCGTTCGGCTGCCCGTCCATGGGTGCCGAGCAGTTGGAGGAGACCGAGTTTGAGCCGATGTTTGATGCGGTTGAGAGAAGGCTTTCCGGCAAGCCGGTTGCGCTGTTTGGCTCTTACGGTTGGGGCGACGGCCAGTGGATGCGAGATTGGCAGACACGTTGCAGCGACGCCGGCATCAGCCTGGTAGACGACGGACTCATTGTAAACGAAGCGCCGGATGGCGATGGTATCGCGCAGTGCCAGGCGCTGGGTAAGGCGTTGGCCTGAATTCCTGACATACCGGTTTTGGAACCTTAAATTTTATCTAAATTCTGTTTCCATGCAAAATGGGCATGCCGTTTTAAAACGGCATGCCCCAGCCTCTCGAAGAACCCAGTTTATGCAGCGGCATAAACCGGGTTCTTCGTGTATTTTGGCCGAAATATTAAGAATATGAAGGCAGGTACAGAAGGTCTCCACTTCCATTTTGCTAGGGAACCTCTGAACAAATGATGCAGATAAAGGACCAAACCCGAATCAGTGCCCAAAAGGCGAAGCGGACCCGGGCCAAGCGGTATTTTGATCACTTTGTTACCATCTTTCGCTCCTCTTTG
>JAEWLW010000036.1 GCA_023457355.1 Bacillota bacterium | reverse complement strand
CCATATCACCGTTCTTTCCTCACAGCCGAGAATGGGCGCTACCACAACGGCGATTGGGCTTTCCGCATGGCTTTCTGCTGTCGGCGCCTCCGTCTGCTATATGGAGGAGAACCAAAGCGGTATTTTGAGCATGATGGCGGCCGACTATGAAATGGAGCAGGAGAAGGACGGCTGGCGGCTGGACGGCGTATACTACGGAATGGCCCCTCTGTCCCAGCCGGTGAATTTTGTAATCCATGACTTCGGATATATGGCAGACCCAAAGGCGGCGCTGGAGAACAGCCATATGCTGCTTTTGGTTTGCGGCACGAAACCCTATGAAATCGGGCATTCTATGCGTTTACTAAAGCGGTTGGAAACGACCGACGCTTATATTCTGTGCCCGTTCACCCACGAAAGGATACAAAAGGATTATGCGGATATTTTTCAAAGCGATTTCCATAAGGTGTTGTTTTTAGATTATCAGCCCGAACTTACAGACGGTATGAGTAATGCAAAGCCCTACAAGGCAATGGTGACAAAATATATCGCCGGGGTGTAATGCCCCGGCGTAAGGAGGATTCTATGGCGACAAAGCAAGTTCAACTCTAAAAAACAGGCGTATGCCAGCAATCTGAAAAGCCGTGCGCTTTCTGTACTGATTTATCTGATTCACCGTTCTAATTAAGATCCGACCTGTTTTCCGTCCATTCCAACGATGGTAGAACAGTTGCATATTTCCGTATCTACGGTAAAACGCGCCTTAAAGGAGCTTATAGAAGCAGGCTATATCGAAAAGACGGCTCGTTTCCGTGAGAAGAACCGAGGGCAAAGCTCCAACCTTTACACACTGATTTTTGCAACGCGGGCCTCGGTTTTTGATGATGAAGACCGGATTTACATACAATCTTACGCTACGCAAGAGCCGTCAGCGAATTATTTCATCGAGCATATCACATTTGAAACGCTTTCCGCGCAGGCTCATACTGAAACCCGCTTATGTTTCACGCGCCACTTGTACGCCCTGTGCCCCTGCCCACAGGCCGGCCCTGCAAAGGAAAATAACGACCAGAACCATTACTTCTCCGATGGGAAACTTCCTTTCACAGTGGTGGACGGGGGTGGAGTCCATTTTGCGGTCTCCTTAAACTATTCAGGATAACTGTCCGGAACAGCAGAAAACAAACTGATATAGAACCGATTTCACGCGCGGCATTTTGTTGGCGTCCTGTGCTCAGATTGCCAACGGTGAATCCCAATCGGAAAGCGCCGTCGCTAAAGTCATATATAGCCTTAGCCCAAACCTCATAAGTTTTGGAGGTTATAAATCAGAGCGCTTCACCTTCTTCTGCTTGCGCAGGGAGGAAACAACCATAAAAATGGATAGCGCGAACAGAATCAGGCAAATCGGACTGGTCAGCGGCATGTAGCTGCCGTCGTGGGCAACCAGCATACGGCGAAGGTTTTCTTCCGCCATGGGGCCAAGGATCAGCGCCAGCAAAATGGGGGCGATCGGCAGCTTGACCTTCTGGAATACAAAACCGATCACGCCGAACGCCAGCGTAGTCCACACATCGAACGTATTATTGCGAAGCGAAAAGGAGCCCACCATACACAGGATGAAAATGATAGGAACCAGAATATTCTTATCAATAGAAATGACTTTGGTAAACAGCGGCAATCCGCCAGTAGCAATAATAAACATAAAAATATTCGCAATAACCATGGCCGCAAAAATCAGGTAGACTACGTCCTGATGGTCCCGGTAAAGAAGGGGGCCCGGGGTCAATCCTTGAATCATCAGGGCGCCGATCAATACGGCGGTGACAGGGTCGCCCGGCACACCCAGGGACAGCATGGGGATCATGGCCCCGCCGCCTACTGCATTGTTGGCGGACTCGGGTGCCGCCACGCCTTCGATGCAGCCCGTACCAAATTCATTTGAGTGTTTTGAAGATCGCTTTGCTTCTCCATAGGCCACGAAGCATGCGATATCCGATCCCGCACCGGGAATGCAGCCGATAAAGGTGCCCAGGAAACCAGATTTGATAATATGCCATATACAGCGCTTTATATCGGAAAGCGGAGACAGCAGACGTTCCATTTTGCTCTTAACTGTTTTAGTATGTTCGATATTTTCAATGCTTACCAGGCATTCCGAAACCGCGAACAGGCCTATCAGAACAGGGACCAGTTCAAATCCGCTGTACAGATTCATGGAGCCAAAGGTAAAGCGGGGATATCCATCCATCGGGTCCAGACCGATACAGCACAGCAGCAAGCCCAGGCCAGCCGAAATAAATCCCTTGAGCAAACTGTCTCCTGAAATACTGACAATAACAGACAAGCCGAACAGCGCAATGACCGCAAACTCAGCCGAGGTAAAATGCAGGGCTATTCTCGACATAGCCGGCGCAGCCAGAATCATGACGGCAACACCAATCAGGCCGCCGACGGTGGAGGCAAAAATAGACATGCTTAGAGCACGCCCCGCCTCGCCTTTTTTAGCCATAGCATAACCGTCGATGACGGTAGCGGCCGCGGCAGGGGTTCCCGGCGTATTGAGCAGGATCGCGGAAATTGAACCGCCATACACTGCGGAGCAGTAGATGCCCATCAGCATTGGCAGACCATAGCGCATATCCACACTGTAAGTGAAGGGCACCATCAGCGCCACTCCCATGGTGGCGGTCAGCCCCGGCAGCGCACCTACCACAATGCCGCAGGCAACTGCAACAAATATCAGGAGCAGGCACTTCGGATCTGTCAGCAGGCCTGCCATAGAGCTAAAAAACAAGGTAACATTAGTCATATATGTCCAATCCTCTCTATTACAGAAATACCTTTAGCAGGCCCGCGGGAAGCTTTGCTCCCAGCAAACTGGCGAAGACAAAATAAATCGAAACCGATGTCGTCACGCTGACAATCAGCATTTGTATATATTTTCGATTTTGCAGAAGCAGCATACAGATATAGCAAAATAAAATTGTGTCCAGAATGAACCCCAGCGGCTTAAAGAGCACACAATAGGCAGCAAATAGCATAATCCCCAGGCCCGCACGCTTGATGCCCGGCGTGATTTGAAGGACTTCGTAGATATCCGCCCCCTTTCCCATCAGAGAAAGGGCGATCAATATCAGACAAAGTACAACCAAAAAGTACCCCATTAACGTGGGAAAATAGGCGCTGCCGGGATCCACAGCGCTCAGGTTCTCCGGAAATCCGGCCGAAGCATAGATAACATATCCGCCCAGCAAGATTCCCAAAAAGCCCACCATAATATTCGCTTTCTTCATAATACTAATTTTCCTCCGTTTGGTTTCGTACAATAGGAAAGGGGTTGTTGCACATGTTTCCTGCAGCAACCCCTTCTTTACGGCTTTATTTAGCCAGATTCAGGTCATGCATCAGGGTATCCACAGTAGCCAAATCATCAGCCAAGAATGCCTCCCAGTCGGCGTGATCAAGGTATGCAGGTATCATACCGGCCGCCTTGCAGTAATTCTGATAAGCATCGGAATTATAAGCGTCTGTCAAAAGGGCCTCCCAGCTGACCTTGGTAGCGTCATCCATGCCTTTGGGGCAGCACATTCCCTGGAAAGAACCGCCCACACAGTCGTACCCCTGCTCTTTGCAAGTGGCGTAATCGGGATAGTCTGCCAGGCGCTCATCCGTCATGATGCCTAGAATTTTCATATCGCCGGACTGTACATAGGCGTGGGAAACGGACAGCTCGGTGGTGGTGAGGTCGATTTCTCCGGCCAGCATCGCGGTAGCGGCAGAGGATGCGCCGTCATAAGGGACAGTGGTTATCTGAATGCCGGCGGCCGCCATCAGCTTTGCGGCGCAGATATGCCAGATGGAACCGGTACCCACCGTACCGCATTTGAGCTTCCCGGGGTTTTCTTTTGCGTACTGGATCAGCTCCTCCAGCGTATTGAAGGGCGAGTCGCTGCGTACCGCTACCACAGAAGGCAGGGTGCACAGCCGAATCAGCGGATACATATCTTCATAGGTAAAAGTGACCAGCCCCTGGGGCGGCAGGGTGTTGAGCTCTGCGGTGATGATTCCGATGGTATTACCGTCGGGGTCGGCATTCATAATGGCGGAAAAACCTACGGCGCCGCTGCCGCCGGTCTGGTTGGAAACGGTTACAGTCTGGCTGGTCAATTCACCCACTACAGCGCCGATCTGTCGGGCGTTGCCGTCCGAACCGCCGCCTGCAGCCCAAGGGCAGATGATTTCGATGGATTTAGTAAAGGTGGCTGCGTATTCGGGGCTGAGGGCTACCCCGGAAGATGTGTTGCTTGCACCGGGCGCAGCCGGTTGTGAAGCCGGCGCGGACGATCCACTGTTACCTCCGGAGTTTCCGCATCCGACCATGGAGATGGTCAATGCACAAGCAAAGATAGTGCAAAGTGCCCTTTTTGTTGGCTTGATCACGTTCATATTTTTTCTCTCCTTTTTTTATTTGGGAGCTCTAAACTGTATTGCTCCCGGTGCTCTGTGCTTTTTATTGTAAATCTGCACAATTTAAAAAGTCAATTATCAATTGTATATTGGCTGAAGAGCACAACAGAACAAAAAATGAGCGCTTTTCCCGCGTAATTATGGCTTATACCGCTCTCTCGGCCTCTCATTTTTTATCCTTTCGGAGAATTTTATAACCTGAAAGGCAAAAAATGAGAATAAATTACACAACACACCGTAAGCCGGGCCATGTTATAATATAATTGGATGGTGCTCTCATGATTAGTTTCGGGCAAGAGACTTGGTCACTTGAGTGATAAACTGCCAAGGAGGAGGAGCGCGATGGGAAAGAAAACCTTACCGTTGGGAACATCGAAATTCAAACCGACCTCGCTATTCGGGCAAATAGCCGTTACCCTGCTAGGATTTGCCGGGATATTTTTTGTGATTGTCTATGTCGCGACTCTTTATTACAGTAACCGGGATATGGAGCGCCAGATGGTTCAATCCAATACGGAAATTTTAGAACAGACCAACGGCACCATCAATCAAACGCTGGATAATCTCAGCCTGATGCTAAATAACACCTTCATGGGGCCTGATGTTATCCGGCTGGCTATTTCCCCTTCCCTGCGGGAGTTTGAAAACATAAAGTCGATCACCAAAGCATTAACCAACGCGGCAAACTCCTCCACTTTAATTGACTCTGCGTTCCTGTATTCTGCCCGCAGTGATTTGGGATTATCTTCCGACTACAAACTGTCCAATTATCAGGATTATTCTTACGCCGCAGTTCTGGCCCGATTTCAGACGAGAAAGGACAAATTGGTCCCCTATGATGCGCATGGGACATCCACTTATTTTTACACGGAAAACAACGATATCTACTTGATCCAGGGATTTTCCAACGTAAAATATGAGAAGTGCTCCTGTTACATCCTGTTTCACTTGAATTCCGCCCGGTTTTATCAAATGATCAATTACACAGGCGACGAATCCCTCATCTTTTACAACGCCAATAGTTTCCGCATGTTTACGGATTCCAATACCGCAGTCCAGAATCCGGACTCGCTGCTTGAGCTTGTGACAAAGCAGGAAACTCCCGCCGGACATTTCCTCTTTGACCGGCCCAACGGCCTGACTTCCCATGTGATATACAGCGTCAATGACTTGACAGGCTGGACTTGCATCTATGTTACCAAGCCCACTGCGACCCTTTTAGTTCGGTATTTATATTCTGATCAACTGCTGATTATCGCCTGCATCAGCATTTTCACCCTCTGCCTGGCGGCGGGACTTTGGTCTGCTAAACGCATCAGCCGGCCGATTTCTTCTCTTGTTCAAAAACTTCGAGCCGCAACTGCAACCGAACCCTCCCCAGCCGTCCGAAGCGAATGGGAGTATCTCGAGCTGACCTATTCCCATCTGCTCTCTCAAAAAGAAGAATTGGAGCACTATTTGCCTCTGGCATCCGACGCGATCCACGAACGGCTATTCCGGGATCTGCTCAGGCGGGAAGAGATACCCTGCGAGGCTGTCAAACAACAGCTCAAGCTCATTCACAGCCCATTTGACTTAGATATGGCATATGTGGTTCTACTTGTGGCAATTGAACCGGCCGGTGAGAGTAAAGATGACAGTCTGGCCAGGGAATTGGCTTCTTTAAGCCTAAAAGCCAAAATCAATACTGTGACTGGTGACCTGAAAATCTGTTCCCGCCTGCTGAATTCATTCAGTGTGCTGACGGTTGTCTGCGGTTTTGCAGATGGTCCTGAAAGCGAAGCGGTTTGTTGCATGCTGACGCAGGCTTTGCTAAACATCAGCCTGGATGGTGCAACGCCGATCTGGGGCGTGGGTAGTCTGGTTTCCGGCACGACACTTCTGGCCGATTCCATGGACGATGCCAAAAACAATCTGGAGTTTAACCAATATCATCGAAATCTGCCCGTTATGGGATTCCCTGATGAAGGCCTGTATACCGTCTATATCGGGGAAATCCGCAATCTGCTGACCAATATGCAACGCGAGGACATTGCTAAATTGTCTGCCGATGTACAAAAACTACTGAAAAACATCGGGGAAACCATTCCGGATCGCGTCATGGTGCGTCATCTGTACCAGCTACTGATCGACCTGCTTTTAGAACGGCTAAAAAACCTAGATTCAGATTATAGTGGACTGGACACCGCACTGATGAATGTTCCGGATTCCGATTTGTGCACCGTTGCGCTGGAGGCTTGCACCAATATGCTGGAGCGCCTGAACCATTATTTCTACTCGGGCCAGCACCTGTATATTCACCGGGTAAAGGAATATGTCCATACCCGTTATACGGACCCCAATTTAAGTCTGGAAAGCGCCGCAGACTTTGTTGGGATTAGTTCTGCATACCTAAGCAGAATTTTTAAAACCATTGAACAGCAGAACTTCAATACCTATTTAAACGACTGCCGTGTTGAAAATGTAAAAAAGCTTTTAATTTCGACCGACATGCCAGCTCAGGAAATTGGATATTTGGCTGGTTTTTGCAGTATTGCAACATTTTTCCGTGTCTTCAAGAAACACACCAACATGACGCCAACACAATTCCGGCAAAATATGAATGGCGAGGAGGATACTCTATGAGACATCTGCAGACGGCTATGTGTGCACTGATCCTACTTTTGCTCTGCGCCTGCTCCGCAAGCGTCCCTTTGAACCATGGCGCGGAAACGCAAGCCGGGACTCAGGATATTTCTTCCTTCCCCTACGGCTATGACAAAGTCAACCAGATCAACCTGGTCCTCGGTTTCTCCGGTCCGGACAGTTCCCTCAACGGCTACTGGGCTTCCCAATATAAACAGCACGTAGAAGATTTAAGCAACGGAAAAATCACAATCGATATTTACAGCGAGAGCATGCTTGGCAGCGATCTGGAGATGGCTGCAGACTGTCAATATGGGACAGTGGATATTCAAATCACCACACCGGCGGCTCTTGTTACCGTGATCCCGGAGGCCGCAATCTTTGATATGCCATTCCTTTTTAAAGACCTGACTTCCGCCCGGGCTGCCCTTTCCGGCGAGGTCTTTTTTCAATATCTTGCCGAGGCCTATGAAAAAAACGGACTGATCCTGCTTCCCCTGACTGATCAGGGATTTCGTGATTTAAGCATCAGCACGCCCATTGAATCCTTCGACGATCTAAAGCCCCTTACCATACGCTGTCTGAATAATGAGCACCATGTGGCGTTCTGGGAAGCTCTGGGTATTCACACCGTCAGCATGGACATCGCGGATGTCTATCTCGCCTTACAGAAGGGTGGCGTCCAGGGCGAGGAAAACCCTTATGACCAAATCTATCATCGTAAATTTTTTGAAGTGCAAAAATATGTGACCAACAGCAATCATCTGTTATACGTCGGCGCGATGCACATCAGCAAAATCACCTGGGACAGCCTGTCCGAAACTTCGCAGAACATTCTATGGAGCGCCGCCGAGGAATGCCGCCGGCTGATGCCGGAACACGTAGACATTGCCAATGCAAAAGCCTTAGCTCAGATGAACAAAGAGGGGATTCGGCTGATTGATTTTGACTCCATTCCGGAACTTCGTGAACAATGCCGCGCCCTGTGCCAGCCAGCCGCATATGACAGCATTGCCGCCGTAACCGGGAATGAGATTTTGGACAGCTGGTGTGCGACGGCCGGTTGGACGCCATAGCTTTCCTTTGATTATATTGATATCTAGGGAGCCTCTGATTAATTCAGGGGCGGGTTAACGGCGAGAGAATTTTGTGGCTGACAAGGCAAAAAGCGGAAATAAAGCTGGCGCTTATGGCTGTTTTTTAACACAGTCAGACGCGAAATTAGCCGCT
>JAEWLW010000035.1 GCA_023457355.1 Bacillota bacterium | reverse complement strand
AGCGGCTAATTTCGCGTCTGACTGTGTTAAAAAACAGCCATAAGCGCCAGCTTTATTTCCGCTTTTTGCCTTGTCAGCCACAAAATTCTCTCGCCGTTAACCCGCCCCTGAATTAATCAGAGGCTCCTTAGAATTGGAACAAAAGAAAAAACTTGTTGAAACCAATATACCATTGGCTTTAAAAGATAAAGATAATGATTTTGATATTGCCAAAGTTTTGTCTATAGAACTAGAAATTATTTTAAACGATGTATTTTAAGCTTGATTGAGCTGTTAAGAACAGATTTTTAAGCCGACCAAGAGATAAGAAAAGCAGGGGATCAATATGAATTTTGAAACAATCGGTCTAAGGCCGGAACTCATTGCAGGACTAAATAAACAAGGCATTACCCAGCCCATTGGAATACAAGACAAAATGTTCGCTGGCATTGTCGCTGAAGAAAATATAATTGCTTGTGCTCAGACGGGGAGCGGGAAAACCCTGGGCTACCTACTCCCGATTTTTCAACGACAGGAGATTATCCAAACCAGTTGTCAGGCGGTGATACTCGTTTCAACCCACGAGCTTGGACTACAGGTACACCGGCAAATTGAGCTGCTCGCTTCTAACAGCGGTATCCCAGTCAGAAGTGCTTTAGTATTTGGAAATGCAAATATTGATCTGCAAATAAAGGCGCTAAAAACCAAGCCGCAAATTGTTGTTGGAACGCCGGGCAGAATGTTGGATTTGATGCAGAAAAAACATATTCCTGCGCACTTGGTCAAAACAATTATTGTCGACGAAGGCGATCTTTTGTTTAATCGCAACAATATGCAGCTGGTTAGCGCAGTTATTAAAAAAGCCCTGCGGGACACCCAGCTGGTCGTGGTTTCTGCCAGTATCTCTAAGCATACAAAAGCAACGGTTGAGGCATTGGGGAAACGTCCTAATATCATTATTGAAGCTGAAAAGGCAAGCATTCCGAGCAGTATTACGCATATTTGCGTGGCCTGCGAGGAACGAGAAAAGCCGGATTATCTTAGAAAGCTGATGGCAACACTTGAGCCCACAAAAGCAATCGCGATTATCAACAATCGAGATATGCTCGAAAAAGTGGCAGCCAAACTGAAATACCACAACGTTTGTGCGGATTACATCCACGGAGAAAGCACGCGGCAGGATCGCAAGCGGTTTATGGATGCATTTAAAAACGGCGAACTAAAATTGCTCCTTGCCACTGATCTAGCAGCCAGAGGACTGGATTTTCAAGATATAGGCATCGTCTTTTGCATGACCGCCAGCGAAGATCCTAACGATTACCTACACAAAGCGGGGCGGACCGGCAGATGCGGGAAAGATGGCCTATGCGTTTCACTCGTTTCTTCCAAAGAAATACCGATGTATCAAGCCTGTGAAAAGCAGTTTGGAATCCAAATCCAGAAAAAGTATCTATACCAAGGAAAACTAATAGATCAAAAGTGAACTAAAAGACGACGCTAAATTGGGTTGGGGCAACAACTTGGCGATGCTGTTTTTCCCTTTATATACGGGGTAAACACGACCGATGTTTGTGCTGCCTACTATCTGACCTACCACTTCATGAGCTTCGCGTTATTGATAAGACCTATCAATATCGGCTCAATACGAGCTACGCTTAACATAGATAATGGGTTGTTTAACCCATCAATGGTTAGTTAGGATAATAAGAAACAAATTTTATATATGAAGTATATGTTCCCTGCGCATTCTGATTGATATCAAAGCTAACACTATTTGCAAAATGACCTTTCAAAGGCAAATCCCCCCAATAGATATACCCCGGATTACTCATTGCCGTCAATCTGTTTGGTAACACGAACGCATGAGTTCTACCTGCATAAATCAAACGCTGCAAATGAGAGGATGGCTGACTGACTACCAGGCGGACGGAGTAGGTCCTAGAATGAAGACATCAGGCCAAATGCTCCTCCCATTTTACAGCTTAGATAACAAGCTGAAAAGGCACGGCTGCCAGCCGTGCCTTTTGCCGTAAATCAATTGTAACAGAATGAAGTTGCAACACACCATTCGAAAGGAGACAAAAACCTGGCTGGCCACCTCTGGAAAACTGTAAACCCCAGACGGGACGCAGCCTGGGCAGTAGATTTTATTTTGGCCCATCGCGTTTTCAGCAGCAACCTCGCTTTGAGCGGAAGCGGTGGTCCGTACAAGCATTGTTTGGCCCAAGCAATCCCCAATCGCATAGACACCGGAGATATTGGTCTTGAGGTGTTCATTTACTAATATCCGCCTCGCTCGATTTTAATACCGCCTGCCTCAGGGTCAGACCGTCAAAAAAATGTGGGCGTCTTCCCACAGCGGCCAACAGCCGCTCAGCTTCAAGCGTTCTCTCGCCATCCTGATGTGAGACCTGCACCTTTGCCCTGCCGTCTCGGTCAAAGACCTGCTCAACTTTATGTTCCAGCAGAACCACGATTCGCTGAAGGATGATTACAAATGCCGGCACCTTAGGTACAATGCCTGCGCTGTCTGTATAGCGGCAGATGTCCCATTTGCGCTTGTTTTCCGGCGATGTTGCGTAGCGCCGTGCAGCTGGCAGCGTTTTTGCCGGACGATATGGATGAATGTATGATTTACGAATGGAAATTCCGCCGTTGTAGCCGGTCCCTTGGGGCCTTTCCTGAAAAAACATGCAATTGAAAACACCTTGGCTCACAAGTTCATGGAGCAGTGGTTTGTCCTACGCCTTAACATCCAGCTTTCCTCCAGGACTATTCTCTTTAATTGAATATATTAAACATAAAATATGTTTAATATATATAAATATTGACTATGCATGTAAATATTTTGTTTATATATATAAATATAAAATTAATATTTTATAAAAAATGCATCTTGTAAAATCCAACAGTTGGTAATATAGTTTTAGCAGAGATCCAATTCAACACTATATTATTAAGTAAAGGAGTATATTTATGAGTACCAAACAAGTTGTGTCGCCCAGCATGTCTGAAGAAGGCGCGCTTTCAATCAAGAAGCTGACTTTCTGGGAAGCCGCATTGATCATCGTCGGTGCAAATATTGGTTCCGGTATTCTGGGACTCGCTTATTCCACGCGCAAAGCCGGATGGCCAATTCTGTTGCTCTGGCTGATCATCGCCGGAATCTGTACCACGATCTCTATGCTCTATGTTGCCGAGACCACGTTACGCACCAAAAGGCCGTTGCAGTTGCCCGGCTTGGCTGAAAGATACGTCGGTAAGCTTGGCGCGGTACTCGTATTTATCTCGGTCTGTGCAAACTCCATCGGCTGTATGATCGCTTACACCAATGGCAGCGGCAACATCCTATCGCAGTTGCTCGGGGTCTCCCGCCCAATTGGCAGTCTGCTGTTCACCATCCCAGCTGTTCTAGTCGTGTGGTTCGGTCTGAAGGCGACCGGCGTCGCCGAGAAGTTCATCAGTTCCGGTATGATTGTCCTGCTAGCGGTGATCATTGGCTTCTCCTTCCTGTCTGGCAAGGCGGATATCAGCCGTGCAATCTATACTAACTGGACCTATGCAGTTCCTATTTTCAATGTTGCTATTTTCTGCTACATCGCACAGTATGCGGTACCCGAACTGGCACGCGGTCTGCGTCATGAACCGCTTTCGCTGCCCAAGGCAGTCATTATCGGAATGACTATCACTGGCGTTCTGCTCTCTTTAGTACCTTTGGCAGTTATCTCGCTGACCGGCGCTGAGAATGTCACTGAAGTTGCAACCCTTGCATGGGGCCAGGCGCTCGGCAGTTGGGCACTCTATGCCGCAAACCTCTTCGCACTTTGCGCAATGATGAGTTCCTACTGGGCGGTCGGTGGTTCGATGTTGACCAACATCGTCGATATGTTTAAGTTCACAAACGAGCATGATACCAAAACCCGCCTGATTGCGATCATTTGCGTCAGCATTCCCCCCTTTATCCTTGCTTACAGCGGCCTGATTGGCTTTGTGGATGCCATCTACCTCGCCGGCACATTCGGCGGCGTAATCATGTCGATTCTGCCTGCCCTGATGATCAACAGTGCCCGTCAGAATGGTGATGTAGAGCCCGACTGGAAGTGCGGATGGTACGCACAGCGTTGGGTACAGATCGTTATCATCGTTCTCTTCTGCGCAGCTGCGTTTTATGCCATTTTCGACCTGATCGGTATCCTACCGTCTGCGTGGTAATAAGCGAAGTTTGAAAGGGGTGTTTCTTACATGCGCGTCATACCAAAGGACAAGGTGATTTTCAGCTTTAACGCCAACAATAAGGCCTTTTATGAAGTGGAAAGCGGCGAAACTTTCTGGGTGGAAACCGATGACTGCTACAGTGGCCAGATTAAAAATTCCTCGATCAAGCGTCCCGACATCGATATATCCATCATGGATTGCTCGGTTGGCCCGATCGACGTCAGGGGCGCAATACCTGGCGACACGCTCTGCGTAGAGGTACTCGCCATCGAATTTGCTCCGCAAGGTGTTATGGTGACCTCCAGAGGCCTTGGTGTTCTGGGCGACAAGATCACCGAACCGGATACCAAGATCATTCCGATTAGGGACGGCTTTGCATATTTCTCCGATGAGATTCGCCTTCCTCTGACACCAATGATAGGTGTATGCGGTGTAGCGCCCAAGCCCGGTTTGGATATCCACTGTGCCATCCCCGGAGATCACGGGTCCAACATGGATACCAAAATGCTCAAAGTTGGATCAAAGGTCTATCTGCCCGTTTCCGTCGAGGGAGCCGGACTAGCAATCGGGGATCTGCATGCCTGTATGGGAGACGGCGAGCTCTCAGGCACCGGAATCGAGACTTCAGGTCGCATCTGTATCAAGACGACCATCTACAAGGATCGCCCCGTGCGGCGCCCTGTCATCGAAACCCGCGACAGTCTCTATTTTCTCGCTTCCGATAAAACAATTGAAGCGGCGATCAAGGTTGCGGTAGATGATACGGTGTGCTTCCTGATTAAGAAGCTTTCCCTTTCTTTTCCGGATGCATATCGATTGCTTTCCGCAACTTGCGATATCCAGATCAGCCAGGTGGTAAACAATCTGGTAACCGTTCGTGTGCACTGTCCTAAATTCGATACCAGAATCGATACGCTTTAAACAGCAAAATGGACTAAAAATGCCCCAGTTGATGCAATTGGGGCATTTTTATATTGTCCACGCCCTTGCAGAGAAAGTCTCTTTGTTTTAAAATAGAAAGAGATTTTCGCTTCCTATGAAAGGAGGCTGCACGTATGTCAAAAAAATTACGATTGTACTTTCCCTGCCGCTGGCAGGATACCGTGCTGATGGTAGTCGTCATGGGGGCGGCACTCGATTTCTGCCTGTTGCTGCGCCCGCTCGGCATTGCCGGACTACATGTGCCGCTCGTATTCGTGCTGGCGGTAATGGTTGTTTCAGGCTATACCAAGGGATATCTGTACGGCCTTTTTGCGAGCATGATCGCGGTCTTTGGCGTGAATTTCGCCTTCACCTATTCGGCAGATACCTATGCAATGCTTCTGGCGGGATACCCGCTAACGTTTTTAACATTGTTTTCCGTTTCGATCATGACAAGCACCTTCACCACAAGAAACCGAGATCAGGAACGTATCCGCACGGATGCGGAGCGTGAAAAAATGCGTGCTAATCTGCTGCGTGGAATCGGTCACGATCTGCGCACACCGCTTACATCCATTATAACGGCGGCAAATCTGTTGCTTGAAGAAGAACAGCATATTGACGCGCAGCAAAGAAAAGAACTGCTCATCAATATACGCAATGAGTCAGAGTGGCTCATTCGCATGGTGGAGAATCTGCTTTCGATCACACGGGTTGGCAGTGAAGCCGCAAATCTTACCCGCGTCCCTGCGGCAGCGGAAGAATTGATTGGCGAAGTAACCGCGAAATTTCAGAAGCTCTATCCCGATGTTCGTATAGATGCAATCACCCCTGAAAAGCTTGTGATGGTTTCGGTAGACGTCGTTTTGATCGAACAAGTGCTTTTTAATCTGATGGAAAATTCCGTACAGCATGGTAAAGCTGATGAGATTGTCATTTCGGTCGTTCCATCCGGGAAAAAAGTTCAGTTTTACGTGGATGATAACGGTAGCGGCATTGACGAAGCACTGCTGCCACATCTGTTCGAGGATTATGTTTATCAGATCACAAAAGAAACGAGCCATGACATGAAGCAAAATCTTGGCATCGGTCTGTCCGTATGCATGGCAATCCTGAAGGCGCATGACAGTGCCCTACATGCAAGGAACAAAGCGGATAGCGGTGCACAGTTTAGTTTTACACTTTTCTGAAGGAGAATCTGCATGGAGGAGAAGAAGCAAATTTTAATAGTTGAGGACGACCGAATCATCCGCGACATGATTGCAACCGCACTGACCGCAAACGGTTATTCGGTATACACCACCGGTAGTGGGCTTGAAGCCTGCTCAATTATCATGAACCGGAAGCCGGATCTGGTCATCCTCGATATTGGACTACCGGATATTGACGGATTTGAAGTCATTCGACAGGTTCGTTCCTGGAACACAATGCCGGTGGTAGTCGTATCCGCACGCGTGCACGAGCTCGACAAGATTGAAGCGCTGGACATGGGGGCAGACGATTATCTTACAAAGCCCTTCGGCACCGGCGAACTGCTTGCGCGGGTGCGCACCGCATTGCGCCACCACATGCAAGCCGGGCAGCCCCAGAGTACCGAAAGCGGTACGTTCTACCGCAACGGTGGCCTAAACATTGATTTTGGAAAGCGTTTTGTCACGGTGGATAATGCCGAAGTGCACCTTACACAGACCGAATATAAGATCATATCCCTGCTTGCACAAAATTCCGGCAGAGTACTCACTTACGAAGCCATCGTAAAGGAACTGCGGGGCGGCACGTCGAAATACGACACCCAAACGTTGCGCGTGAATATGGCAAATATTCGCAGGAAAATTGAAAAAAATTCTGCACGTCCCTCTTATATCTTTACCGAAGTCAGCATCGGTTACCGAATGGCGGAAAGCCAGATCTGAAGCCACGTATTCGCTATATGAAGCACCGCATGGACATTGATCAAAAAATCCATGCGGTGCTTTTACGTGCTTTATAATTGGAAGTCCGGTGTGGGTTGAAACCCTATGCATCAAAGCATCTTAATGCACCAAATCGCAGCATCATCACCAGGAAAATTAACATAACCGCAAACGAATACATTTTAAATTCGCGTTACTACAAATAAAAAAATGCACTATTCCCACATTATGCATCTTATAATTTTTAGCTTTGCCGCTGTTGCTACGGCGATTTGCTTTTTTGCCTACAGAAAGTAAGTAAGGGCCATCGAAGTCATTTATTACTGTTAATTCTTAGGAAAAGATTACAAATGATTCTTATTCACCGGGAATATTGAAAGGTCAGGCCCTATGCATGGCGTTGGGCAATTGTGCAGCTGTGGTAAATAGTAAGTTTATAGAATGCCAATTGCCATCAGCCCACAAGCTGATGGCAATTGGCACTTATATATTTGCAGAAGGGCCAGCCGTTCAGGCTAAACGACACTGCAAAATACTTGTTAAAATGTAAAAGGGGATAGCTTCAAAGTGCTTGTACATTAAAGTGGGGGCTATTCCCAATAGGGGACGGTGGTTCCCTTCCCCAACGTCACAGCCTTGCGGTAGCAACGTGTCGCAACGGCAAGGTCCAATATTCCGGTTCCGACAGCATTAAAATAGATTATCTGGTCATTGTTCTCGCGGCCGTGCTTGGCGCCGGCAAGAATCTGGCCGAGTTGAGCATCAATATTTTCATCTTTAATAAGGCCATCTTTCCACATCATCGCGATAGTGCTAACCATCCGGTGCTTGATGGTTTCCCAGTTATCTACCACAATTTTATCTGCCTTGCTCACACAGTCATAGGTGACCTCATAGTCGGCCATGTTCATCAGCAGAGCGCCTTTTTTCAGCCATTCGGCAGAAATAATCGGCTCGTTTGCCAGCGTAACACAGACAATAATATCGCTTTCCCGAGCCGCTTGTTCGGGACTTGCCACAGGGATTACCGCCAGATTAGCATATCGCGCTTTTGCTTCCTCTGCAAATCGCTCGGAATTCTCAAGCAGTATATCATAGACATAGACGGTTTTAATAGCAGGCCGCACAAGGAGCGCCGCTTCCAGCTGTGTGCGTCCCTGGGCGCCAGCACCGCAAATCGTCATAACTGCGGAATCCTCACGGGAGAGTAATTTAATGGCAACGCCGCCTGAGGCACCGGTTCGTTTGGCGCTTACTTCGGTACCATCTGCCACACAGACAGGCAGCTTCGTGTCAGGGTCGTTAAGTATGATTGTCACACTGGCGCGCGGCAGTCCTTTTTTGTAGTTCATGGGACCGCTGCCAATCCACTTTATTCCCGCCATACCGTATTCCCCGCCCAGATAACCAGGCATCGCATTGATACGGCCATAGATGTTTTCATCTTCAGGAGTATCTCCCCAACGCATTACGCATTTCCCTGGGACCAAAGCCTCTCCATTTTCGGTAAGTATGTATGCGCGTTCCACATCGTGTAGAACGGCCTGCATGTCGCCGGCCCCCAACTCCGCCATGTCTTTGTTGCTTAAAAACAGGATATCTGCCTTACTCATAATGTGTATTCCCTTTCATCATATTAATAACGCTGTTACCGTTCTCCGGTTTCAAAATAATGCGCGATCTGTTCTTTTTTCATGCCTTCCAACCCCATGTTTTTAACACAGCGGCCTTGAGCGCGAAAGTCACGATTATAAATCGTACTTGTCAATTCAATTACCGCATCAATGTTCGGCGTGGGAACGGCGGCAACACGGCCCAATTCAGAGATAGGAACCAGGCTCATTGGTACATCCTCAGTAACATATCGCGCCTGAATGGTATTCGGTGCCATAATGTCGCCGTAAGCCTGATTGTTTTGAATCAGCTGATATAAGTCGTCGCCGCGGGTTTCATAAGAATGGGATAACCATTCTTCTGCACTGAGGACTTTAATGTTATAAGCGTCTGCCACAGCCATACGCTCATGGTCTATCTGCTTAATTAGTACCGCCACAGAGGGGGAAATTCCGTCCCAGTAGTAACGAAAGCCCTTGGGGTCGCTCTCAATTCGGCCGATGTTCAGCAGCACCGGCGTGGGGTGAAAAAGAGCCCCAATGTTTGACAGGCTGGTTTCCAGACAGTTTTGAGCGGGCGTAAACTGAGGATAAAAAGGATGCAGCAGATTCAAAACCTCCTGTGTGCGGTTTGCGGGAAAAGCCCCCAGTGTAACCTCTTTTTTTACGCCGTAAATCTCCACGGCGGAAGGGCCGGTCTTTCGGCAGGAGTAGATCAGGGTTTGCGTTTCCGCCACGGTGATATCGGCTTTGCAGCCCTTATTGCGCAGAATGTTAAGAAACTCCAGTGCGCCGCCCGTCCGACCGGGGTTCAATACCACCACCTGACCGTCCGCTAAGGCGTCATAGCAAGCTTCGGCAACCATCTTGTGCGTGAAGGAAGGTGTAACAACCATAATAAGATGGGCGCCCTGAATTGCATGCGCGACATTCTCGGTGATCATATTCAGAATTTGGTGGGAGGTTTGCCCGTTGCGTGTGAAATCAATTCCACCCGCATTTTGAACCCCCTCTAAATACTGAGGGAACAGGTCACAGAGATTAACGATGGCGCCTACGCTGGAAAGATAACCTGCAATAGCGGTGCCGCCGTTGCCTGCACCGACGACAGCAACAATCGTTTTCATGTTTATATTTGCCTCCGAATTGAAAATTCATTTTCACCGGGCGCAGTCCACGCCGTAGCAATTTTTTTGCAGCGGCGTGAGACCGCGCCAAGTTTAAAGCTTAGCATTGCGCCAATTTGACGTGCTCATGTTTATTCCAGAAAAAGAGACGCAGCACAATGATCACGGCAATGGAAGCACCACAGAAAATCAGGCCGGCGTTCAATGCGCCCAAGCTTTGAATAATGTAGGGATACGCAGTGGTGATAAGGCCGCCGCCGATAAAGGGGCTCATAAAGGGGCAACCCAGTGCATAGATGGTACCGGCATCCGTCTCCATTTTGGGATCAGCGGTCCGCAGTAACATATACCCCACAGCGGCCACGCCGCAAAAGGCACCGAAGCGAATAATACCCTGTTCAAACCAGCACTCAGAGAAGATGCGTGGGCTGAGCCAGAAAAACCAGACCACCATCAGCGTCAGCACAACCAGGCTGCCGATAAGCAGCGGTGCCCAGTAGGCCAGCACGATTGGAATTTTGATGGAAGCCATGGCGCCCACCACCAGAATTTCCAGCGCCATGCCCTGAATGCGCTGAAAGATAGAGCGATCAAACAGGTCTCGCAGCGAGGTGCGCTGGACAATTCCATTCACGATCCAGCCGCCTATCATAGCGAACGGAAACAGTGGCAGTCCTTTGTAGTTAAACACCAGGCCAAAGCCCCAGACGAAAGCGCGGCCAATAAGAATGGCAATGCCGATAATGCCTAAGTGGAAGGCGAACGGCTCTACAACGTCCTGGCTAATCGGCATATAGGCAGCGGGTTTACGCGCATTTTCCGCAAAAACCTCCTGGGCGCTGCCGGTGGCTGCGGGCTCGGAAAGAACCTTGGTATATTTTTTGCGCACACCGTAGTTAATGATCACCATGCCGCCGAAAATACCGGCAAGAAGACCGATGGTAGCAGTTGTCAGCCCCAAATCGGCGCCGTCGGCCCAATTGAGCAAAGCGGGGTCGCTAAAGACACTGGCCATGCCGCCCGCTGTGCCATGCCCGCCGGCAAACCCAATCTCAAACAGCGAGCCGAACAAAGGGTTAATGCCAAAAACAGGCGTAAACAGGAAAGCGCACAGCAAGCACGGCACGCCCACCTGCATAAAACTGTTGGACCACAGCCAGCCTAAACCGGCAACCGCGTCGCGAAGCATGACTTTGCTGGATTCCTGTTTTTTGATGCCCAATAGCATACACGCAAAAACGACGGTGATCATCTGGCCAGGTAGCGCACCGATGGAGGTCATCATGTCGGCAGGAATGACTTTTAAGGAATAGGGACCCAGAAGCATACCTATCAGACCGGCCAAAAGAGAAGCGGGAACAAATGCCTTACGCAGGAAAGGAACCTTTAGGCGGATTAAGGTTGCCACCACCAGAAGCAGGCCGACGATTGCGACGTAATAAACCAGGTTGGAAAGGGTTCCGCTTGCAATTTTTTCAACAGGTATCATTGTTTTTTCTCCCTTCAAGTTCTGTCCAAACACGGAGCGGAAGGCAGGTTCACAGGAAGGCTGATACGGTACAAAAAAATGCAAAAGCTGGCCAGGCTTCAATTTTATGTATCGTGACTCTTCCCCAAAAGCATTCCGTAACCGTCTTTTGATAAAGGAATGGATGGGTGCCTTACGTGCCAAAAATAAACTTTTTTATTTTTTAAAACATAACACATAAAAAATTTTATTTCAAGCGTGTTGAAAAAATTTTTATTTCTTTAATTTTTTATTGAGATATTTCTGATATAATAGCATTAAAAATGTGGCAATATGTCTTTCAGGAGAGACAAAAAAGGAGTTGCAGGCAACGTGACATTACAGGAATTACTCAACCGAATTCGCCAGGAACAGGAATCCTTTCCGGCCGCTCAAAAATTGGTGGCGGCCTATGTGTTGGAAAATTATAACCAAATTCCCTTTTTATCAATCACGACCCTGGCTAAAAACATTGGTGTCAGCGACAACACCGTGGTTAAATTTTGCATTCAGTTAGGCTATAACAAGTTCGCCGAATTTAAAAAGGTGTTTTCAGAGTACGCACATTCTGAGCTGGTGATGTTTAATAAATTTTCTGAAAGTACTGAGCCCGACGGTGACAACAGCTTTTTTGCCCAGGGCATGGAGGAAGATATCGCTGCCATCCGGGCGACACTATCGGATGCAGCGAACCGAGAAAATTTGCCCAAACTGCTTGAGATGATGGATAACGCAAAACGGATTTATATCACTGGTGGGCGGTCATCCGGCATCTTGGCAAGTCTGTTTGCCAACGTTCTGAGATATCTGGACCTAAAAGTTTATGAAGTCAGTTTTGGGGTGGGGGATTATTTAGACCGTCTTTCCATGGTGGAAAAAGAAGATTTGGTCATAGTTTTAAGCTTTCCCCGTTATACCGCGCTGGTTGTGGATGCAATTCGCGATTTGCATGAGGCCGGAATACCGATTGTTCTTATCACTGACACAGGGCTGTCGCCAGCCCATCCCTATTCGAACTTGTCGTTCCACTGCACCATAACATCAAGTCACTATTTTCCCAACTATGCTGGCTGCCTTTCTCTTATCAACGTTATCAGCCGTGCGGCAGGTGCCACGCGGAAAAAAGGTGCCGCTGAACATATTCGCCAGTTGGAGGGCTGGCTATTGGAGCGGGGTGTCTTTTTGTAAGACCCCCAACATACTTTGCGTGACTTGGAACCCAAGTTGTGAACAATGCGCAATTACAGGGCATGTATGGCGGAATCCGTCTCTTGCCCATGCAAAATTTCCTGCCTGTGGCGCTCACTAAAAGCCAGGAAAGGGTAAAGCCGAAGGAAAATGAACAACACCCCAATTGTTTGTCAGCATATTGTACTGCCTAACAATTGGGGTGTAAGTTTTCTTGCTGTTTTGGCGGAATTCCTATCTTTGAACAACAGGTTGCTGTATTTTAAGTTCAGCGTCAATTTCATCGTCGCTCATACCGAGCAGCGTTGAAAACACCTCCCGGTTATGCTGCCCCAACGTAGGTGCGGGGCGGTATTCGGTATCCGGGACAAGACTGAACTTCAGGGGACTTGCGGCCATGCGGTATCTGCCGGCAATCGGATGCTCCACCTCGACGATCATGTTGCGCGCCGCAATCTGCGGATCGGCACAAATCATTCGAAGCGTGTTGATTTTGCCGTTGGGCACCTCGAAGTCGTTCAAGATTTGCGCGCATTCCTCAAGGGTATGCAATTGGGTAAAACGGGTGATCTCCGCTTCAAGAACAGTCTTGTGCTGCCGCCTGGCTTCCGCGGTGGAGAAACGGGGATCCTCGATCATATCGGGCCGCCCCATCGCTCTGCACAGGCTGTAAAACGCCTTATCGCGCGAGCAGGTGATGATGATTTCGCCATCAGACGTTTTAAAGGTCTGAAAAGGAACGCTGGTGGGGTGGCTGTTGCCCATGCGCTGCGGATTTTTATCAAAGATGCAGGTGTTGATCACCGCGTTCTCGAGGCAGGAGAAGGTGGAATCGAGCATGGCGATATCAATAAACTGCCCTTTACCGGTCCTCTCGCGGTAATAGAGCGCGGTTGTTATGGCGCTGAGCGCATACTGCCCCGTGAAAATGTCGCTCACCGAGGTGCCGCAGCGCATCGGCCGACCTTCGGAGTCCCCGGTCAGGCTCATCAGGCCGCTCATGCCCTGGATGACCATATCGAGCGCGCCGCGTTCGCGGTAGGGCCCGGTGTTGCCAAAACCGGAGATGGCCATATAGATGATGTCCGGCTTACAGGCCGAAAGCGCCTCGTAACCCAGTCCCATTTTGTCCATCGTGCCGGGCTTGAAGTTTTCGACAACGACATCGGCCTTTTGCAAGAGACGGAAAAACAAGGCTTTTCCGCTTTCGCTCTTCAGATTGAGCGTGATGCTTTTTTTGCTCCGGTTGACCGAGAGATCATAGATGCGCTCACCTTTTAAGAACGGCCCGCTGGCTTTGGGGCGGTCGGGGCGCTCGATCTTAATGATCTCCGCCCCCAGATCGGCCATAACCATTGTACAGAACGGCCCGGATAAAAACTGTGTCAGGTCCAAGACCCTTATACCGCTCAGCAGGGCATTTTGCCGTTTCATAACATGACTTCCTTTCTAAACGCTTGATAAATATCAAAGCGGTATGTTGCCGTGTTTTCTTTCGGGCAGCATGACACGCTTGCCTTTGAACATCGACAGAGCGCCGATAATAACCTGCCTGGATTCAGCAGGTTCAATAATATCCTCAAATTTGCCGCACTCGGCGGCTTTGTATGGGTTCATAAATTCTGCGGTATACGCCTCGATAAACTGTTTTCGCAGCGTCTCACGGTCCTGCGCCTGTTCCAATTCATGCTTGCGGCAGATATCCACGGCACTTTCGGCTCCAACCACCGTCATCTGTGCGGTGGGCCACGCGAAAATGAAATCGGGGTGCAGCTCCCACGAGCACATCGCAGGCCGCGCGCCGCCGACCACCTTGCCAACCGCCATAACAATTTTTGGGACGGTGGCCTCCGACCAGGCATAGAGCATTTTCGCGCCATGGCGGATGATGCCGCCGAACTCCTGCGCCACGCCCGGCAGATAGCCCGGTACGTCCACAATGGAAAGGAGCGGTACATTAAAGCAGTCACAGGTGCGGATAAAGCGTGCCGCCTTATCCGAGGCATCGATGTCGATACAGCCCGCAATGACCTTCGGCTGGCTGGCCACAACGCCGACCGACCTGCCATTCATACGGATAAACCCTACGACGATATTTTGCGCGTACAGCGCCTGCACCTCAAAGAAGTCGTGTTCGTCCGCAATTTCCTTGATAATATCACGTACGTCGTATGCCTTTTTAAGCGATGCCGGCACCAAGTCGTTGAGCGTGTCACAGCGGCGCATCGGGTCGTCGGCACATGCGTAAACCGGCGGCTGCTCACGGCAGTTGGCGGGCAGGAAGCCCAGCAGGGTCTTGATTTTTTCGATGCAGTCGGCGTCGTCTTCACATAAAAAATGCGAGACGCCCGATTTGGTGTTATGTGTTTTTGCACCGCCGAGGGTTTCGGCATCCACCACCTCGCCCGTGACGTTCTTGATCACTGCCGGACCGGTGATAAAAGAGCGGCTGGTGCGATTGACCGACAGGATAAAATCGGTCAGCGCAGGGGAATAGACCGTACCGCCCGCGCACGGGCCCATGATGGCTGAAATCTGCGGGATAACCCCCGACGCCATGACATTATTATAGAAAATGGCGCCATAAGAGGTGCTCGGCCCTTCCTGAATGCGGCCGCCGCCGGAATCGTTGAGCCCGATGAACGGTACCCCCGCATCGAGCGCCAGCTCCTGCATGCGCTTGACTTTCATGCCCTGCATTTCGCCCATGGCGCCGCCCAGCACGGTAAAGTCATGCGCAAACGCGAACGCGCCCCGGCCATTGATCAGGCCGTAACCTGTTACAACGCCTTCGGAGGGTGTTTCAACCTTTTCCATGCCAAAATTGTGGCATCTGTGTTTCATGAATATATTGTATTCCTGAAAAGTGCCCGCATCGAACAGCAGGTCGATGCGCTCACGTGCCGTGAGTTTTCCTGAGGCGTGCTGTCTACCGATGCGCGCAATTCCGCCACCAAGCTTTATGTGCGTTTTTTTATCCAGCATTTTCTGTAAAAGCGTGTTGTTTTCGTCCATGCCTTCGCTCCTTCCTGCGGTTGCACCAGCATGGCGCTGCAAATCTGACAACCGTTGAGTTCAGCATAGCATGGGATAGTCATAATGTCTAATACCTATTTTTTTATGAAATGATAATATTGAATTTATGATTTTGTGCGCTACCGCATTGTCAAAACAGAAAAAAAGAGATAACATAGAACTTATATGGTACCTCCTGCCTGTTTATAAAACTTTTCAAATCAGCAATCAACTAATCGACGAAAGGGAATCGCTATGGAACTTTTGCAATTGAGATATTTTCAGGTTGTGGCAAATAACCAGCACATAACCCGCTCGGCAGAGCAGCTTCATGTTTCACAGCCAGCGATCAGCACGGTCATTTCACGGCTGGAACAGGAATTGGGGACCCCCTTGTTTGAACGCAGCGGGCGGACAATTGCGTTGAACACCTATGGGCTGGTTTTTTTAGGCTATGTCAACCGTATTCTGCTGGAGGTGGATAACGCTCAAAAGGAGATACGGGATCTCTGCATGGAATCGGACAACACGATCAACCTTTCAGTGACAAGCCCGCAGTTTTTGCAGGGAATAAACGAATATATGACCGGCCATCCGAACACAAGGTGGCGACAAAGCGTTAAGCAGTTGCCTGAGATCATGTCCCTACTGGAAAACGGACAGATTGATATCAGCATCACGTCGCCGGGCTTCTCACTCGCAAATGTCGAAAGCACTGTCCTGCTGCACGATGAATTTATGATCGCCATGCACCCGGATCATCCCTTGGCGGGTCAACAGAGCATTACCGCCGAGCAAATTGCCAAAGAGCGTTTTATCGCGCTGCAAAAGGGCCTGCCCTTCCGCACCCAAACCGACCAGCTGTTTGCGGATATGGGTATAGAGCCAAACATCGTCATGGAATGCGACCATTACCTGCGGCGCGAGCTGCTCAACACCAACGCGGGGATAACGATGGCTTCGCGTTCTGCCCAGTTCAGACATCTTTATGACCCTAAAATTGTGTTTTTAAAAATAGAAAATGTTAAGGGCGGCCGCGATATTGTACTCTCCCGACTCAAAGGCAAATATATTACAAAAGCAACCCAGGATTTTTGTGCGTTTTTAAGAGCCTATTACGAAAAAATTGCGCTGGCGGACAATAACTGAGTGACATTTGGCCTTGAACAAATAGATGCAGGTGTAGAAACTATAATTTTCAAATTATATATTCTTATAAAAATACGTATTGGATTTTATGAAAAAGCGGTGTTATGCTGAAAATAATGAATGCGGCATGACTCAAAGAGACGTGCCCGCCGACAAACAAAAATGAAAAAGGAATTCGGGAGGAAAACGACATGAATAACAACAAACGCCTGCTTGCAACGCTTTTGGTTCTGTTTATGCTGACAATGGCGATCGGTGGTTGTGGCAGCACCGCGACGCAGTCTTCCGCAGCACCGGCTTCCCCGGCATCCCCGGCGGCATCCCAGTCCTCTGAAACCATGCCTGCGCCCCAAGAAGAATTCATTTCCATGGGCACTTCCTCCTCGGGAGGTACGTTCAACACGCTCGGTGTGGCAATCTGCCAGATGTGGTCGGAAAAAATAGACAAGACACAATTCTCGGCGGAGGTCACCGGCGGTTCAAGCGAGAATTGCGCACGTGTCGGCGCCGGAGAAATCCAGATGGCTTTTGCCGCGGCTTCTTCCGCGTACGATGCATTTAACGGCAAAGGGCAGTTTGAGGGCAAGCCCGTCAGCAATCTGCGTGCGGTTGCCAATCTCTATCCCGCCATTATGCAGTTCCCCGTGCTTCAGAGTTCTGGTATTAAAAATCTTGGCGATATAAGCGGTAAAAAAATCAACATTGGCCAAGCGGGCTCTGGCTCCGAAGCGCAGGTTCTTGCCATTTTGGCCTCCTATGGCATCGAAATTTCATCCTTTAATCCCCAGCAGCTCTCCCATGCCAATGCTTCCGACGCATTGCTGGACGAAAAGCTGGACGGCTATCTGATTTCGGGCAGTCTGGGTCAAAGCCATCAGATGAAGGCCATGTCGAGCGGCAAGGCGTTTATGGCGTCCTTTGAGCCGATGGAAAAAATGCAGAAGCTCATTGATGAGTACCCCTATTATTATGAATATACGATTCCCGCCGGCGCATATCCCAACCAGGACTACGATGTTCCGACCGTCGCCACCGGCACGCTGCTGATCGTCAATGAGAGCGTGAGCGAAGAGCTGGTTTATCAGGCGACCAAAGCCATGTTTGAAAATGTTCAGGCGCTTGCACAAACCCAGGAAATTGCCAACGAAATTAAGACCGAGACAGCGCTCAATGTTTCCGGACTGACGCTGCACCCCGGCGCGGAACGCTATTATAAGGAGATTGGCTTGATCAAGTAGGCGCGCTCCGCCGGGCGCCGGCTAAGGGCGCCCGGCGGTAAACAAGACGGACAGGCGCTATGGCATTTGGGAAAATGTCAGCTTTTATACGTTTAAAAGTCGGAGGTACAAACCGTGAAATTTACGAACCTTTTTCAGCCCAAGGAAGATGTCGGTTCCGGCGAGGTTGCTGAGAACGAAAGCAAAAAGCGTACGCTTGCAGGCATGTGGCAGAAAATAATGTCCGCAATTTGCATCACAATGGCGGCTTTTCAGCTTTACGCTGCGGGCTCCGGCTTGGTGGATGACGTTTATGTCGTTTCAATACATCTCGCGTTTGTGCTGCTGATTATCTTTCTTCTTTTTCCGGCGGGCAAAAGCGCCAGCATGAAAGCGCCTTCTCCGGTGGATGTGGTTCTGGGGTTACTGGCTTTTTGGGTTGCATTATATGTCTCAGTTTTTTCTGAAAAAATCAATCGCCAGATGGGTATCCCAACGAAGGTGGATCTTGTCTTCGGGTTCATCGCCATTATTCTGGTGCTTGAAGCGACGCGGCGCGCTATCGGAAAGTCTCTGCCCATTGTGGCGATTGTGTTCATTCTGTTTTCGTTTTTGGGCCGCAGCATTCCCGGGCCGTTTCGCCACGCGGGTTACAGTACAAAGCAGATTATCAAGCTGCTCTATCTCACCGACGAGGGTATATTTGGAACGGCGCTCAATACCTCCGCAACCTATGTTGTGTTGTTCATCTTTTTTGGCGCGATTATGTCGGAGATTGGTATGTCGCAGTTTTTAAGCAATTTTGCACTTGCCATTGCCGGCGGAACGGTGGGCGGCCCCGCGAAGGTGGCTGCGCTCGCGTCGGGGCTGATGGGCACGGTTAGCGGCAGCACTTCCGCGAATGTCGCCACAACGGGTGTTATGACGATTCCGCTCATGAAGTCGGTCGGATATTCGCCCGAATATGCCGGCGCGGTGGAATGTGTCGCCTCCGCCGGCGGGCAGATTATGCCGCCTGTCATGGGCGCCGCCGCATTTTTGATGGCGCAGTTTTTGGGGGTTCAGTACAGCGTGATTGTGATTGCGGCCATCATTCCGGCCATACTGTATTACCTGTGTGTGTGGGTGTCGGTCGACCTTCGGGCGCGCAATAAGAACCTGAAGACCCTGTCGAGGGATCAGATTCCCAGTCTGGTTGAGACATTTAAGAATTACGGACATATGGCAATCCCGCTTGTCGCGTTGATATACTTTTTGACCGTCAAAAAGTATAACCCCATTTATTCCGCATGGCTCGCTATTTTGATAGCGGTGGCCGTCAGCTTTTTCAAAAAATCGAGCCGGCTGACGCTGCCCAGGCTTTGCAAAGCGCTTGAAAGCGGCGTCAAGGCGACTTTATCGGTTGCAATTGCCTGCGCCTGCGCCGGCATCGTCATCGGCATCATTTCGCTGACGGGTTTCGGCCTGGTTTTCTCAATGAATATCTTCAAGTTATCCTTTGGCATCAAAATAGTGGCGCTGCTGTTGGCGATGGTTGCTTCCATCATTCTGGGAATGGGTCTGCCCACAACAGCATGCTATATCGTGACGGCGCTTACCCTGGCGCCTGCTATTGTCAACATGGGTGTGGCCCCTCTGGCGGCACATTTCTTCGTCTTTTATTTTGCGATTATGTCCACCATTACCCCGCCGGTTGCGCTTTCGTCGTTTGTGGCCGCGGGGCTTGCGCGGTCCGACCCGTTTAAAACCGGGTTGAGGGCCTTCCGTCTCGCAATAGCGGGCTTTGTGATTCCGTTCATGATCATCTATAAGCCGGAGCTGTTGGTCAACAACGCGTCTGCGGTTTCGGTTATTTATAGCTTGGCGTCCGCCCTGGTGGGTGTCGTGGCGCTTTCGGCCGCGAACGAGGGCTATTTAATGGGCAAAATGGCCGCATGGCAAAGGTTGCTGCTGTTTGGCGCGGTGGTGGGGCTGCTGCTGCTTGACTGGCGCGGGGATATAGCGGCCGTGCCGATCGTCATACTGGTTGTTGCGGTTCAATATAAAAAGCGCGCCAAGCTGGCGGCGCAGGCGTAGGCCGTTAAAACAATAGAAGACACCCCCATCAAACGGTTCACCTTTGAACGGGGGTGTCTTGTTAAATCTGCGGATACTAAGGAGTTGATTCCATGAAGCAGGCCGTGATCATTACGGTTCTGGGTATGGGCGTTGTTATGGTGGTGCTCACGCTGATTATGGCCATGATTACAATTATGCGTGTGATAATAGAAAAGGTGAGTCTTGCTTTTAAAAACACAAACAAGTCTGTTGCAGCAACACCAAAAGCAGAAGATGAATCCAATGACATTATTGCTGCCGTGATAGTTGCAGCCGTTTCAATGTACCTGGACCAAGCTGCGACGCAGCGGGCATCAGCCTTTAATAAAAAAATGCCCATCACGCCACCCGAGCCGGCCACATGGCTGACGGCGCTATCTTCACGCCGCGCATCTTTGCTCAAATAGCACCGCCGTACTTGACTTTACGCGCCTTGCTATACGCTTTTTCTGTTGCCACAGCGGCAAGAACACAAAGCAGATTTTGCCGGTGGCCGCATATTTGTGTTTGCCCGCTTTATTAATGAAAACGGGATGTTGCCCTGCGTGTGTTCTCAGGCGTTCAGATACTTGCGCAGAGTTCATTCCACCGTTTTTGGGCGTTGCTACGCCGTCTCAGAGGGTGCCGCCAACCGAAATACCAAGGTCTGCGAGGTTTTCCACGCTTTTTTCTTTCTTGTAGAAGCGTGTGGCATGCTTTAAAATGCCCGCCCGGGTGTAAAAGGCATCCTTTTTCGTCATCGGGAAAACGGTCGGCTTGCCGAAGAATGCCGACTGATACACACCTGAGATAAACTCCACCGTGCGCCGTCCGTCGGCGCCGCCAATAAGCGGTACCGTACCGGTTTCAATCGCTTTCAGCACATTTTCAATCTGGCCGCAATGTTCGGTATAAGAGAGTTCGGGCAGCGCTGCAAACTGCGCCTTCAGTGTGCGGCAGGCATCTTCGTCCGCTTCTGGATAGCCGTTTGCCAGCTGGCGGCTGACCGCAATCTTATGCGGAATTTCAATTGTGCCCTTCTCGGCGTCAATTACAAACTGTTGCCCCTCGCCGTGATGCAGCAGCGAACTGACCAGCGTGCCAACCGCGCCGTTTTCAAAACGGATTGTACTGATCGAAACGTCTTCCACCTCGCTACCGGTGTGGCTTTGGTTTGCAACAAGCGAACAGACCGACTTGACATTGCCCATCATCCAGAGGAGCAGGTCGATATGGTGCACCGCATGGATCAGTGTGCAGCCGCCGCCCTCCTTCTCCCAGGTACCGCGCCACCAGAGGTCATAGTAGTGGTTGCCGCGCCACCAAAGGGAATTGGCCTGCGCGAAGAGCGGCTTACCAATCGCACCGCTCTCCAGAAGCTGCTTGGTGCGCATGATATCCTGCTTGAAGCGGTTCTGTGCCACACAGGAAAGGATTACGCCGCCCTGCTTTGCCGCGGCAATCATGGCGTCACATTCCTCAAGCGTGGGTGCCATGGGCTTTTCGCAGAGCACGTGCTTGCCCGCCTCCAGGCAGCCGACCGTCACTTCGCAATGCATGGCGGGCGGCAGACAGACCGAAACAAGCTGAATATCGTCTCTGCCAAGAATTTCGTGATAATCGCCGTAAACCTTGGCGTCCAATCCGTACTTTTTTTTCTTTTCCTCCGCTTTATCCGTGTGCCGGTTTACCAACGCACGGATCTCGCAGCGGTCCGAGAGCCTTTGATAGGCTTCTATGTGGACGTTGGCAATATCGCCCACACCTAAAATCGCCACGCCGATCATGCTGTATTCATCTCCTTAAAACCAAAATCTTTTGTTCAATACCGCTTCCAGCAGGCGGAATATAGGGTTTAACCGTCTGATACGTCAATTAAGGCCAGATCGGCAGGCGCGCCCGTTGACATTGAAGAAATCAGGTTGATGTTGCCGCAGGAAGCGTGCGAACAGTAAGCGGTGGTTTGCCCGTCGTACAAATTATATTGCGATGCATTCCAATCGTCAATACGCGGCCTGAAAGAACGGGGCCAACGGCGGGGAATCAGCTGATATTCACAGCGCAATACCCGGGTGGCAGCAGAAAGCCTGAGGCGGATTTATGACAAACGATGAGCTGTTCGGAGCGTCATAGAACCAGCCTTCGGGGCCTATCCGGCATCTCGCACCCTGCTGTGACAGCAAAACGTTACTGTCTAGCTGACAAGCCGTTCTTTAGTGCTGCACAATAGCAGCGAACTTACAGCACAATAGGAGAGCCGATGACGTGCTTTTCAATTTTAAGGGCTTTTTAATACTTTCGCACGATTACACAGGAACGCAAATTGCTAAGCCCCTGTCACTTTATTGACAGCCTGAAAAAGTTGCACAAACCAAAAATTTTGGTTTGTGCAACTTTTCAAAATGTTTGTTTTTCTATAAGCTGTACTTTTTCGGCAAGGTCTTCAAAAGTGACGCCAGAGACTTTACCGGACGGCATAATCTGAATGGATATCGTTAAAGCTGTTGCTATAAAACGCAAAGATTAACTTCTATGACAGGCTTTCCCAAGTCAGCTCGGCCAGCTTTCGTGCACCAATAGCAGACAAGGGAATATCGGCTTCCGGCGTGTAGACATCGATATCCTTAAAACGCCCCTCGTGCCGCAGCACATCGGCCATGGCCTGGCGCAGCGGGTCCTTGCCGCTGACAACAACTGCTGTTTCAGGCGCGAGAGCAAGCCACTGTGCGCTGTTTAATGCGACAATGTCACTTTGAATAACCGTGCCCAAAACATAATTGGCTAACTGCTGCGGCGGCAGGTGGCCAAACTGGCTGAGAATGCGGGCGGAAAAGCAGGCGCGTCCCAAACCGGCGCGTTTGGCTTCTTCATAGCCCAAAATCACCATTTCGCTGTCATAGAATTCGGCTGACGCAAATTGACGCCCCACCGCATCCGCAATAATCGTATGCTCCGTAATGCAGGAAAGCAGTTCTCCGCTGATGCTGGTCAGGCAGCCCGTCAGGCGCCCCTGTGCGTCGGCCGAAACAAATTTCATATGCGATCCCGGCAGAATCAGCAGGTAGGGTCTGCCTTCGGGATAAACGGACAGCAGCGCCAGACTTTCCACCTCTTCGCCCCGCATCATATCCATCTCTGAGAAATGGGCCAGATCGACGCTGGAAACGCAGTTCTTCACGCCCGGAATAAAAGTGATCGGAACATGGCAGACATCGTTGAGCAAAATGCACCGTACCGCTTCAGAAAGCATTTTGGCGCTGACTGGCGCCGTACAATGTGCAATTTCCGCCAGTCCCACATTGGATGAGATCATGCCGCTGGCCAAGATGGCGTGCAGGTCGCTCTCCTGGCGCCCCGCCGAGGCCAGCACCTCCTGAATACAGGAACGAATCGCATCTTTCAACCGCACATTGGAGCCGTCGATCGCCGTATTGCGCACGCCGACCTCGCGTTTTGCCTTTGCAATCACCTGACGGTCCTCCCACAAAAGCGCGCGCGTATTTGTGGTGCCGCTGTCAAGCGTAATCACATAACGTCCCATGCCGCGCACCTCCTTAATTGTTGAGCTTTTTGACATACCGGGCCGCCAAAGCCTGCAGGCCTTCAAAATCCCCTGCAGCTATCAGCGACTTTTTGGCGATGGCCGAGCCGATACCGACACCGGCGACGTTGGGCAGCGACAGAAAATCGTTAATGTTTTCCAAACTCACCCCACCCATCGGCAGCAGTGGGATATGCCCCAATGGCGCGCCCAGCGCTTTGATATAACTGATGCCCCCGGTTTCAGCGGGGAAAAGCTTAATAAGCGAAGCCCCGGCGTGCCACGCGGCAACCACCTCGCTGGGACTGAAGCACCCGGGAATGACACCTGCGCCTAATGCACGTGCGGACTCAACCACGGCGGGGTCAAAGTGAGGCGAGAGCAGGTAGGAAGCGCCGGCAGCCACGGCAGCTTTGGCCTGCTCGGGCGTAAGGGTGGTGCCTGCGCCCACCAGCACCGCATCACCGACCTCGTTTCGGACCGCTTCAATGCTGGAAGCCGTTTTTTGAATTGTATCCGGCGCTGTCTGCTCAAAAGTCACTTCAATCATGCGAATGCCGCCGTTATAAAGAGCCCGGGCAATCGATGCCATCGCTTCGGGTGCGGCGCCGCGCAGCGCCACAATAATGCGGTGATTTCGCACTTCATGCAGCAGATCAGTCATGTTTTGCATCTCCTTTACCCTTCAAGCAGGGCGGTGTTAATTTTGACGACCACTTTGCGGTAGCAGGCGGGGACGCCGTCGCATACGCCGGGGC
Source organism: Bacillota bacterium (assembly GCA_023457355.1). Classification (GTDB taxonomy): domain Bacteria; phylum Bacillota; class Clostridia; order Oscillospirales; family Ruminococcaceae; genus Yanshouia. Next base: position 59,645 of record JAEWLW010000035.1, on the reverse strand, counting down.
GGTGAATATCCTCCGGAAAAAAGATGGCATAGCACCCGGGTGTGGCGTGCAAAAAGCTTTCGTTTTCAACCGACTCATAAAGCCAGATATCCTGCTCCGGTGCCGCCTTAATTACCGTACCCAACCCGTTGGAATAGGGTGCAACGCCGAAATATTCCTCGCCCTCGGGCCAGAATTGAATATCAACAAAAGTCTCATGCCGTTCGGGGTGGGCATCCGCAAGCAGCTTGCTGGTAAAATCCATCACCATAATGTACATAGCCTCCCCTTCCAGGGGATAGGTTCCGGCTTCCATAGCCAAAAAATCGGTGTTCGCACAATAATCCAGCGCGCGTTTTAAAGCGGGCGGATAAACATTCAGGCGGCTTTTCGCATTTATGTTTGAAAAGATCATCAGAGTACTCCCTTAAACGGAATGGCGCTGCCCCCATGAAAGGGCCAGCAGCGGCACGCCGGACAATGTTTCCATCACCTGTTCCTTGAGCGTGTCGTCGGCAGGAATATTGGGATTGCGGACAAACGCCGATTTAATAACGCCGCCGCGTTTTAGAATTTCTTTATGGACTGACATCGCGTATCCGCCTGCCAGTGTGCCGATTCGAATAAAGGGCAGGTAGCGATAAAACAATGCGCGCGCTTCCTCCTGTTTGCCTTGGAAAAACAGCTCATAAACCTGAACCAACACCTCCGGGAATTCACCCGCCGGCATGCAGCCAACACTGCCATAACAGAATTCTTCATAGCAATAGATGCCGTTCATACCGCCCAGAATGGTTAGCTTGCCTCCGGCAGACGCTATAATTTTCTGCATCTTAATAATAGTGGGCGGGCCTTCTTCCTTGACATACCGAATGTTGTCATATTCGTGGGCCAGCCGAACCATAATGTCCACCGGAATGGCCACACCGCAGGCAACAGGTGCGTCCTGCAAAACGATGGGGATGCTTACCGCCTTGGCAATGGCCGCAAAATAGTCATATATCCGCTGCGCATCGGGCTTGACCATGTGGGGCGGCATAACCATGAGGAAATTGGCGCCGCTTTTTTCTGCCCACAGGCAGTTTTCCACCGCGCACTCCACCCCGGCGCCGCCCGCGCCGAACACCAGCGGAACCCGGCCCAGGACTTCGTCCTGAACAACGCGGGCAATCTCAGCCTTTTCGCCCTGGGTCAGCGCATAGCCCTCGCTGGCATTGCCGAACAGAGCAATACCGTGTACGCCGGCCTCCAGCATCAGCGCGACCACATTGCGCAGGCTCGGATAGTCGACGCTGCCGTCCTCCAGAAAAGGCGTTGTCAGAATGGGGCAGATGCCCCGAAGAGTCTCATTGGAATGTTGCATTGAAAGTTTACCTCGCTTTAAAGTTTTACAGAATAATATCGCACTTTTTCCTCATCCGGCGCAATGCCAAGGCCAGGGCCCTCCGGCACAGTGAAAAGGCCGTTTTCGCACCGAATGGGATCGGCAAGAAATTCGTTTGCCACCGGCAAAATGGTGGGCTGGTACTCCTGCATACCGTAGAAGTTATACATGGCGGCGCAGCATTGCAGCGTTGCGGCAATGCAGATGCCCTGCCCAACGCTGAGGTGCGGGGCGACGGGCTTGTGGAAAGTATCCGCCAGCTTGGCGATGCGCATGAGCTCGGTGATACCGGTCCTGCCCACATCCGGCTGAAGAATGTCGCAGCTGTTTCGTGTCAGATGTTCGCGGTACTGAAGATGGGTCCGGTCGCTCTCACCCAAGGCGACAGGAATATCCAGCGCGTGGCTGAGCTGGGCATACCCGTCCACATCCTCCGGCGCCAGCGGGCATTCCAGAAAGCGGGCATCCAGCGCCTCCATGGCGCGCCCAAGTTTAATCGCATCCGAAACGGTATAGTTCCAGTGGGCGTCTATCATCAGTCCCATGTCCGGCCCCAGCGCCTCTCGCAGCGCGGACATGATGCGGATATCCTCCTTCATGCCAAAGCCGATATGCAGCTTTATGGCGGAAAAGCCTTTGTTCTTCCAGTCGAGAGCAAGCTCGACCTTCTCCGCCAACGAGGCTACGGGCAGGCCGGAAATATAGGCTGGAATCTTCGTCCTGTACGCACCGCCCAGCAGCTTATAAACAGGCTGGTGATAATATTTCCCGGCGATGTCCCAAAGTGCGACATCCACCGCAGAGATGGCATCTACCATAAAACCGCTGTAATAGCCCCGGTCGCGCATGGTGTCATAGAGAAGGTTCCAGATGACGTCGATATCTGTCGCTTCCCGCCCAAGCAAAAAGGGTGCGAACATACGCTCAATGATGATGCCCGCCACTTCAGGCATCACCGGAGCCAACGCCTCCCCCCAGCCTTCAATGCCTTCGTCGGTTGTAATTTTGACCAGCAGCGTTTCCATATTTTTGGAATACGGACACCGATAGGCGGGTCGAAGATAATAGTCGTAGGGCGTATCCAGCGCCGAACTGTCCCCCAAATATACATGATCCTTTTTGATTTTAACCGGAAACGCTTCTAACTTTAAAATTTTCATGCCCCTGTTGATTCTTCCTTCCCCAACAATTTGCTTTTTGAATGGCGCACAAAATTGAGTACAACAATTACGCCAACGGCAGTCAGACAAACCAGCGTGATGCCTAAACGCGGTGTCACGACCATCACAATGCTGCAACCCAAAATCAGAATGCGCTCAATCGGATACAGTTTTCCGAACATACAGCCGATCGCACCGGCTGCCATGCCGAACACACCCACAAGGGTCAACGCAATAATGCCCAGAATTTCCGGCAGTGAGCCGTGAAGAATCAGCGCATTATTAAAAATAAAGGCATACGGGATAATAAACGCCGGCAGCGAGAGCCACATTGCCAGTGCGCCGGTGTGCATCGGCTTAGAATCTGCCAGACCGGCCGCCGCAAAGGCCGAAATGGCGACCGGAGGCGTAATGCCGGAGAAAACGCCGAAATAGAGGGCAAACAGGTGGGCGGCCAGCACATTAATGCCCATTTGGGTCAATGCCGGAACAGCGATGGACGCAACCATAATATAAGCTGCGCTTGTGGGAAGCCCCATGCCCAAAATCAGGCTGGAAACCATAACCATGGGCAGAATCAGATAGAGGTTGCCGTGGGCCAGGCGAATGATTGCGCTGGCAAACTTAACCCCGATGCCTGTTTCGCTGGAAACGCCGATGACGATTCCCGCAGCGGCGCAGGTGACGGCGATCATGACACCGCCTTTTGCACCCGATGCCAGACAATTGATAAATTCCCGGGCAGAAAGGCGCCGTTTAGTATGGATACTGTTGATAACAACCAGCACCACGCAGCTGATAATGGCGTAGAGGGCGGAACGGTAGGCCGAGATACCCGCAACCATTGTCGCTATGATGACAAGGAGCGGCAGCGCCAGATAGCCTTGGGTAAGCAGAATCTTTTTCCAGGATTCTGCTTTTTCATCTTCTGCGCCCTTTAAGTTTGTGCGCACGGCTTCAAAGTGAACCACACAGAACACCGCCACGAAATAGAGCGCAGCCGGCACCGCGGCTGCCGTACAAAGAGAGATGTAGGAAATTCCCACATATTCGGCCAGCAGAAAGGAGGCGGCACCCATAATGGGCGGCAGAATCTGGCCGCCTGTGGATGCTGAGGCTTCCACTGCACCGGCAAACACTGGGCGATACCCGACCTTTTTCATTAAGGGGATCGTATAAGTACCCGTTGACGTGACGTTGGCGGTGGAGCTGCCCGAGACGGTTCCCATCAGAGCGCTGGCCACCACAGCCATTTTGGCGGGGCCGCCCCGCGCTCTGCCGGTGAGGGCAAAGGCAATATCGATGAAGAACTGCCCCGCGCCCGAATACTGTAAAAATTCCCCGAACAGCATGAACATAAAGATGAAAGTTGCGGAGGCCGCCACCGTGGAACCAAAGATGCCGTTGACGGACAGGCACATTTGCTCGGCCATGCGCAGAAGCGTTGTGCCGGTATAACCAAAATCGCCCCGAATGTGGTGCCCCAGAAAGGCGTACGCCAAAGCGCTCAGGCACACGACCACCATACCCCAGCCAACCGCACGGCGGGTTGCCTCCAATACGGCGACAACCAGAAAGATTGCAATGGCAAAGTCCAGATAATAAAACGGTGTGACAAATGGGATTCGCATGACCAACCGCGGATAAGCGATCATACTCAGGTATATCAGGCTGGAGAAGCATAATAAAAACCAGACAAAATCTATCCACGTTTGTTTGGCAAACCGCCCCTTCTTGCACATGGGGAACATGAGAAAAGCCATCGGCAGCATAAACATCATGTGCAGCGTCCGCATCCGGTACGCTTCCAGAATGCCGGTCGCCGAGATGTAGATATGAAATATCGCCGCAACCAGCCCCATAGCAAAGACGATATATTTAGCAATTTCTGTTGCGGTCAGTCGCGGTTGACCCTTTGGCGTCTGTGATTGTTCCATACAGGTACCCTTTCCTGTTTTTATTGAGAACCCGGAGTTTCTCTCGAAAATCTCCGGGTTCTATATTTAGCTGGCCAATTCAGGCGACACCAGCTTCTTTATAATAGCGCTCGGCCCCGGGGTGCAGTGAAATGCCCATGCCGGAAACACCGGTTTCGGGCCCCTTCATATAATTTGCAAAGCCGGCGTTGATGGCGGAAAGCGCTTTGATGCCGTCCTGGGAGTTCAGGTATTTGGTCAGCTCGTAAATGACAGCTTCATTGGCGTTTTTGCTGGCCACAATGGAGATTGAAACACCTACGGTAGAGACGTCCCTATCCTGTCCGCGATAGCTGCCTGCCGGAATGATCTTATCCATATAGCCCTGTGTAAGCAGTTTGTCCTTGACGCCCTGCGGCACATCCAGGAATTTAAGATCGCTGCTGGTTGCAACCTCGGTGATGCCGGAGTAGGGTACACCCGCCAGAATAGTCACCGCATTAAGCTGCCCGTTTTTGAAAGCATCCGCGGCGTCGCTCATGCCCAAAAACTCGATTTTTCCGCCCCAGGAAGCTATATCCTCATAGGTGACGTTGTAAGTAGCCAAAATTTTTCTAAACAGGCTTTCAATGCCGGAGCCTTGCGCGCCCACGGAAATTTTCAGCGGATATTTCTGTTCGATCAGCTGGTCGAGTGAATCCACCGGTACACTGTTGGCGACCGCCAAATGGAACATTGATTCCATTACCGTGCAGACGCCATAGACATTTTCTTTCTTTTCAGAAAAATTGCCGACGCCGTTTGCAGCTTCATAGAGGAGGTCGCTCTGAGTGTGCGCCACAACCGTCTGGCCGGCGTTGGTCAGCTCGATGTTGGAAGAAGCCGCACCCGTTTTAACCGTGCAACGAACACCGGGGGCCACAGCGTTAAAATATTCGCCGATCTGTACGCCCATCGCATAGGTGGAACTGGTCTCTGTACCAAAGGTCATCAGCAGGTCGTAACTTTCCGGCAGAGTGCCACCGCTTTCAGACGAAGCGGGTTCTGAGCTGGCGGGTGTGGTACCGCCCATATTAACGCTTTGATTGCACCCGGAAAGGAGACTGCCGATAAGGCCAAGACAGACAATGCCTAAAACAAACTTTCTCATACTATTCACCTTTTCCTTCTTTTTTAGATGGTAATTGCGAATTCCCCTCGCTCTTTAAGAATAATAGCATTATATCTTCAACAAATCAACAAATTTTCAAAATATTTAGATTATATAAATTATTTTTAGTAATTATATAAAAAATAATAGACCAATAATCTAAAATAATACTACAACAAAAGTAAATTTAGATTATTGATCTATTTTTATTAGAAGCAGCCCATTTTGTTGGAAATGATATTGGCCGTATTAATTACAATGTTGGATACTTCCGCTTCCCGGTCCCGCAAATTCCCCTGGCTGTAGCGCCCGGAAACACTCAGTCCCGCAACAACCTCCCCGGTTCTGTCCCGGATTGGTGCCGCAATACAAGCGCTGCCCATCGCATGCTCCTCATATTCGGTGGCGTAGCCCGAAAGCCTGATCCTGGATATTTGCTCCATCAGCTTTTCACGGCTGGTGATGGTGTTCCGGGTAAAGGACGGGAGTCCGGCCTCTTCGATAATGGCCTCAATTTTTTCATCCGGCAGCGCCGCCAGCAGGACCTTGCCAATTGCGGTGCAGTGCAACGGATTGGTGTATCCGATCATGGTGTACATTCTTGGGGAACTCCGGCTGTCCACATGCGCTAAATAGTACATTTTTGTCTCCTGGCGGATGGCCAGGTTGGCGCCAACGCCATAGTTTTGCTCTAAAAGAAACAGCTCAGGCAACGCTTGCTTTCTGAGCTCTATGCTGTTGAGTGCAATGCTGGAGAGGGTGATAATTTGCGTCCCCAGACGATAACAGCCCGTTTCTTCATCCCAAATAACATAACCGTAGGCGCACATGGTTTTGAGCATACGGGAAATATTACTCTGGTTAATGTTAAGGCGCTTTGTAAAGTCAGAAACCCGCAGCTGCGGCGTTTCAGGTGAAAAGCACGACAAGATATCAAAAGCCTTGCATAGACTTTGCGTCATGCCAGCAGTATCATTAGCAGTCATAAGATGCCTCCTTTTGAATTTATATATATTTAATCATAAAATTTCAAAGAATACAATTATATTTCGATGAAATATTTAAATATGCTGTATGGGCAGGTAGAATTGATGCCGGTATTGATACGGGTCACCGTAAGGTGAATTCAAATGACATTGCCCACGATGCAGTTTGTTATTTTAATAATTTCACACCATGATAGCGTTTGCTTATCTCTCGTAGGTATCTCTCGTATAGCCACGATTGGTCTGATAAAAGTTGAGCGGACATAAAAAGCCAAAAAGAATAGCAGGAATCCGAATACCCGCAACGGATTCCTGCTATTCTTTTAGTCTTATGCCCACTTTTTAAGATAATGTCGATCAAATAGGGTCTTCGATGCGGGAACCAGCATCGCCAGACCTGTAAGTCTCAAAACGTTCGACCAGTGTTGGGACTGTAAACAGTGTATAAAAGGTTAAAGAGGGGGATTATCAGACACTCGTTGTGTGCAGGATACCGTTCTACCATCGGTATAAGAAGCGCCGACCGAATGTCAAAGAATTAGAACGCACATAGCAGTGGCAGTACAAATAAAAACCGGGCTCTGACAATGTTATAAATATCTCTAAAGAACTTTGTTGCCGGTATGTATTTTCCCCACACCCACCATAATTCCCAGCGTGGCAATCGCTGTCGCTATAGTGGCGGTTACAGATTCCAAACCCAAAACAAAACCAAACAGGAGGGTTATCAACCAAAACCCCAGTGTCAAGCAAGCGCGTTCGCGATACACCTTTTGTTCAATTTTATCCAAAGGCTTGTTAGCATCGCCCACGGGTGCCAGGGCAAATATAACCGCTGCTCCTGCCACCGCGATGATTCCGCAAATAAGCCTGCTTTGTGATACAAGCCTTATTACCGAAAGCACTGCGAAGATCAACGCGGTGGAGAAGACGTAACACCGGAGCGGCGTCCTTGCATGATACCCTCCGGCATTCATACGCAGAGGCATGTAAACAAGGGAAAACAAAACGCTTTGCCAAAGCATTCCAAATATCAGTCCGACAATAACGGTTGTAAAAAAATTCAAGAACATAAACAACCCCTGCTGCAAACCGTATTGATACAGACTGCTGTCCTCAGACTTGATAAGCTCTGAGCTTACCAGCCCTTTGATCAGTTCCTCAGTTACGTTAGGCATTATTAGAATTTGCGAAGCTTCTTTGCGCCTTCCGGTAACTCAGGCTGATGTGCGTAACACATGCACGCGGTGTTTGCGCTGAGCATGGTAACCACCAGTGCAAGACTTGCCACTAATCCGCTCATCTTAAGTACAAAATTTTTCACAACATTTCCCCTCCTTTCTGTAAACTTCCCGGCGCTTTTAATATAACAGGAAAAATAAGGCTATTTATGTTTTTGTAGTGAATGGTATGGTTTGATGTAGTGAATAGCCATTTTGTGTCAAAAAACAAGCTATTTAGTCGATATACATTAAAATCTGTGCTCTGAAAATATTGCCGGCGTGGTCGGCTGTCAATATGCCATCGTATTTTTTCAGGGCGTTTTGAATGCTCTCCATCCCCAGACCGTGATGCACCCGGTCGGTTTTCGTTGTCAGATATCGCCCATTCTGTTGAAGCAAATTGCCGTCATAAGGATTCTCGGTTCTAATCAGGAGTCTTCCCTTATCAAAACGCACGGTGACATCAATATAACGATTTTCTGAAAGTGCCAAATTGGCAAAAATGGCGTTATCGAGTAAGTTCCCTAAAATAATCGCCATATCAAAGGACGGAACATCGAGTTGTACGGGGACGCTTAAATTCAACGAAACCAAAATATTGTTTTTTTCGGATTCGTTTAGCTTAAAATTAAGAATACTGTCAATGCTGACATTCCCGGAATTGGCATGTCTTTGGTCAAACGCACACACACTCATCATTTGGGATAGATGCTCGATTGCTTGCGGCGTCTTTCCGTTGCGCAAAAGGGTGTAGATCGCTGTCAGGTGATTTGTCAAATCATGCTTTAGTGTGTTCATAGCCGACAACGCATCTTTCATGAGTTCAAACTGTTGGTTATAATAATTATTTTGCTTTTCCAAAAGCATCTGCCGCAAACGGTTGTTGGAATAGACCGAGACAGTATCATAAAGATAAAAAACCGAGAAATTCATTGTGAATATAATGACGGTCACAAGCAAGGCCTGATATCGGGTTATTTCAGGAAAGTTAAAAATCAACACGACCATACTCAGCGAAGAGATTGGAATAAAAGCAAGGCAAAACCAATAGGACATCGGAATAAACTTTCCGTATTTAATGCTTTTAAAATTACCTATCACCAGAACAACAGCGAAAGAGACCAGCCGAATGGCAATAATTCCAAACACCGAAGAATAATTTCCGTTTATAATCATCGAAAGGCTATAGTAATTTGAAAACAGTACAAAGACACTTTCAACGGTCATTAAAGTAATATAAATAAGCGCGACCGCACAGAGTTTTTGTTTTAAGGAGGATTCATAATTGAGCGTCATCAGAAAAAATAATATTAAATTTGAAGCGATCATGACGGCTGGAATCGGCGCCACGAAATAAGTGATTGTAATGACAGAAAAATAGGCTAAATAAGATAGGGCTTCGATTCTGCCACTTGTAATAGAATGACTAAAAAAAATTCTCATAAATTTATAAATAGTATAAGTGGCGAAAACATTTGTCGCGGCATATATTATTTCATACATCATTAAATTCCTTCATCATTCCATTTAGCCTGTAAGTCACGAATAGTTCTTTGATTGGATTTGCTGATTGTTAATACTGTGCGGTTTGACATAACGACTTCTGTGTATCGAAATCGAATGACGTGAAAATAGTTGATGAGGTAAGCGCGATGTATCCGCATAAAATGATGCTGCGAAAGTGCCGACTCAACATTATCCAAGTTGCCATAGAACGTTTCCGCGCCGTCAATTGTAACCATTTTAACTTTGCGGTTCAGGCTCTCGAACCACAGGATATTCTTATAGGGGATTTTAAAAACGTCGTGCCCTATCTTATAAGAAAAAATGCCATTTATCTTCCCAGCCAGTGAGAGCGCCTTATCAATTTCCTGTGTAATTTTGTTCGACGTAATAGGTTTGTTAATAAAATTAAGGGGACGAACTTCAAATAGCTCTCTGTAATAACTTTCCCGGCCGGAAACATAGACAATCTGTGTTGTCTGGTTGTCCATTTCATTGCGTAATTTTCGGCCCACCTCCACGCCGTTAAGCATCAGCATTTCGATGTCAAGAAAAATCAAATCGAAATAGTTGCCCTGTGAAATATAGCTGCATAGCTCTTCACCGGAGTAGAAAACTTCTGTATCAAGCTCGGCGGTACACTGCGGCTTATACTTTATAATGATATTTTCAATTTCGGCGCATACGGTCTTTTCATCATCGCAAATGGCTATTTTAAACATTGTTCAGGCCCCCAGTCATTTAAGACGCCTTCAGGCTCGGCCACCGGGCCTTGCTAGCCGTCTTAATGTTGTATCATTATTAACAATATACCATTATTTTCACACAACGTCTATCGACGCAATGCGACAATTTGAAAAAATAAAGAGGGGCAAGTAATTGCACCCCTCTTTGCTCAATTGTGTCTGAACCTGGCGCCAAATTTTAATTCCTGACGGCACCCCATCTGAGAATAAATATTGTATTTTGCGGTTTTCGGGACTATTTCATTGTTTGTTGGCTAAACAGCTGTATCATTATCTCATTTCCTGTTGCGCCACGTTTTACTAAAGAACGACAGCCGCACAAAGCTTTAAAACGGGGATAATAGGCTCGTTTTATCTGATTCTATGCACTGCAGACAAGATATTCAGGGGAGGAAGATGCGCGAAAAGCTTTCTGGCACCATCATTGAAAGGTTCCAGCAAATGATTAAAATTACAGGGGAAATAAATAAGAAAAACGAGTTGGTCTTTTAGTCGTTGCGCTGTATCCTGTTGAAAGGCAACCATGCAAAATCACCCGGAAACCGGCCATCTGCACCGGTTTGCGGGTGATTTGTCAGAGCCCCCAAAAAGCGGGACCAATGCGGCTCTATGGCTGAACAACCGTCACCTCGTGCTTGCCCTGCCGCGCCATATCCAGTGCGGCGGCAATCATCAGGCGAAAGTTCCCGCCAGATAAGGACGCACCCGCTACCATATCAATATTTTCTCCCGATTGCTTTTCTACCACCTGAGACGCATAGGCGCGGGTATAGTGGTTAGGGTAAGTGCCCTTTGCCGCATTCATTTTGCGCATATACGCCATATCCCACGCTTTCAAAAATCCGCTGGCATTCTTGGCATTATATTCCACCGAGACGACGGTATTATCCTCGATGTGTACGGTGACAAATTCCTTCCAGCCATTTGAATAATCGGCCATCTCCGCCGTATAATAACCGTCCTTCCAACTGTCGCCCGCATTGCCGCAACCGCCAAGAATACCAACCAAAGCCATTGCGCAGACAACATACGCCAAAATTCTCCTTCGATTCATAAAATCCTCCTATTGTCTGAGCGCAAAGCGGTCAACCATACGCTGCAATTGATCCGCCTGTTCGGTCAATACGTTGCTTGCCCAAGCGCTTTGGCGGCTCGATTCCAGATTGCCCTTTGCCAGCTGATTAATCTCACCCGTCTGTTGGGTGATATTCTCCAGCGCCGACTTCTCCGCGTTTAAAGCCTCTGAAAGATTGAGGGTTATATCTGAAATTTTAGCCGACAACGCCGCAATTTCTTCAATTGAAGCCGCCGTCTGTTCCGCACAGCGCACGCCGTCGATGACGGCTTTTTGTGAATTTTCAATAATCGTGGTCGCCTGGCGTGAGGATTGTCCGCTCTTTGCCGCCAGGCTGCCGATCTCCCGCGCCACCACAGCAAAGCCGCTTCCGGCTTTTCCGGCGCGCGCCGCCTCTATGGAGGCGTTTAAAGCCAGCAGATTGGTTTGAAGCGCAATGTCCTCCATAAACTTATTGATCTGCTTTATCTCCTCAGAATCGGTCTGAATGCGGTTAATCGCCTCCAACATTTCGGCCATATGTGCTTTACCGACCGACATGCTGTCGTTGGCCCTGTCCACAAACTGACGCATTGAACCGGTGTGGGCATCAATTTCGTCCACGTTGGCGCCGATAATCAGGGCAGCGTCATGCAGACGGGAAAGCGATTCTGCCTGACCGCCGGAGCTTTGCTCTATCTGCAAGGCATCCTCCTGAATGCGATGCGATGTTTGCGAAACTTCCACGGCGGATTGCCGTATGGCGTCCATAATCTGGTTGAGGAAATCGACGATCTGGTTTAACGCCTTTTTCATGACGATAAAATCGCCGTTAAAATCGCCGTTAACCGAAACATTCAAATTGCTCTGTGATAGTTCGGTCAATACGCGTGAGAGCTCGGATGTATAGCTGTTGATACCCGTAACCGTATTGGCCAGCGCCAGTGACAGCGTTTCGGTTTCATCCCGCGTTTTTTCAATTTCAACCGCCGTATGTAAATCGCCCTGCGCGAGTGCCGAGATGCGGTTGGTTACCCGCCCAAGCGGCTCCTGTATCCTTTTTGAAAGGCGCAGCATTGTCAGGGCCGCCAAAACCAGCAGCAGAATCGTGATGCCAAGGCTGACTATGATGGCGGTATTGGCGGCGGACATGAAGTCGTTTTGCGGCGCAGTTACCACCAGCGACCACAGCGTTCCCCGGACCGGGGAATAGCTGAAATAGCGTTTTCCGGCGATGCTGCCGACCTCAAAAGCACCGGTTTGGCCCGATGTCATCTGTGACAGTATGCCCTGTATTTGCGCGTCCGCGCCAAACATGTCGGACATGTTTTCGCCGGCGGCAACCTTTGCGGAATCAGGATGCGCCATCAGCTTCCCTTCCTGATTAATGATGAAGGCCATACCGGTTTTGCCCATTCGGATATTGCTCAATACATCGTTTATGATATCGTATTTATAGCTTCCCAGCATATAATACAAAACCTTGCCGTCATTGCCCATAACCGGAACGCCGACGATAACCTCCAGCCCATTTCCGGTGGATTGTGTATCATCTATCACAACATTGGCTGTCTGTTGCAAAAATTCATAAATATGTTGCCCGGCAATGCTTTCAGGGCAGTTGGAACTGCCGGTATAAAGCGCGCCATCGGTCGAATAAAGTGCCAGCCAAACAAACTCTATTCCTGATTTTGCCTTATCCAGCAGCGCCTGCTTGCCTGCTGTGCTCACCGTAACATCGACCAGCGCCGCGTTTTCAGATATCATGACCACCCGGTCCGCCATCATGTGCAGATTCCCTTCCACACTCTGTGAAGCCGATTTGGCGATCGGCTGAAGCGTTTCCAACAAAATTTTACCCGTCAGAGATCGCATAAAATAGACCATAACTGCCATTAAGCCAATGGCCATGATAAGCACAATAACCGCTGTATTTCTCAGAATTTTGTTTCGAATTCCAGATTTGATTACCACAACGTCCTCCTATATATTTAAGCATTGTTACACGAATGATGATAGTGGCTGCTGATATTCTGTCCGCCGCACCACAAGCCTAAATTTCACTTGCACCTGGCCAAGAAACGACAAACCCTTGGCCCATTCCCGGGCGCCCCCTCTTTACTGCTTCATAAAATAGTGGTAAGCTTTCTTATATATTTTACCAGTATTTTCACCAGCAAGCAACAAAATCTATGTAAATTTTACGTGTAAAATCATTGTAATTTGTACAAATGCAAACCATGCTCATCATCTAAATATACGAAACCGTCGGGCAGAAAAGGCCCCTCAAAATACTGGTTACTCTTTTTTGCACAGGCTGCATTATTAAACGCCAGATAACACCAGATAATGACGCTGCGCGCCGCCGCCACTCGGGATATCATCTTTTTAAGATGCATCTAAATTATAGATAATATCTAAAAATCAATTTGTTTTTCAAGTCATTTTTATAAAATATTTATCGTTGTTATTTTTGTGACGAATTTCCCTTTAACATTACCATTTATTATGGTATTATTTATGATACCAAATTTAAAATACGTTTAAATTTGGTTTGGTTTGTCGACCTAATCAAATGGAGGGAACCTAAGTGAAAAAAATGTTCAAAAAAACTCTCAGCAGCCTGCTTGCTGCCGCAATGCTGTTAAGCATTACTGCCTGCAACACAGCGACATCCCAGACTGCATCCAGCGAAGCGGCCGTCTCTGCTTCAGCCCCCGGTGAGGCATCCGGCGCTTTTAAGGCCGGTACTTACACCGCCGCTTCACAGGGTATGGGTGGTGATGTAACGGTGGAAGTCACCGTTACATCAGATGAAATCACCGGCGTCAAGGTTACGTCTCATAAAGAGACCCCCGGCATCAGCGACTTGCCCATCGAGCAGATTCCCGCAAAGATTGTCGAAACCCAGAGCCTGGCCGTCGACACCATTTCAGGTTCTACCATCACCAGCACTGCGCTGCTGGCTGCCGTGACCGACTGCCTCACCCAGGCCGGCGCAGATGTGGAAGCCCTGAAGGCCAAAAAAATTGAAGTGGAAAAGGCGGAGGACGTAACCCGTGAAGCCGACGTTATCGTGATTGGTGCGGGCGGCGCCGGACTTGCAGCCGCCGTCACCGCAAACCAGGCCGGTGCCACCGTCATTGTGCTGGAAAAAACGCCCAAGGTGGGCGGCAACACCATCATGGCCGGCGGCGCGCTTAACGCCGTAGACGAAGGCAGCGAAACCGCTCTTGCCAATGATGACTCCGTCGAGTTGCACTACCAGCAGACCTTTGACGGCGGCGATAAGCAGGGCGACCCCGAGCTGGTTCGCACGCTGGTTACAAACGCCTGGGACGGTGTCGAATGGCTGAAAAGCCTCGGCATGGAATTCAATCCCGGCACCTTCACCGTGCTCGGCGGCCTGTGGCCCCGCGCGCATAAGCCTGTTGAGCCTGTGGGCACCGGCTTCTTCAAGACTTATAATGCATACATCGACAGCCACGACAACGTTGAGATCATGTTTAATACCAGAGCCACCGACTTTGTCGTTGAGAATGGCAAGGTCACCGGTGTTATCGCAACGGGTGAAACCGGCAACAAAGTGACCCTCACCGCCAAAAAGGGCGTTGTGCTGGCAACCGGCGGCTTTGCCGCAAACGTTGAGATGCGCCAGAAATATAACAAAGCATGGTCAACGCTCGACGACTCCATCAAATCCACCAACCCGCCCAGTTCCACCGGCGACGGTATTGCGATGGCCACAGCCGTCAACGCACAGCTGGTTCAGATGGAAAATATCCAGCTGCTGCCGATGGGCGACCCGGAAACCGGCAGCCTGAGCGGGAATATTGAAATGGGCGTTGAAAACCGCATCTTTGTCAACGATGAGGGCAAACGCTTTGTTGACGAGGGCGCACGCCGCGACGTGATGACCAACGCGCTGTTTGAACAGCCCAATGCGCACATGTGGGTTATTCTGGACAGTCACGACTACCCCACCGGCGATGAAAAGAACAACTTTAACGAGTCTGTAAACGAACTGATTGCCGCAGGCCGCGCCTTTAAAGGCGAAACGCTTGAGGAGCTGGCAGGTGAAATCGGCGTTGACCCCGCAAACCTGGTGGCTGCCGTTGAAGAGTTCAACACCCACGTTGACGCAAAAACGCCGGATAGCTTTGGAAGAACGCTCTATGCCGATAAGATCGACCAAGGCCCCTTCTACGCAGGTGCGCGCATTCCCACTGTCCACCACACCATGGGCGGCGTGAAAATCAACACCGACGCACAGGTCATTGATGCCAACGGCAACATTATCCCCGGCCTTTATGCTGCCGGCGAAGTAACCGGCGGCATCCACGGCAGCAACCGGCTGGGCGGCAACGCGCTGACCGATACGGTTGTATTCGGCCGAATTGCCGGCACCAACGCTGCTGCGGGCAAGTAGAAGCGGATCCATTCAAATTAAAAGGGCGCTGTACAGTTTTGTACAGCGCCCTTTTAATTTGAATTCAGTCTGTCGATAAAGTCGTTGTGTTTTAGTGATATGCACAAACTGGATGCCGCCTAATCGGCATTGGGGAACCCCTTGCGGGGGACCCCACGCAAAAACAATCCCCGGGACTATTGTAGTAGCCCTTTCTGCGCGTATATGATGCTACAATACGTTTGGGACGCCGTCCGGACCGCTCGCATATAGGTGCGCTCACGGCAGCTTGGCTCGGCTTATCACAGCGGGCGGCATGGATACCCGCTGTGACGCCACCAAAACCCCACAAGCTTTTGATTTGTGCAACATTTTCTAAAATGTTCGTTTTTCAACAGGCTGTCGAGTTGCAACCGGTGAGCGTTCGGGCTTCATGCCCTTAAAACCGCAGCTTCAATCATATGGGCGACAGCGTCCTCCGAACAGGTGCCGATAACCATATCCGCCATGGCTTTTGCCTGCGGGACGGCATTGGCCATCGCCACACCCGTGCCCGCCAGTTCTAACATGGTACAGTCGTTGCGCTCGTCCCCAAAGGCCATCACCTGCGCAGGGTCCATGCCCAGATGTCCGCACAAAAACTGCATTGCCGCGCCCTTGGTGGCGTTCCGATGCGTAATTTCAATATTGCCGGGCAGCGAACAGGCAACCGCAATTTCGGGGAACTCCGCCGACAATTCGCACATAACACGATCCCTCAACGCGTCATCTTTAAAAAACGACTGGATTTTCTGGACCGGTTTGCCCAGACTGTGGACATACTGCGGCAAATTTTCCACCGGCTTGCGCGTCTCCAGAACGATCTGCCGCGCGTTGACATCCAGTACCCATTCTTCAATTTGGCTGTAGTAGCGCGCTTCCATATATCCATTATTGTCCGCAAAGCAGTCTATCGTGGCAGGCAGCGCACGCAGCCATGCGAAAATTCGGTCGGCCTCCTGCGGGGGCAGCTCAGCACGGTACAGAACACGGTTTTCAAGGCTGTCATACACCTGTGCGCCGTTCATTAAGACGGCATACCGTATAAAAGGCAGCTGGCGCAACGACTGCGGCAACGCCCCATAGAACCGGCCGGTTGCGGGCACAATAAGACCCCCCTGTTGGGCGGCCTTTGTCAAAACATGGGCGGTATAGCTGCTAATCTGCCGGTCCCGCCCCAGCAGGGTGCCGTCCAGATCGCTTAAAATCATCTTAATTTCCACGTTGTATCCTCTTAAAAGTTGGTTGTTGTACGGCAATAATGTTTGCCCCGCTCACGCCCATCTGTCGGTTGCAACATGTTGGCCGGCAGCAAAACAAATACATTATTGCATCTGTACGCTGGGCAGCTGCTCCAGAATGCTGATCGCGACACCGTTAACTTCAACGCCCTGATCGGCGCGAACCAATATGTATTTTCTGCCGTCGATCACCCGTGTTTCAATCATGCCGCCACAACCGGGGCTCACGCGGATGGTCACATCCGGCGTGCGCAGTTCCATCTGCTTAGTATCCACGATATTGCGTGGACTAATTTCTTTATCCGTGCCAAAAGCGTCGTCATATCTTTCTTCAAACGCCGACATATGGTCCTCTGAAACGCCGCAGGTTGCCAGAACATCTTTAATCGTCTGCTTGGAAATGGTCAGCGGCTCCCGGATCTTATTGGCTTTATGCTCGGCAATCATGCCGGTCAGCTGCTCATGCACCGCCTGAACCACATTAAGGCTGCAATCGTCGGCAATGGTGTCGCTCAAAATCGTTTCAAACGTCTCTTTCTGTTCGGCGGCAGGCATGGGGGTATCCGTCTTAAACACAGCGTCAATGAATTCCGCATGGTTTTCCGCAATGTTGCGCGAGTAATAAACGGCGTTATAAATATTGGTGCTCCGATCGTCAAACGCCGGAAACATAAACCCCAGTTCAGGCGGCGATACAACCCAGTCCGCCGTAATATTGCGGAACAGATTTTCCGGCGCATAATAGCCGAGTGCCGGTTTGGTCATTTTAACCGGGCAAATGCTGCACAAAAAATAAGAAAACACATCGGTCGATTCGTTCTGCCTTTCGCCGTCCTTGCTATAACCGGGCACGTCGTACTTATCATATGCCAGGAGTATCAAATAATTTTCATCAATATTCAGCGTCTCGATAACGCGGTTAAAAAAGGTCTGTACAGCCTCTTCATCGTCCAGAGACGAGTTGCGCAACGCCATCAGCAGTTTGTGTTCCTCGCCGTCCACCACCTGTTGGGTTGCAAATTCAATATCGATGAGGTTTTTACCCAGTGTCCCGGACAGCGTTTTCTTTAAAATACCCAATAGCGCTTCCGATTCTTCCTGCGACATGATGCGCAGCGACTGATCGAACTGCGATACGATTTCACGCTTCTCATTGACATAACAGCCGCGCACCCGCGTAATATTGCTCTTATCCGGGCGAAAACGGCGGCGAATTTCCGCAATCTCTTTTTCGTTCATTGTAAACGCGCTCCATTCCATGTGATCGGCTGCCCCCGCCCCTGCGGAACAGCCTGTCAATAATTGTATCACATCGCTCAGACGCAATCAATCCACGCTGTGCAAACAACAAAGCGTGGATTGGTCAGGGCCCGCCATCATCCGGCCGTTCACCCGCCCGACCGGTTCTTCAGTAATGTACTGATCAGCTGCGCGCGGCTGCCAACAGCGCATTTTGAATAAATATTCCGGGCGTGTGTTTTAACGGTATGCTCGCTGATAAACAACGCCTGCGCGATATCGCGGTTTGATTTACCCAACAAAATGAGCTGCAATACCTCCTGTTCGCGGGCAGTCAGCGGGTTGGGCATTTGGGCCTGTTCAACCAGACTGGCCTGTTCCAGATGGGTCATACGCGCATAAACAGCGAGATAAGCATGGTCTTTAAGCAGCATTACCAGCTGTTGATTGAGCGGCGGCAACATCACAAGTGTGATACAGACAACCGTAAGCGCCAAAACGGCGACCTGCGCATCTGGAAGCCTGACAGCTGTTGCCGCCATGCCGATGACGCCGCCGCACAGCACGCCGGATACATTGGCGGAAAGGCCCATGCCGAATACCTGCGCGGGGTTTTCGGTGTAATTGAGCATTTCCCCAAGGATGCTCCACCAAAACAGGTCAAAAACACCGCACGCCCCCAGCATGAACGTATCCACCACCAGATAATCGGCCGCTTCCCGTCCCAGCAGCATAAAGCTGATAAACGAAGCCATAATCATCGCCATACCGGCATACAGTATTCGGGCGCGTTTGATATGAAGCGGCAGATTGCGCATCACCGCCAAAGCGACGATATACGGCACAGCCCAGTACCAGCTGGCCAAGCCTGACAAATGCGCAAAGGCCGGGTTTATGACCTGATACATCAGCCCGGAATTAATGGTGATGATAAACACAAACAAGCATAACAACATCAGCGGCTTTCGGGCATTGCCCCGCGGCCTGTCTGCCCGCCTCACCTGCTCCCCGGTGCCGGTCGGTATCGTACAAATAAGGGCCAAGCCGCCTAAAAGGCAGGCCAGTGACAAAACCAGACCGACCGCCGAAGAAAAAGTAGCGGCCGCCACATTGATGACGATCATCACAATGTTTGAGTAAATCAGCACATCCGTGCAGGATTTCATACGTTGATTTTCAGGGGTAAAGGCTTTGAGAAAATAGCCCCATGCCGCCACCGCGCAGCCGGAAGCATAGCCTGCAATGAATAAGCTGGCCAGCCAAAGTACCGACGGTTGAAAAAAGAACGGAATTGTCACAATAAAGCTCACCGCCATGCCGCCAACCCAAACGTATTTAGCGGCTTTCAACGACCGGGTAAAAAAGCCACAGGTGAAAAGGCCCGCAAAATGCGCCATAATAGCAAGCGGTATGTAACCGCCCGGCTGGACGTCAAAATAGGCCAGCCGACCGTAAAGCACCGGCCCCTCAAACAAAAAGGAAAGCAGGTAAGAAAACGATAATGAGAAAGCTGCCGCCACAAGAACCCTTTGATTTTTACGCAGCCAGTTCATGGCGCTATTCCCCCCTGTGCCCCCGGCAGCAACCCGCCGGGACATTCATCTGGGGCATCACAGAACCTTTCCGTACATCCGGCCGGATATTCCGTTATGGCATGTCTGGGCGCTGTAGCCATAAAATCATATTCCAGGCCGTAAAAGCCTGCACCGGCTCTGTTTCAAGCCTGTGTGTTGAACCTTCCTGCAAGAAAGTCACCCCCGAGCCCTGCAACACGCGGCATCATACCCCACTCCAAAATAATAGCACAGAGCGTGCCGGGCGGCAATGCGCCGTTTTTGTCATAACAGGCCGCGCACATGGTTAAGTTGCCCGCAAGCCTGCAACGCGGGGACCCTCTTCAATTAAAGCGATTCCAGCATATTCGCTTATTACCCGCCATTTGGGGCTGCACATATATTTAATGTGCTTTAGCACCCCCGTTTCCAATATTCCTATAAAGGCTAAACGGCGCCGGGTGCGCAGCCAAAAATTTGCTTGCAGGCTGTGAACGTCTCCTCATCAAACAGCACCAGATATACATCAAGATCATGCCCGCTGAGAAAATCACGTATTGCGGCAACGGCAACCTGCAATGCCGCGTCTCTGGGGTAACCATAGACCCCGCTGGAAATAAGCGGGAAGGCGACGCTGCAACACTTGTTTTCTACGGCGCAGCTCAAACTGTTCAGATAGCACGACCGCAACTGCTCCGGCTCCCCGTGTTGGCCATCCCGGTAAATGGGGCCCGCCGTGTGTATGACATACTTTGACGGCAACCGGAAGCCCGGTGTTATAACCGCCGAACCGGTTGGAATAGGGGCGTGCTTATGGCAGGCGGCCTGAAGATCCGCCGCGCCGGCCGCCCTGAAAATCGCGCCGCAAACGCCGCCGCCCATTTTCAGCGCGGTGTTTGCCGCATTGACGATGGCATCCACCTTCATTGTCGTAATATCCTGTTGAGCAATTTTAAAAGGCATCGGCGAGCCCTCTTTCATCGCGAAAACTTGACCGCTCATTTAGTATTTTACACTGTTGTACGGATAAGAAAACTCAAAATTAGGAGATTCTACCGAAAGATCGCATTGCCGTATTGAAAATGCGCGGGATGCGGCCCGTATTTCGGCGCTTTTCGCGAATTGCCCGTTGCTTTTGCCTTTTAAGAGACGCTCCGGACGAATCTGTAAGGCAAAAGCAGGGCATCCGCTTTGGCTGTTAATACTTGTCGCTATGGCGGTTGTTTGCGGCGGCGCGTCCAGTATCCGGTTGAATACGTTGGGGTGACAAGCTGAAAGCATCCTCGGTTGTTTTAAGCTTAAATTTGTAAATAAGTTCCTTTAAAATATTGGATTGCCCTGAAAGCTCCTCGCTGGCGGCGGCATTTTCCTGCGCCGTTGCCGCGTTATTCTGAACAACCGACGAAATCTGCTCAACTCCCTGATTGATCTGTACAATCGCCGTCGCCTGCTCATGCGAAGCCTGCGAAATTTTATGGATGAGATCAATGGATTCCATTGTCATTCTGGCGCTTTCATCCAGGGAATGCGCTGTCCGATCCGCAAGTTGGGAGCCATTTTCAACCGCTTTAACGGTCTCTTCAATTAGCAGGGTGGTGTTTTTGGCCGCCTCGGAGGATTTTCCCGCAAGATTTCTTACTTCATCCGCGACAACTGCAAAGCCCTTGCCCGCCTCACCCGCGCGGGCTGCTTCGACAGCGGCATTGAGCGCCAGAAGGTTTGTCTGGAAGGCAATATCATCTATAACTTTGATAATCTTAGAAATCTCGGCAGACTTTGCCGTAATCTGCCCCATCGCTACAACCATGTCCTTCATCTGGAGGTTGCTGCGCTGCAATTCGTTGCCGGAAAATTCGGCTTTGCTCTGGGCGGCCTTTGAATGCTCGGCATTTTGCCTGATTTGATCAGAAATTTCCGCGATGGACGCCGACAGCTCTTCAATGGCGCTGGCCTGCTCGGTAGCACCCTGAGAAAGCGCTTGTGCCCCGCCCGCAACCTGACCTGCGCCACTGTCCACCTGGTCGGCCGTTTGATCAATTTGCAGCAATGTGGAATTAAGCTTTTGCAGCAGGGCCTGCATGTTGTCCTTGAGCTTTTTAAACTGGCCGGCATATTCCATTTGAAGTTGGACTGTCAAATCGCCGTTGGATACATCGAGAAGCGCTGCGGAGACTTCATCAATATAGCCCTGGTAATTGACCAGTCTTTGAATAGTCAGATTAAAAGCCGTTGCAAGCTGCCCCACCTCATCATGGGAATTGACTGAAAGCGTCACATCAAAATTGCCGTCGGCAATTTCCTTTGCGGCCTCGGTCACTTTCTTGATCGGCTTTGCAATACCTGCGCTGATAAAATAAGTAACTGCTCCGGCAAGCAGCAAAATGAACATAATGATGGCCGCCACCGTCTTTACTGTTGATGCAACCCCTGCGTTCAGAATATTTTGCACCGTCTCAATCGGCACACCGACACAGTAAAGGCCAATGGTCTGGTTGTTAGAATCAAAAAAAGGCATATAACCGGTCATATACTGTGCGCCCAAAATCTCGGCTTCTCCAAAATATACGCGCCCGTTTGAAATTTCCCGATATACATCGCCGTTTATGTCCAGCGCAGTACCTATGGCTCTCGCGCCATTGCCGTCTTTTATGTTCGTCAGTGTTCGGATATAGTTATTGCCATCCTTGGCAAAAACCGTTGCCACCATGTTCATGTTCCGGGCCAACTCATCAAGATACTCGTACCTGCCTGCAATGTCCTGGCCGTTCTGGTCCACCAGTTCGCCTTCATCTTTTAAGCTGAGCGGCCCAAACTGTTGATTGAGATAAACCTGTAGCATATTGGTGCCGCTTTTGAGCTCGGTTTCCACCTGCGTCTGGATGATGTGCTCCGTAATCTTAAAGCTTGTCAAAAGCCCTATCGTTACCGTTAATAACGAAGAGGCTGTGACCAAAACCAGGATAATGAGCATTAACTTTCCCTTTAAGCTTTTCATATGATTGCTCCTCCACTTCAAAATCTAACGAACTATCGAACGTTAGGTTGCAAAATTATTTATATCATATATAATAATAATTATCAATATTATTTTTTAAATAAATAGCAGCTGTTCCATCAAATGACAAATCAGTTAAATTCAGTGAAGTTAAGACGCCCAACACAACTGGAGGTTTACCATGGATAAAAAGCAAGAGATACTGGACGCCGCCTATATGCTCTTTTCTGAAAAAGGATACAGCCTGTCCATGTCCGAAATCTCGCAGGCGGTTCATATTAAAACGCCTTCGCTCTACAGCCATTTTAAAAGTAAGGACGAAATTATCGAGCTGACCGTAAAAGCTGAAATTGAACGCTATTTTAATATGCTCTTTGAGAAAACTGCCGCGCTGGCAAATTTAAGCTGTGAGAAAAAGCTCCGGTGTTTATTTTTTCTGGTCATCGAGTATTATAACGACAATCGGCGGCTGCGGTTCTGGCACCATATTTCCCTGTTACAGCAAAAGCAACTTCAGAGTATGCGCGGACTGATTAAAAGTTACAATACTTTTCTGGTCGATGCCGTGAGAAGTTGTTTCCAAAAAGGAGTGACGCAAAAGGAGATCAGAGAAAATATAACCGAAGGCGCCCTTTATCTCTATTTCTCGATGCTTCAAGGCTTTCTGGACATTATGCAATTTCACCTGGACGACGAAATATTGATAGAGAATCAGGCAGCCATGGTCTGGGCCGCTTATTGGAACGGCATTAAATTGACGCAATAAGCCTTTAGAACCTCTATCCACAGTTCAAAACGCCCGTCTCGACGACGCATTTTGCGCTGTGCCATGTTAAAAATGCATACGCCAATCCGGCATTTCTCTCTTGTGAATACAGGTTCTTATACGAATATTGGTTTGGGTAAAACTCTTCAGAGAATATGCGCCCCGATGTTCGGCCGAACATCGGGGCGCGCAGCTTTCAGCGATTTAGTTAAACAACTCGGAAACAGGTACAGGTTGGCGCAAAATAGGCCGCAAAGGCTGTGCCCATTATTGCGCTATTTGACTATATGTTACGGAAGGCTTTCGGCTGCGCTTTCAGCCCCGCCTAAAGCGCAATAGACATCCAGATATTTTTGTGCCGAATGCTGCCATGACGAATCGCGCTGCATACCGTTGCGGCGCACCGCCCGCCAAAGGTTCTTCTGCCGGTAAAGCGCCAAAGCCCGCCGCAGGGCATCAAGCATATCCCAGGCTTCATAGGTCTGGAACGTAATGCCGTTGCCCGTCCCAGTCTCAGCGTTAAAGGGCAGCACCGTATCTTTGAGGCCGCCCACGGCATGCACCACCGGGACTGTGCCATAGCGCATTGCGATCATCTGCGCCAGCCCACAGGGCTCCGAGCGGGACGGCATGAAAAACAGGTCCGCCCCGGCGTAAATGCGGGAGGCCATCGTGGGAGAAAAACCAATCGAGCAGCGAACCCTGTCCCCCGCCCGGGCGCTCCAGTCCCGAACCATGGTTTCAAATTCCGGGTCACCGGACCCCAGCACAACCAGCTGCATATCCATTTCCGAAATAGCGTCCATCGCTTCGCCGATAAGCGCCAGCCCTTTTTGAGGCGTCAGCCGGGTGACCATGCCGATGAGCGGCGTACCCGGATTTTGCGGCAGCCCCATCTCCTTTTGCAGGGTACGTTTATTAATGGCCTTAAACCGCAGCGTCCCCAAATCATATCCGCAGGATATGTTCCGGTCGGTCTTGGGGTCGAACAGCGCGGTATCAATGCCGTTGACGATGCCGATAAGCTTCTCTTTGCGCGCCAGCAAAATATGATGCAGGCCAAAGGCGTAAAAAGGCGCCAAAATTTCCTGCGCATAGCTTTCGCTGACGGTGATAATTCTGTCGGCACTTTCAATGCCGCCCTTTAAAATATTCAGGCAGCCGTCATAAATCAGAATATCGCGGAATGCCACATCCAGCCCGAAAACACTGCCCAGTATATAGGGGTCGTATTTCCCTTGAAATTCGATATTGTGAATGGACAGAACGGTTCGAATAGCCTCGTACCCCGCTGTCTGCCGGTAGAACGCATTGAGATAAAGCGGCACCAACGCCGTATGCCAATCGTTGACGTTGATCACATCGGGGTAAAAGCCGATGTGCGGCAAAATTTCCAGCGCCGCCTTTGAGAAGAAGGCAAAGCGCTCGCCATCGTCATATTCGCCGTATACGGCGGGGCGCTTAAAGTACTGCTCATTGTCCAGAAGATAATAGGTCACGCCGCCATATTCAGCCGTAAAAATGCCGCAGTGGCTCACCCGCCAGCCGAGCGAAACCCTAATGTTGGCCACAAACGTCATATTTTCGCGCAGCTGTTGCGGAATTTGCGCATACAGCGGCAGCACGACCCTGGCGTCCGCCCCGCGCGCATTCAGGGCGGCAGGCAGCGAGCCCATCACATCGCCAAGCCCGCCGACTTTGATAAACGGCAAAGCCTCGGCTGCCGCAAACAGAATTTTCTGCATGGTATTGTCCCTCCTTTTTCAGTCGCAAGCCAACCGGGTACGAATATCGGCCAAAAAGTTGAATATTCGTATGAGGCAGCAATCAGACCACGGCGTTTTTTTCAACGACAAAGGGATAATTCTCGCCGCCGTTTAAGGAATGCCGCGCCGTAACCCGAACGTCCTTATCGAGAATAACATTGGACAACGTGGCTTCTCCTTCCAGAATACAGCCCTGCATCACAATGGAGTTGCGTACGGCAACGCCTTTTCCGATGCGCACATCGCGGAACAGGATGCTGTTTTCCACCGTGCCCTCAATGCGGCAGCCGTCGGCAATCAGGCTGTTGGCCACACGGCCATATTCGCCGTACATGGTGGGAACCGTATCCTTGATTTTTGTAAGGATATGCGTCTCGGAATCCAGCAGCTCCCGGCGGATATCGGCATTGAGCAAATCCATGCTGGTGTTGTAATAATCCTGAAGCGTCCGGATAGCCGAGAAATAGCCCTGATACCGATAAGCATAAAACCGGTGGCACGAAAACTTTTTGGCAATAAAGTCGCGCGCAAGGTCCGACCAGCCATAGGTTGTGCCCTGATCCACCAAATCAAGCATCACGGATTTTTTCATCACATGGATTTTACGCAGCAAAAGGGCGCTTTTATCCTTGCTGCCGGTGTGGCAGCGGGCGTCGCAAATGATGCCGTCCTCCCCCGCTGAGACCTCCGTATCCCCCTGGCGGGGCAAGCCCTCGCTGCAAACCGTGGTCAAATCTGCGCCGGATTCAATATGCTGCCTGAGCACGTCGCGCAGATCCACCGTGCAGACCAGATTGGCGTCGGCCACAATGGCGTATTCCGGCAGCAGCCGCGTTAAATATGTATTAAAGTCGGATAACGCCTCAAACCGGTTCTGATAATGATAGCCCGATTCGTTCATAAAAGGGGTCAGCAGCTTCAATCCGCCATTTTTACGGCTTAGGTCCCAATCCTTGCCGGTGCCCAAATGGTCGGCCAGCGACGAGTAGTGCTTCCTGGCCACAACAGCCACCTCCGGCACCGAGGCGCAAACCAGATTCGAAAGCATAAAGTCAATCAGCCTGTAGCGCCCGCCAAAAGGCAACGAGCCCAGCGTGCGTTTTTGGGTCAGAACGCTGACGCTATCCTCTTGAAAAGAATCACCAAACAAAATGCAAAAGGCATTCATCTTATCATCTCCTTTATTTTTCCACCGCGGAAACCATCTGTTTGGGCAGCACAACCTGCCCCCTTTTGATGACGGCGCCCTGCCCCACAACGGCGATACCCCAATCCTCCCGGTTGGGATATTCTTCGGGCGAAGCGCCGACGACGGCGTCCTCCTCAATAACGACATCATCCGCCAGAATCGCATAGCGCACTTTGGCGTTTTTGCCGATGCGGACATTCTTCATCATCACGGAATATTCGGCACTGGCGCCGTGCGCTATTTCAACACCGGAAAAAAGGACGCTGTAATTCAGCCAGCCGTTCATCTCGCAGCCTTCGGTCAGCATGGAGTTTACAATCTTGGCGTCATCCCCCACATACTGCGGCCAAGTGGGGGTGTGGCGGGAATAAATGCGCCAGAGGGGGTCGCTTAAGTTCAAAGGCAGGTGCGGATTTAAAAGGTCCATATTGGCTTCCCACAAAGAGTCGATGGTGCCGACATCCTTCCAGTAGCCCTGGAACGGATATGCGAAGACCCGCTCGTTGTTTTGAATCATCGCGGGGATGATGTTTTTGCCAAAATCCTTGGAGGAAGTTTCGTCCGTTTCATCCTCTGTCAGATAGCGGCGCATCTTCTCCCATGTAAAAATATAGATGCCCATCGAGGCCTTGGTGGATTTGGCGTGCCTGGGCTTCTCTTCAAACTCGTAGACCGAGAAATCCTCGCGGGTGTTCATGATGCCAAAGCGGCTCGTCTCCTCAATCGGAACATCCAGCACCGCAATGGTTATATCGGCGTCCTTTTCCTTGTGGAACGCCAGCATGTTGCGGTAATCCATCTTGTAGATATGGTCGCCGGACAGCACCAGCACATACTCCGGATGATACTGCTCAATAAAATTCATATTCTGATAGATGGCGTTGGCGGTTCCGGCATACCACTGGCTTGCCTCGCCGGAAACATAGGGCGGCAGAATGTGAACGCCGCCGTTGAGCCGGTCCAGGTCCCACGGCTGACCGTTGCCGATATAGGTGTTGAGCTCCAGCGGCTTATACTGCGTCAGCACGCCGACGGTATCAATCCCCGAATTTGAGCAGTTCGACAGTGTAAAGTCGATAATCCGGTATTTTCCGCCAAAGGGGACGGCGGGCTTCGCCCTTTCTCGTGTCAGGATATGAAGCCGGTTCCCCTGCCCGCCAGCCAGCAGCATGGCGATCATTTCTTTATTCGTGGCCATATATATCATCCTTTCTGTTTATGTTCTCGATTGCGGCGTCTTCCTTTTGGGTTTTATCGCCGGTTTAAAAAGAAAAACGGTTGAAAAGGCCGGCAGCGTCAGACTGAGGTGCTGTTTAAATCCGTGCAGCGCGCCCTTTTGTGCCATACAACGCCCATTGTTTATGCCGGAACCGCCAAATTCCGGCCGGTCGGATGAAAAAACCTCGGTATAATACCCTCTGTTCGGTACGCCGATTTTATAGTCGGTTTGTGTCAGGGAAGAAAAATTGCAGGCCACCAGCATTTTATTGCCGGCGTCGTCCACACGCATAAAAGCGAGCACATTGTTCCGGCTGTCGTCCGGGCTGATCCATTGAAACCCCGCCCAGTTGTGGTCGTTTTGCCACAGGGCGGGCTGCCTGCGATAAAAGTGGTTGAGCTGCCGGACAAATTCCTGATGCTGCCGGTGCTTTTCAAAGGCCAGCAGGCACCAGTCCAGTTCAATATCCTCATCCCACTCCTTAAACTGCGCCAGCTCTGCCCCCATAAAAACCAGCTTTTTCCCCGGGTGACCATACATATAGCATAGGTATGCCCGCAGGTTGGCAAACTTGTCATGATATTCCCCCGGCATCTTGCCGATGAGCGAGCACTTGCCGTGAACAACCTCGTCATGGGAAAGCGGCAGAACATAATTTTCTGAAAAAGCATAGGTTAAAGAGAAGGTGAGCTTATTCTGTTCATATTGACGAAAAAACGGGTCGGTGGCCATATAATGTAACGAATCGTTCATCCAGCCCATATTCCATTTGTAGTTAAAGCCCAGTCCCCCCTGATCCACCGGGCCGGTCACCATCGGCCATGAGGTGGATTCCTCAGCGATCATCATGACGCCCGGGAACTCCAGAAAAACGCGGGTGTTAAGCGCCTTGATAAACTCCGCCGCCTCCAGGTTGCCGTTTTTGCCAAAGCGGTTCGGCTTCCACTCCCCCGGTTTGCGTCCGTAATCCAGATACAGCATCGAGGCCACAGCGTCCACCCGCAGCCCGTCCATATGGTAGTTTTCCAGCCAGTAGCAGGCACTGGAAATCAAAAAACTGCGCACCTCGTTTTTGCCATAGTCAAAGATGCGGGTGTTCCAGTCCAGATGCTCCCGCATGACAGGGTCGGCATATTCATAGCAGCAGGTTCCGTCAAATTCATACAGGCCGTGGGCATCCTTTGGAAAATGCGCGGGTACCCAGTCGAGCAGCACCCCAATGCCCGCCTGATGGCAGGCATCCACGAAGGCCATCAGGTCCTTTGGCCCACCGTAACGCGAGGTTGGCGCAAAATAACCTGTGACCTGATAACCCCAGGATTTATCAAAGGGATATTCGGTCATGGGCATCAGCTCAATATGGGTATACCCCATTTCTTTTATGTAGGGAATCAGCTCTTCGACCATTTTTTGATAATCCATCAGGTTGCCGTCGGCATAGCGCCGCCAGGAGCCGAAATGCAGCTCGTAGATGTTCACCGGCGCCTTGTAGGGAGCGCTGCGGGAAGCCATCCAAACCTCATCGCGCCACTGATAACCCGAAAGCGAATAAACCTTCGAAGCCGTTCCCGGCCGCGTTTCGCTGTGGAAGGCATAGGGGTCGGCTTTTAAAAAGGGTTTTCCCTTTTTGGGGACAATAACATATTTGTAAGCGTCGTATTGCTTGACGCCGGGCACTTTACATTCAAAAATGCCGCCGGGGGTGATACGCCTGGCCGGATGCTTTTCAGGTTCCCAGTCACAAAAATCCCCTGTCACATAAACCTGCCTGGCATCAGGCGCCCAGACCCGAAACACCCAGCCGTCCCTGCCCGGATGCGCGCCCAGAAAATCATAACTTCGATAATTGGTTCCCTGATGGAATAGATACTCCGCCAGGTTCTGCTTGTTTCCACTTCGCTCCATTTTTCTGCCCCCTTGAAAAAAACCGTTTTCTTTGCCAGTTTCGGGTTGAGATTGTGTGCGCCTTTTGAGGCTTTTTCATAAATTATTATATAAACTTAACAAAACAGCATTTACTGCAGCGGGTTGTTATGTAATATATTACAATATATTCGTTGAAATTTAAAGAGCTTTTTTACTTTTTTCCAGATTTGTTTTCCAATTGTAAAAATTAGGCCGCCTTTGTTACTTTCCGATGTGCGTCAGGGCGTGTAAATTGGCTTTAAAAGGTGAAGCATTATTGAAAAAAGAGGAAGATTATAGTATGATCAAAGTTAAATTGCAGGAGGCTTCTATGATCATTCTGTTCGATTCCCGAAATTCAGACTGCAAGGCGTTTGGGGCAGTCAAAGCAGGCCTGCCTGCCTGTTTTTGTGTGTACTGTGCGCAAAATGACGCCGATGTACGAATTGTTGTGCGAAACGATGCCAACACCTTCGAGCAGCGCGTGGCGCTGTTGCCTGCGGAAACCAGGGAAGACGGGCTGACGGCTTATCGCGGAACAGTGACGCTTTTTTCGGCGGATTTATATTTTTATCGCTTTGAAATCAGGGTTCAGGAAACGCTTTTGTTTTGTGGGCGGGCGGGCAGCCGCTTACAGGTGGGCGACTGGTTACCCGAATGGCAGCTGACGGTTTACAGCGCCGATTTCACCACGCCCGACTGGGTAAAGGGCAGCATCATGTATCAGATTTTCCCCGACCGGTTTGCAAAAAGCGACGCTTTTACCCCGCTGCCCGCCCCCGGGCAGCGAATATGCCGGGTGGATTGGGGCGGCGTACCGCAATCGGCTTTTGATACACCGGGCTATGCGGCCAGGGATTTTTTCGGCGGCAGTCTTCAGGGCATTATGGCGCATCTGGACCGGCTTGAAGCGCTGGGCGTGACGCTATTATATCTCAACCCCATTTTTGAGGGGCCCGAAAATCACCGGTACGGCACGGGCGATTATTTTAACGTCGATCCGTGGCTGGGCAGTGAAGCGGATTTCACCGCGTTGTGCAACGCCTGTGAACGCCGCGGCATCCGGGTGATTTTAGACGGTGTTTTCAGCCACACCGGTGCCGACAGCCGTTATTTTAACCGCTTCGGCCACTACCCCGGGGCAGGCGCCTGGCAGAGCCGGCATTCGCCTTATTACCCGTGGTACCGCTTTGGCGACTGGCCCAACGACTATGCATGCTGGTGGAACTTTCCCAACCTGCCGGAGGTGGCGGAGGAAAACCCCGATTATACCCGTTTTATCACCGGCGAAAAGGGCGTTTTAGCCCATTGGCAGGCAAAGGGCTGCAAGGGCTGGCGCCTTGACGTGGCCGACGAGCTGCCCGACGCTTTTATAGACCGGCTCCGCACCGCCGTCAAAGCCGCCGACCCGGACGCCTTTATTTTGGGCGAGGTCTGGGAGGACGCTTCCAATAAAGTCAGCCAGGGCCACCGGCGGCGGTACCTGCTGGGGCAGCAGCTGGACAGTGTGATGAACTACCCCTTTCGCAGCGCCATTATACATTTTGCGCTGAGCGGTGATTCCGCCCTGTTTCAGGAGCAGATTCTGACGATTCTGGAAAATTATCCGCCGCCTGTGATAAACGCTGCCATGAACATGCTTTCAACCCATGATACGGTGCGCATCTTAAACGCGCTGGGCGTAACGCATCCGGTCGAGGATGCGCAAAAGGCCGGTTACGTATTGTCGGCAGCGGAATATGAAGCGGGCAAGCGGCGTTTAAAGGCCGCCGCCTTTTTGCAGTTTACGCTGCCCGGCATCCCCAGCATCTATTATGGCGACGAGGCCGGGCTGACCGGCTTTGAGGACCCATTCAACCGCGGCTGCTACCCCTGGGGGCATGAGGACGCCGACCTGCTGACGTATTTTAAGGCGCTCTCGGCTTTTCGTCAAAAACGCCGCCAGGATTTTTCCGCCGGATTTTCACCCATAAAGGAGAACGCAGGGCTCTTTGCCTTTTTAAGAGGGCAATTGCTGTGCACGGTGAATTTCGGCAAAGAGGCCGGTCAGCTGGACCTGGGCGGCAACGCCACGCTCCTGTTTGCGGGCGGAGAAACCCGCATGGCGGAAGCCACGCTTTGGCTGGCGCCGGAAAGCTTTGCCGCTTTAATGATAACGGACTGACCAGAGATCTTGTTAACCCCCCCATGCGGGCGCCTTTTAAGAACACCCTGACCCGGTCATTCCTTTAAGGAGCCCCTGATTAATTCAGGGGCGGGTTAGCGGCGAAAGAATTTTGTGGCTGACAAGGCAAAAGCGGACATAAAGCTGGCGCTTATGGCTGCTTTTTAACACAGTCAGACGCAAAATTAGCCGCTGATAAACTGCACATGGATTAAATCAGCGGTTCCTTCAATATTGAATAGCCGTCCCACTCAAACCCCACAGGAAAGGAATGAGCAACATGTTTCATATCAGCGAAGAGATGCTGAGAGAAAACCTGATCACCAAACTGGAAACCCATATGGCCCGATGTGTGGAAGACGCCACCAAACAGGAGATGTATCAGGCGCTCTCTCTGCTCACAAAGGATTACATTGTAAAGAACTGGCTTAAAACCAATAAATATTACCGCCGCAACACCGTCAAGCAGGTCTATTATTTTTCTCTGGAATTTCTGCTGGGAAAAATGCTGCCCAAACATCTGGACCGGCTGGGGTTAACCGAACAGGCCGGGCAGGCGCTTGAGGAACTGGGCTTCGATTTGGCGGATATTCTCGCCTGCGAGCCGGATTACGGCCTTGGAAACGGCGGGCTGGGCCGACTGGCCGCCTGCTTCATGGATTCGCTGGCGGCATGCTCGTTTGCGGGCCACGGCAACGGCATCCGTTATAAGCACGGCCTTTTTAAACAGAAGATTGTCAACGGCTATCAGGTGGAGGAGGCGGACGACTGGCTGGGGGTCGACAACCCGTGGGAAATTGTGAAAAACTCCGATACGGTGGAGGTGCCGTTTTACGGCAACATCCGGGAGGAATTCCGGGATGGGCGCATGGTTTTCATCCACGAAAACTATCAGCCTGTATTGGCCATTCCGTATGATATGCCGCTGGTCGGCTATCAGAACGAAACGGTCAACACCCTGCGCCTCTGGAGCGCCGAGCCAAAAGACGGGGATTTTAATTTCCAGCTTTTCAGCAAGGGCGATTACGCCAGCGCGGTGGCCTACCGGCAGTCGGTGCGCGCCATTTCCGACGTGCTTTACCCCGATGATTCCGAGTTTGACAACCGGGTGCTGCGCTTAAAGCAACAGTATTTCTTTGTTTGTGCCGGCATTGCCAGCATTCTGAAAAGCTACCTTAAAAAAGGCCGCAGCATCATGGAGTTGCCGCGTTATGTCTCCATCCACATCAACGACACCCATCCGGCGCTGGCGGTGCCGGAACTGATGCGGGTGCTGCTGGATGTGCACGGCCTTGACTGGGACAATGCGTGGAACATCACCCGCAACATCATCTCCTACACCAATCACACCATCATGCCCGAAGCGCTGGAAGTGTGGCCAACCGAAATTTATAAAAAGCTGCTGCCCCGCATCTACCAGATCACCCATGAAATAAACGAGCGCTTCTGCCGTGAACTCTGGCAGGTGTATCACTATGACCTTGACAGGATATCCCGCATGGCCGTGGAGGCAAACGGCGCCATCCGCATGGCACATCTGGCCATCGTGGGCAGCCACAGCATCAACGGTGTGGCACAGGTACACTCACAGCTGTTAAAGAACCAGCTCTTCGCCGATTTTTATCAGACTTTTCCGGCCCGGTTCAACAATAAGACCAACGGCATCACCCACCGCCGCTGGCTGATGGCCAGCAACCCGCACCTGACCGAGCTGCTTAACAGCGCGGTGGGGGTTGACGTCGCCAAATACCCCACCCGCCTTGCCGAAATTACTAAAAGAGGGCTGGAGAAGGACGAGGGCTTCTTAAAGGAACTGGCCCGCATCAAAGCGGAAAACAAGGCGGCGTTTTCCGACTTCTTAAAGCGGGAGCATGGTTTTGCGGCCGACCCGTCCTTTATTTTTGATTTTCAGGTCAAGCGCATTCACGCCTATAAGCGGCAGCTCTTGAACGCCATCAGGATTTTAGACCGTTACTTTGCCATAAAAGAGGATGGCCGCACGGACTTTACGCCCACCGTCTTTTTCTTTGGCGGGAAAGCGGCGCCGGGTTATGCCTACGCCAAAACCACCATCAAGCTAATCCACTCCATCGCGGCGCTCGTCAATGACGACCCCGCCGTCAACAGCCTGATGCAGGTGCTGTTTTTAGAAAATTACAACGTTTCGCTGGCACAGCGGATTTTCCCTGCAGCCGATATCAGCGAACAGATTTCCACCGCCGGCACCGAAGCCTCCGGAACCGGCAACATGAAATTCATGCTAAACGGTGCGCTGACTTTAGGCACGATGGACGGCGCCAATATTGAAATTGCCCAGGCGGTGGGGGCGGATAATATTTTCACCTTTGGCCTTTCGGTCGACGAAATTATGCGCGCGCGGCGGGAAAACAGTTACCACAGCGCGGAGATTTACGCCGCCAACCATCGGATTAAACGGGTGCTGGATGCGCTGACCGATAAAACCTTCAGCGATGCCTCCCCCGAGGCGTTTTTCCCGATTTTCAATTCGCTGGTTTTGCAAAATGACTATTATTTTTATCTGGCGGATTTTGAATCCTATGTGGCAACAGCCGAGAAGGCCGCGCGCATCTACCGCGACGACCCGATGCACTGGCTGCGCATGTCCGCGGTTAACATTGCACATGCGGGCCGTTTTTCCAGCGACGAAACCATTCGCGAATATGCCAGGGATATCTGGAATGTTCATCCCACAACATTATAAGGTTTTCAGGTGAACGCCAAGCAGCGGGGTATAATACCCGCTGCTTTTGCAATAATCGGTCGGTCTTATGCGGTCGTGCGCTATTCATCATAGCCGTTCCAGCGCGTCATTTTAAAAGAATTCTTTTTGCAGTTTTCCGGTATATGTAGTAAAATACCATTTATAGCAGTCCCTGCTAAACGGCGCCGTATCCAACGAAAGCGCCCCCATAACCAAAGTCACCGACACCAGGAGGCCCCCATGCTGACAAGAGAAAAGACCTTCCAGAAAATTGAGGAATCCCTTCTTTTGCCCAATATATCGGACAGGACACACCAGATATTTTCGCTGCTGCAAACGCCCCGATTAATTAATATCGACCAACTGGTTGAAATTATAGCTGCCGACCAGGAGCTGACCGGCCTGATTCTGTCGCAATTGAATGCGGCTTTTGATGGCCGCCGCTTTGTGACCGAGCTCAAAGACGCGGTTGTCTTGCTGGGGCTGGAATCGGTCCAGAACTTGCTGATATTTTTTGTGGCGCAAAAGTTTTTTAAATCCGGCGGCGGAAAATCCGTCGTTTTTGATATGAGGAAATATTGGCGGCATGTTTTGGCCACCTCTATTGCGGCCGACATGCTTTCAGCCCGAATAGGCGCGCAGAACCATTTTCAGCTCTTTTCATACGGGCTGAACCATGATATCGGCCTATTGGTGATGAACACCTGCCTCTCGAAAGAGCTTGATGAAATTACGGTCAAAATCATGGGCGGCGTGCCTCAAATTGTGGCCGAAAAGTCAGTGCTGGGGGGCGTTACACACGACCAGATTGGCGCCTGGCTTTGCAGGCGGTGGAATTTTACCCCCGAGCTGACCCGTGTGGTACAGTACCATCATACCCCTTATCTTTGCACCGAGAACCTGCGCATGCTTGAGATTATATTTTTAGCCGATCTGATCGGCACGCACTATTACGAAAGACTGCTCAACGTTAATAAAGTGATGCCAACAAGTGCGCGCGCATTAAAATCCCTGGGATTGACCTTTAACGATCAACAGGATATTGGCGAACAACTGCCGCCAAAGGTGGATGCGCTGGCAAAACAGTTTAGGCTTTGACGAACGTCCCACAGATTATATTGTCCCTGCGTGCAACCCCTAAAGCAAAGACCATGCGTTCTGCAATTCAATACCGGAACTGCCCGACAAGGAGGCGCCATGACAAGCCGCACCCGATTGTTTTTAACGCATGACCTATATGATCTGCCGGGGACGGATGCGCTTTTTCTGGAGGCGATGCGGGAAAGTGTCACTTATCACACGGCGCGCTGCCCTGAATTCTGCCGGCTGTTAAAGCACCGTGATTTCACGGTGTCGATGCTACGCACCATTTCCGACCTGGAAAAGATCCCCGTGTTGCCCACCCTGTTTTTAAAATCCCATAATCTCTTTTCGGTACCGCAAGAAAGGTTGCTGTTTAAGGCCACCTCATCGGGCACAAAAGGGCGTCTCAGTACCGTGGGGCTCGATTTTTCCACCGCGTGGCTGTCCCTGCCGATGGTTTTAAAAACCTTTTCGTTCCACGGGCTTTTATCGCTTAATCCCACAAATTACATCATATTAGGCTATGAGCCCGCCAAACGCAACCGAATGGGTGCTGCCCAAACTGCTTTTGGCCTCACATTTCTCGCACCGGCCGCGCACCGGGCCTACGCCCTGCGTGATACCGGGGAGGCCTACAAGGTGGACCTTACAGGACTGATCGACGCGCTGAAGCGGTACGCGCATAGGGGCTTACCGGTGCGTTTTTACGGTTTTCCTGCTTATCTGCTTTTCCTGCTCGATGCATTGGAGGAACGCAATCTGTCGTTTCAGCTCCACCCCCAATCGATGGTCATGACAGGGGGCGGATGGAAGCAGTTTTTCTTCCAAAAGGCTGATCGAAACGAATTGTATCAGCGGGCAGCGCGCATTCTGGGCATACCGGAAGAAAACTGCCATGACTTTTATGGCGCTGTTGAACACCCCATCCCCTATTGCGATTGCTCAAACCATCATTTTCATATTCCCAAATACAGCAGGGTTCTCATACGCGACGTCCGGACGCTGGCGCCGTTGCCGTTCGGCCAGCCGGGGCTGATAAACCTGATCACCCCCCTTATGCGCGGGATGCCGCTGCTCAGCGTGATGACCGACGACCTTGCCGTGCTGCATCCCGGCGCGCGCTGTGGTTGCGGCATTGCGTCGCCATGGTTTGAAATTCTTGGGCGCGTCGGGCTTAAAAACGTCAAAACCTGTGCCGCGGTCACCCCGGAAATGGCCCAAAGCTTTACAGAGGGGGGCTTCTTTTGAACCTTGTCAACGGCATTCTGCTGGACACAAAAGCATCCACGGCCGTGCTGGATACCCTTCCTGAGCGGCTTTTGGAAACACTTGAGAGCGGGCGGCTAAATCCATTGGTGGTAATCGACGCATGCGCCCGTTTTACCGTCACAATGGATACCGAAAAATATTGGGCGGCGCTGGTTGCTGCGGGCGCCAGCCCCGAGGCCGGCAAGAAATATCTTCGGCACATAAAGATGATGTTCAGCCGCGAATACCTGCTCGAACGCCTGAAAACCGAATTGGGAAAAAACTGCTTGGACGAGCACAGATTCACGCCGCCGGGCCATGATTCCGAAATATGTGCGCGCATCCTGCCCCTTGGCGTCCTGTTGCATATCGCGGCGGGCAACGCCGACGGGCTGCCGGCATTCAGCGTCATAGAGGGGTTGCTGGCGGGCAACATTAATATTTTAAAGCTTCCTGAGCTGGACGGCGGATTATCCGTCGATATTTTAGCTGAACTGGTTCGGCTGGAACCTAAGCTCGCGGAATATATCTATGTTTTTGATTATTCTTCAAGGGATGAAGATGCGGTTTCCAAACTTATTGCGGCGGCCGATGCCGTGGTCGTATGGGGCGGCGACCTGGCCGTCTCGGCGCTGCGGCGCATGGTTGATCCAACTATAAAACTTATAGAATGGGGCCATAAAATCAGCTTCGCCTATGTAACCGAAAAAGGCGTGACGGACAGCGCCCTCTATGGCCTTGCCCGGAACATCTGTGAGACCGATCAGCTCTTATGCAGCTCCTGCCAGGGCGTGTTTTTGGATGCCGCGGATATCGGGGCCGTATACGATTTTTGTGCGCGCTTCCTGCCGATTTTGGACGCGGTCTCAGAAAAAGCTTCGCCCCATGACAGCATCGGCATTTTATCTCAGACAACCCTTGCGCTATATAATGAAGCGCTGGAAAGCCTTTACAACGGCAGCAAAATCTACCGGGGTAAAGCTTGCAGCATCATTGCTTATCAGGATAGCGCCCTCGATGTCGCCATCCGGTTTCGGAACCTTTGGGTGAAGCGGTTGCCCAGGGAAAAACTGCTGGCGAATTTGCGCCCGCATAAAAACCGCCTCCAAACCGCGGCCCTGCTCTGCGGAGAAGGCGAACGGCCCGCTCTTATCGGCACACTCTCAAAAACCGGTCTGGTCCGTATAACCGGCGGGGATGACATGTCCACCGTCTACTGCGGAGCGGCACATGACGGAGAATACCCCTTGCGCCGTTACACGAAGGTTTTTTCCATCACGTAAGGGGCCGCAAAATTTGTTGCAGGTTGCAATTTGCACACGTTATAAAACGCCACCGTTGAAAGGAGATTCTTATGGAAAAGCCAAACCAGCTCTACATTCTTTGGACAAATGCGGATGTTCTGACTTCAGACAAAATGGTGATGATGTACGCGACGAACAGCATGCTAAAGCAGTGGTGGGACGCCGTAACCGTCATCATCTGGGGTGCGACTGCCAAACTGGCTGCCGAAAATGACCTGATCCAAACCAAAATTAAAATGGCCCAGCATGCCGGTGTCAAGTTTTCGGCCTGCAAGGCCTGTGCCGACCAGCTGGGTGTGACCGAAAAGCTTGTTGACCTTGACGTTGAGGTGTTGTATTGGGGGCAGGGATTGACGGACATCCTTCAAAATGACGGGAAACTGATAACCATTTAGTGGCCGCAGCAGGCCCGGGCGAAAAACCGAAGGAGTTTTTTATGTTTCAAAACAAGGTGGCCGTCGTCACGGGCGGTGCCAGCGGTATTGGCAAGTGTATTTGCGAAGAATTCAAAAAATATGGCGCGGAAATCTGTATCATCGACATTCGCGATAGCCCTTATTTTGTGGGGGATCTGGGCGATGAACAGGCACTCATGCGCTTTGCTGCAAAGGTGCTGGCGCAATACGGGCATATCGATTATCTGATTAACAATGCCATGCCGCTGTTCAAGGGAATCGATACCTGCAGTTATGCCGAATTTAATTATGCCCTGCGCGTCGGTGTTACGGCGCCTTATATGCTGACCAAATTGTTTTTAGACCATTTTAATCCGGGGGCCAGCATCGTCAATATATCCTCCAGCCGCGACCGCATGAGCCAGCCTTTTTCAGAAAGTTACACCGCCGCTAAGGGCGGCATTGCGGCACTGACGCATGCGCTGGCCGTCAGTCTTGCCGGCAGGGTGCGGGTCAATTCCATCTCCCCCGGTTGGATTGAGACAAAGGGCGCCCGCTACGACGGCGCCGACGCCCGGCAGCACCCCGTCGGCAGAGTCGGCAACCCTTTGGACATTGCCAACATGGTGCTTTACCTTTGCTCGGAAAAGTCCGGCTTTATCACCGGGGAAAATATTTGTATAGATGGCGGCATGACCCGTCAGATGATTTATCATAACGATTTTGGCTGGCATATGGACCATACAAAACCCGCGCCTGAACCCGCGCCTTAAAAGGCCAATGCTTAAATGCTATTCTAAAAAGGGGTACAGCAAATTTTTTGCTGTACCCCTTTTAGGCAGCTTGTCGAAAAAGTGAAGGCGTTTTAGCGGCTTGCACAAGCCTCATACCGCTTGACACGCCATCGGGGAACCCCTTGCGGGGGTTCCCCGCGCCAAAACAGTCTCCCGGACTATTTTGGCTGCCCCTCCTGCGCTTTTTTGACGAATGAAGCACGCAAGCTTTTTGAAAAAAGCTTGACCAAAAACTTTAATTTGTGCAATTTTTTTAAAAGGGGTTTTTCGACGGCTGAAAAGAGGCGCGGCTCAGAGATACCATCACAATTTAAATCATCCTTATTGCTCAAAATGAATAATTGCCGTGTCGAAATTTTGTGCCTTCAGATCACCTGTATTTTTAGCATTCAGCGTATATGGGATGATTAACAGGCCGTCTTTACGCATCATCATCAGTGGCCTATCCTGTGTTAATAGGTCATATTGGTAAACAAGAAAATTAGGAAACGCAATAAAGGTGTATAGATTATCACGAAATAACCGCATCCTTTTTATGCGCGTTTCTCCCAGTATAAGCCCCACGTCATAAGATGCCTTTTGTTTAAACCATCTGACAACGAAGGGGTTAAAGGATTGAATGGCGATACTGCCCCGATAGTTTTTCAGGCAATGTAAAACACGTTGTTCCAACCTCCCCGGAAGGCCCCTGTTTTTAATTTCAATTAACAAGGCCACTTGCCCATCGACAAGCTTTAGCGCCTGCTCCAATGTCGGGATCTTCTCGTCTGAACTTCCAAGCACCAATTGCTTTAAATCGGCCAGATTGGTGTCTTTAACAAAGCCATGGCCGTTTGTTAATCTTTCCAGCCGATCATCATGGAATATGATTGGATAGCCGTCTTTGGTCATTGAAACATCCAGCTCGATGGAAAGCCCTCTGTCTATCGCGTTTTGGAAAGCTGAAAGAGAATTCTCCGGTATCGGCTGTTGATATACCCCCCTGTGTGCGATATAGGCCGTTGTTAAGAAAGGTATTTTATGTGCATCAAAAAAATTAAATCTTATCGTCGCCAATAAAACGCCGGCGATTAATACCAGTATTACAGGAAGTTTTCTGGCAAATGTTTTCCACGCGGTTTTCACAGATCGTCCCCCCGTATCATCGTGTTGAATAGATTTTTCACCTGATATCAATAATAGCCATTCGCTGTGTCGGATGCTGTAAATGGCGCGACGCTTTGCGGCTGAGCCGGAGCAAAAGCCGTACCCCGAAGCCAAAACCGGCGCTTTCCGGCACCTTTTCTCTGCTATCACACGCTAAAAAGAGCGCCTGTTCAGGATGCCTATTACGACAATCCCGAACAAGCGCAGCAAGTTGAGCGCTACCGCAATACGAAATGGATTTATTCATTTTCCGGCGGTGACAAAATGTTTTAAAGCCGTGCGACGCCGCTATCGCGGGCCGCCCTGGCAACTGCGGCGGCGACGGCCCCCCGGACGCGCGGGTCAAACGCCGCGGGCAGGATATAATCGCTGTGCAGCTCGTTCTCACCAACCAGACCGGCGATGGCCGTGGCCGCCGCGATCTTCATCGCGTCGTTGATATCGGACGCACGCACGTCGAGCGCGCCGCGGCCGCGGAAGATGCCGGGGAAGGCCAGCACGTTATTGACCTGGTTGGGAAAATCGCTGCGCCCGGTTGCGACAACCGCCGCGCCGCCCGCTTTGGCGTCGTCCGGGAAAATTTCAGGCGTCGGGTTCGCGCAGGCAAAGATAATCGGGTTTTTAGCCATTGTGCGAACCATCTCCGCCGTCACGGTGCCGGGCGCCGATACGCCGATAAACACGTCGGCGCCGCAAAGCATCTCGGCCAGCGTGCCCTGTTTTTGCTGCCGATTCGAGATGCGGGCCATTTCCGCCTTTTCGGCGTTGAGGCCGGGACGGCCCTCGTAAATTGCACCCTTGCGGTCGCACATCACGACGTCCCGCAGGCCCATCGCAAGCAAAAGGCGGATAATGGCGGTGCCGGCCGCTCCCGCACCCAGTGTCACGACGCGGATTTCATCAAATTTTCTGCCCGTGAGTTTTAGGGCGTTGATAAGCCCGGCCAGCGTAATAACGGCCGTGCCATGCTGGTCATCGTGGAAAACGGGGATATCGCAGCGCTCTTTCAGCTGCCGCTCAATCTCAAAGCAGCGGGGCGCGCTGATATCCTCCAGGTTGACCCCGCCGAAGCTGCCCGCAAGCAGTTCGACGGTGCGCACAATGTCGCCGACATCTTTTGAACGCACACACAGCGGAATGGCGTCGACGCCGCCGAACGCCTTGAACAGCACGCATTTGCCCTCCATGACGGGCATGCCGGCTTCCGGCCCGATGTCGCCGAGGCCGAGCACAGCGCTGCCGTCGGTCACAACAGCCACGGTATTCCAGCGGCGGGTTAGCGTATAGCTCTTGCGGATATCCTTTTGTATTTCCAGACAGGGCTGTGCCACGCCGGGCGTGTAGGCAAGGGAGAGCTCCTCGCGGTTGCTCACAGGCGCACGCGCCGTAATTTCCAGCTTCCCCGCCAGCTTTTCATGCAGTTTTAGTGATTCTGTCGCGTAATCCATGCCTTCTCCTCCTGTTTTGCCCGCGCTTTTCACCGTTTTTCAATGATATAGCGGATAGATTTTTCCACCTTATCGAGCGCGATATTGTTCAGCCGAACGCCGTCCTCCAGATTGGCAAGCCGCGCGTCGCCCAGCGCTCCGTTGGCCGAGGCGTCGCGCTTCCAGTCCCACGCGCAGCCGCCGTACTGGAACGGGACACCGGGGCCGCGGATGATGAAGTCTTCGACTAACGCGCCCTTTTGTCGATTTTCGCGCACGACCTCGGGGCAGATGGCCATCGCCTGCGAGGTCTCGCTTTCGCTGGCGTGCCCGCGCTTTGGCGACCAACCCATCTCAGGGGTGATGCCCTCGGCATAGATGCCCCCGCCGACGTTGAAATAATATGCGTCGATGCCGTGTTCGTATTTGAGCGCGTTTATCGTGACGTCAAGCGGGCTGCTGTTTCCGCCGTGGCCGTTGAGGTAAACGATGCGGCGGATGCCATGCTTTGTGAGCGCGACGGCAATATCCATCAGCATATGAATAAATGTTTCGCAGCGCAGCGTCACGGTACCGGGAAACGACATATGGTGGTTTGAAATGCCATAGGTCACCGGCGGGCAGATCAGCAGCTGGTTGCCAAAACGCGCGCCGATCATTTTAGCAAACCCGTAGGCGCGCGCCGTATCGGTGTTATACGTCGTGTTCGGGCCGTGCTGCTCGCACGAGCCGACCGGGATGACGGCCGCCTCTATCTCGCCGAGAAGCTCCGCCAGCTCCGGCATGATGATTTCATCAAGGATAAGCGCTTTCATAATAACATATTCCTTTCCCTGTTATAGTTAAACCAATAGAAAGTGCTGCAGAATTGACGGGGTTATTTTGTGCTGACAAGGCGAAGGAGGCCGGTGGGCTGGCGCCCGCCGGGGACGCCAACGCAGTCAGGCGCAAAACAGGCCGCCAAGACGGCTCGTCTTTCAATGGGTTTGACTATATAACGCGTTTTCCGGGTGCAGCCCGGCAGGCGTCGGTCCGCCCTCAACCCCTACAAGCGCCAGAACGCCCAGCAGGTCCTTCTGCGGCCCTTTGTGTTCATCCTCGGGGATAAACCATTCCTCAATGGAATGCCCCTTGCCGGCAAGCCCGCCCCGCCCGACGGCGGCGGCCGGAATGCCCAATGCGATGGGGATATTGCAGTCGGTGCTCGAATAACCGCCCAGATGCGGCGCGATGCCCACGGCCTCGGCCGCAGCCGCAAAGGCCCGGACGATGGGCGCGTCGGCGCGCTGCGCACCGGCCGGCCGTTTGCCGATAAGCTCGATGGTCATCCGCACCGGCGTGTTGTTATCCCAGTGGGCGTTTTCTTCTTCGAGCGTGCGGTGCAAAATCGCCATTACCTGCGCGTCAAAGCGTTCCAGTTCCGTCTGGCTGTTCGAGCGCATGTCGATGAGCATCGACGCCTCGTAAGCGATGGAATTGACCGAAGTTCCGCCCGAGACGACGCCGACGCTGAAGGTCGTTTTGGGCTCGGCGGGCGTTTTAAGCTTTGCGATTTCGCCGATGGCGCGGCCCATCGCGTGGATGGGATTCGCCATGCCGAACGCGCCGAAGCTGTGGCCGCCCGAATTTTGGTACACAACCCGGTAGCGGTGCGAACCCGTGGCGCAAAAAGCGATATTCCCCGGCTTTATCCCGTCGATGGAAACAAAGGCGTCGATGTCGTTTGGTGCGGCGAAGATTTGTCGCACCCCCCGAAGATTGCCAAGCCCCTCCTCCCCGACATTCGCGCAAAGGATAAGGTTCCCCCGCAGGCGCAGCCCGGACGCCTTGATGGCGCGCGCGATGCTCAGAATCTCCGCAAGGCCGCGTGTGTCATCGTTAATGCCGGGGGCGATATAGCGCTGGCCGTCGCGCCGCACCGTCAAGTCGGTGCCCGGTGGGAAAACGGTATCGAGATGCGCCGCCAACACCACGGTCGGCTGTCCGGCCGAACCATGAACGGTTGCGAAGACGTTATTGACCGCGTCGGTTTTTACCGCATACCCTTCCGCACGCAGAAGCCCGGCAAAATACGCCGAACGCCGCGCTTCATCGTTTGAGGGCGCTGGAACGGCAACCAGCTCCAGCTGCTGCCTGAGCGTTTTTTCGCGGTCCGCCTCAAGGGCGGCCAACGCAGCGGCAACCTGCGGGTGTGCCAGAAGCGCTGTCATAATTTCTTTCACTGAGCATGCCTCCTTATGCATATCCAATAAAGCGGTCCCTGCCGTGGCAGGCCTTTTTACACCGTTCAGCCGTGATCGTCTTTTGTGGGTGCCCGCCCGCATTCTTTCTTGAAATGGCAAAAAAATATCGCCCATCCATACTGCTTTTGTATTGGAGGTTCCTACGGTGCGCCCGGTGCGGCGCGTTACGCGAGATGACACGCGATAAAATGGCCCGGGCCGATTTCGCGCAATTGGGGACAGGGCCCCGCGCAACGCTCGGCCGCGCGGGTGCAGCGTCTGAGGAAACGGCATTGGTCGGGCGGGTCTATCGGGTTCGTAATCTCGCCCCGAAGCAAAATGCGCTCCTTGTGGCTGCCGATCTCCGGCACGGGAATCGCGGACAGCAGCGCCCGGGTGTACGGGTGCACCGGATTGGCAAACAGCACCTCGGCGGGCGCCATTTCAACAATCTGACCTAAGTACATGACGGCGATATCGTCGGAAAAATGATTGACGACGCCCAAATCGTGCGTGATGAAGATGTAGGTCAGGCCAAACTGCCGCTGGAGTTTTTTAAGCAGGTTTAGAATCTGCGCCTGAATCGAAACATCCAGCGCCGACACCGGCTCGTCGCAGACGATGAATTTCGGCTCCATTGCCAGCGCGCGCGCAATGCCGATGCGCTGCCGCCGCCCGCCGTCGAGCTCGTGCGGATAGGTGTTGATGAGCCGCT
Organism: Bacillota bacterium; assembly: GCA_023457355.1. Classification (GTDB taxonomy): domain Bacteria; phylum Bacillota; class Clostridia; order Oscillospirales; family Ruminococcaceae; genus Yanshouia. Next base: position 15,004 of record JAEWLW010000035.1, on the reverse strand, counting down.
CGGCGAGGCCGACCGTTTCCATCAGTTCAAGCACGCGGTTTTCGATAGCGGCCTTTTCACGCACGAGCCCGTGCGCGATAATAGGCTCGGTGATGGTTTGCAGAACGGTTCGGCGCGGGTCCAGCGAAGAAAACGGGTCCTGAAAGATAATCTGCATATCCTTGCGCAGCCGGCGCAGCTGGCGCGCCGAAAGCTTTGTGATATCGACGCCGTCGAAAACAACCTCGCCGTCGGTCGGCTCAATCAGCCGCAATATGCACCGGCCGGTCGTCGATTTTCCGCAGCCGGATTCCCCGACAATGCCCAGCGTCTTTCCGCGCGCGATGGAAAAGCTGATGCCATCCACGGCGTGTAGCATCCCGTGCGGCGTTTTAAAGTGTTTTTTCAGGTTTTTAACCTCAAGAATATTATCTGGCATACACGCGCTCCTTCCGCCTGATATGGAAGCCGGGCGTGTCATACGCCGTGCACAGCACGGTATGCGTGCCCGAAAAATGGCGCTCAGTGGGCGGCTTTTCTTCGCACGCGCCCGTGACGTACGGACAGCGGGGCGCAAAGGCGCAGCCCATTGGCAGATTTGTCGGGTCCGGCATCAGCCCCGGGATGGGAATGAGCTCGGCCTTGCGGTCGCGGATGTTCGGCAGGGAATTGAACAGCCCCTCGGTATAGGGGTGCTTGGTGTGGTTAAAGATATCCTCCAGCGTCCCCTTCTCGACGATGCTGCCCGCGTACATGACCGCCACCTCGTCACAGATTTCCGCCACGATGCCCAGGTCGTGCGTAATCATAATCATCGCGGTGCCGTACTTATCCTTAAGCGCACGCATCAAATCGAGCACCTGCGCCTGAATGGTCACGTCGAGCGCGGTGGTCGGCTCGTCGGCAATCAAAAGCTTCGGGTTGCAGGCCAGCGCGATGGCGATGACAACGCGCTGCTTCATCCCGCCGGAAAACTGGTGCGGGTATTCCCCGGCGCGTTCTGGGGGTATGCCCACGAGCTCGAGCATCTCCCCGGCTTTTTTGGCGGCTTCGCTTTTTGAAACGCGCTCGTGAACCGCTATGCTTTCGGCGATCTGATCGCCGACGGTGAACACGGGGTTGAGCGAGGTCATCGGGTCCTGAAAGATCATCGAGACCTCCTTGCCGCGAATTTTCTCCAGCTGTGCGGGCTTAAGCGAAAGCATGTCGTGCCCGCAGACCGTGATGCGGCCGCTTTTGATGACGCCGGGCGGGTCGGGCACCAGGCGCATAATCGCCTTAGCCGTCGTGGTCTTACCCGCGCCGGTTTCGCCCACAAAGCCCAGCGTCCGGCCTTTTTTCAGCTGAAGGCCGACGTGGTTGACCGCCCTGACCGTCTCTTCCTCCAGCTCATAATGCACCACCAGGTCCTCGACATCCAGAACCAGGTCCTGTTGTTCAGTCATCGGTCATCCTCCTATTTTTTGAGTTTGGGGTCGAGCGCGTCGCGCAGGCCGTCGCCCACCATGTTGAAGGCAAGAACGGTGATCATAATAGCAAGGCCCGGGAACATCGTCATATAGCTGTAGCCGCGCAGAAACCGCCGCCCGGCCGAAAGCATGCTGCCCCATTCCGGCGCGGGCGCGGGCACGCCCAGCCCAAGAAAACTCAGCGAAGAGGCGGAGATGATGGCCGAGGCGACGCGCAGCGTGGTCTGCACGATAATCGGGGAAAGGCAGTTTGTCAGGATGTGCGTAAAGATGATGCGCACCTCGCTGATGCCGATGGCGCGCGCCGCTTCAACATATTCCTGATTGCGCACCGTGAGCACCGAGGCGCGCGTGATGCGCACAAACTGCGGCACGCTCGTGACGCCCACCGCAATCATCAGGTTCAGCGTGTTGGCCCCGAGCGCCGCGACGATGACGATGGCCATAAGCAGGTTTGGAACCGAGGCAAAGATGTCGGTGGCACGCATAATAACGTCCTCGACCACGCCGCCGTAATAGCCCGCGAAGGCGCCGAGCGTTGTGCCGACGGCCAGCGCGATGGCCACCGCCACGATACCGACGGAAAGTGAGAAGCGCGAGCCGTAAATCAGCCGGAAAAAGATGTCGCGCCCGAGATCGTCCGTGCCCATGATGTGCTGGGCGCTCGGGTGCTGCAGGCGCTGCGAGATGCTCTGCGTGATGACCTGCGTGTCATAGTCGAGCAGAAAATCCACCGAAAGGGCGACAAGCGCCAGCATCACGATGATGAACAGCCCGAACATCGCGCCCTTGTTTTTGCGCAGCCGGTGCCAGACCTCGGCCAACTGGCTGCGCTTTCGGTATTTCCGGGAAGCGAGAACCGGCGATGCGTTCATTTTCGCCCCCCTCCCTTCGCATACTGCGCCTTGATGCGTGGGTCGACAAAGGCGTAGAGCAGGTCGACAAGCAACAGCAGCACGCTGATGAGAATCGTCGTCATAATAACGCTGCCGGTGACGGCGGGCACGTCGCGCTGATGGACGGAATCGATGATGAGGCGCCCCACGCCCGGCCAGGAAAAGACCGTTTCAGTCAGCACCGCGCCGCCCAGGCCCGTGGCCAATTGGGTACCGGAAACCGTGATGATCGGAATCAGCGCGTTTTTAAACGCGTGCTTGCGGATAACCACCTTCTCAGACACGCCCTTTGAGCGCGCGGTATTCAGGTAATCCTGGCGGATGACGTCGATCATGCTCGACCGGGTGGTTCGCGTCAGCATGGCGGCGTGCCCGGTGCCGACCGTAATGGCGGGCAGGATGATGCTGCTAAAGCCCTGTGCCCCGCCGGACGGGAACCATCCGAGCCCGAGCGAAAAGACGATGATCAGCAGCAGGCCCAGCCAGAAGTTCGGCATGGAAAGCCCCACCAGCGCCAGCACCATGCTGAAATTGTCCCATAGCGAGCCCGCGTGCACCGCCGAAAAAATGCCCAGCGGAATCGAGATCAGGTTACAGACAACAATGGCCCCCAGCGCCAGCTTGAGCGTGGCGGGCAGGCGCTCCTTGTAGGTATCCCACACCGGCCTTTTGCTCAGAAAAGACGTGCCGAGGTCACCGGTTACAAGCCCGCTCATGTATTTGCCGTACCGGTACATAACCGACCGGTCGTAGCCGTATTCGTGGCGCAGCGCCTCCTGCTGCTCAACGGTGGCTTCGGGCGCAATGAGCGAGACGATATCGCCGGGCGCAAGGTCCATAATGAAAAAAATGAGAAAGGATACGCCGATGACGACGGGAATGAGCATCAGCATTCTTTTGATAATATAACGATGCATATGTACCTCCAAAATGGTCGCGGCTGTCGCCCTTTTTTCGGCGACGCAGTCCGGGCATTCTGTTTTGCGCGGCCGCCGCGTGGCGGCGGCCGCTGCGGTTGTTTATTCGGTCACATAGGCGTAGGTGAAGTCATGCGAGAGATGCGCTTCCCAGATGACGCCGCCGAGGTTTTTATTGATGCCAACGCTCTGGATGGCAAAGTACAGCGGAATGTAATACGCCTGCTCGTGGTTGATTTCCTGAACCGCTTTGTACAGTTCCTTCCGCCTGGCGTCGTCAAACTCACCGACCGCGGAATCAAGCAGGTCCATGATCTGCTGGTTCGTAATCGTCGCTTTGTTCGTGTTGCTGCCCGCATAATAGGGGCGCCGCGCGTCGTCGCCGCAGCTGTTCCAGCCAAGGCCGTAAACCATCGACTCGTGACCGGCCGTCTTAAAAGCGGTCAGCGCGGTGAGCGCGGCGGCCTCCATTTCATTGATGGTAATTTCCAGGCCAATTTGCCGGGCCTGTTCCTGAATAACCTGCGCGACGGTCATGCGCTCAGGATTCGTGGCGCTGATCTCCAGCTTCGCGCCGCCGTCGGGGTACGCCTTGGCGAGATATTCCTTCGCAAGGTCAATGTTCTGCTCATACGCCCCAAAGCCGTCGTAATAGCCGTAGGTCGCCCAACCCCAGTTCGAAACCGCCTTCGAGGCCAGGCCATTTGTCGCGGCCGCGATGATGTCGTCGATGTTCAGGCAGTACGCCAGCGCAAGGCGCAGGTTTTGGTCGTTGCCGGGCGCCTTCGAGGTGTTAAACGCAAAATAGGTGCAGTTCGTCGAATTGAACTGGACAAGCGTCAGGTTGGGGTCGTCCGTGATGAACGAGAGCTCCGTATTGCTCGGGTCGTTGCAGACGTCGACCTCGCCGTTCTGCAGCGCAATAAGGCGGGCCGAAGGTTCGGGGATATAGCGCAGCGTCAGCTCTTCGGTCTTGGGAAGCTCGGTCCAGTAATTTTCGTTGCGCTTGAGATTGACGTAGTCGCTCGCAGCCAGTTCGTCGATAACCCACGCGCCGGTGCCAATCCACGCGCCTTTTTCCGCGTCGGCTTCGGTGGCTTTTTGGGAGATGATCGAGCACATCGGCAGCGCCAGTGTGTCAAGCCAGTCCACGTTCGGGGAAACGAGCGTCATTTTCACCGTATAATCGTCAACGGCTTCAACCGTATCCAGGCTGACCATCTTTGAGCCGACGGTGTTGCTGCCCTTCGCGCGTTCAAAAGTGAAGACGACGTCCCCTGCGGTCAGCAGCGTGCCGTCCTGGAATTTGACGTCCTTGCGCAGCTTCAGTTCCAGCTCGTTGTCGGACGTCCATTCCCAGCTTTCGGCAAGTTCAGGGTGAAAGGACATGTCAGTGCTGTCAAGGCTCACCAGCCTGTCGTGCGTCAGCTTGAAGAGCGTATTGTGCGGAACGTTGCTCAAAAGATGCGGGTCGCCGGTTGTAATAGCCTGACTGATGGCAATCACAACGTGCTTTTTGTATGTTGCCGCTTCGGTTGGGGCGGCGGAAGGTTCAGGTGCGGCGATTGAGGACGTTGAGCCGGCGGAAATGGTGCCGGCGCTGTTCGCGGGCGCCGCCGATGCGGCTGTGCCGGTGCCGGCTGTGTCGCTGCAGCCCGCCGCTAATCCTGCTGTCATGAGCAGACAAAGCAATATGGACAGTGCTCTCTTCATGATAATTCCTCCTGTTTTTGATTTTCGGGCCGAATAGCCCGGATGCGGCGATGCGAACGCCGCATCCATTATTCATGCGAAAACCGTGCCAATCACCTGTTTGCGGCTCCAAAAATGAAATTTTTCAGCATTTTTGCCATCGCTGAAAATTCGGTTTTGTCCATTTTCGCTTTCAATTTTCATCTTATCGCCTTCTCCCACGGGTTTTACTTTCATTTTATAAAAAAACAGAGGGGAAATTTTTACCTTCAAAGCGTAAAAATTTCCCCTTTCCGAAAGAACAAATTTCCGTTATGTTATGTTTGTGTGGCGGAGATACCGTAAGCGTGCATCTTGTTGCGCAAGCCCTTGGCGCTGATGCCCAGCTGCTGTGCCGTCAGCTTCTGATGGCCGCGGTTGGTGCGCAGGCGGTCAATGATAATCTCGCGTTCAATTTCCCGAAACGTCATGCCGTCAAACAGCGCGGCCCGGCTGGTCCCGGCCTGTGGTTGCGGCCCGGCCGCCGCGGGGCGCGCCGTATGGGCGGGAAGATCCTCAAGCCGGATAACGTCGCCGTCGCAGATGACCACGGCATATTCAATGATGTTTGACAGCTCGCGGATATTCCCGGGGTAATCGTATTCCAGAAGAAAGCGCTCCGCCCCGTTTGTCAGCCCGCCGACCTTCTTTTTGTATTCGGCGTTGTACTGCTCGATAAAATGACGGCACAAAATTGGAATATCCTGCTGCCGCTCGCGCAGCGGCGGCAGGGCGATGCCCACGACGTTGATGCGGTAGAACAAATCCAGCCGAAACGTCCCCTGCCGAATCATCTGGGGTAAGTCGCGGTTTGTGGCCGCGATGACGCGCACATCGATGGTTCGCACCTCGTTGCTCCCAACGGGCGTAACGGCTTTCTCCTGCAGGGCGCGCAGCACCTTCCCCTGCATTGCGAGCGGCAAATCGCCAATTTCGTCAAGAAAAATCGTCCCGCCGTCGGCGGCTTCAAACTTGCCGACCTTATCGTACAGCGCACCGGTGAAGGCGCCCTTCCTGTGGCCGAACAGCTCTTCCTCCAAAAGCCCTTCCGGTATAGCGGCACAGTTGACGGCAACAAAGCGCTCGTTTCGGCGGTTGCCCGAATAATGGATTGCCCGCGCCACCAGCTCCTTGCCGGTGCCGCTTTCTCCGGTGATCGTCACGCCGACGTCGATGTCCTGCAGCTTTTTTATCAGTTCGTACACCCGCTGCATCGAGCGACTTTTCCCGACCATCCCGAAATAACGGTTGCGCGACTGCAACTCGTCGCTGAGGTATTCCACCTGTTCGGAAAGGCTGCGAAACGACAGCGCCTGCTCGGCATAGATGAGCACCTCCTCGATACGCAGCGGCTTTGTCAGATACGAAAAAGCGCCGCTTTTAATAGCCTCAACCGAGGAGCCGATGCTGCCGTAGGCAGTGATGATGATGACGGCGATGCGGCTGTCGATGGCCTTTATTTCTTTGAGTACCTTTAGGCCGTCCTCCTCGCCGATGCGCAAATCAAGAAAAACGAGGGAAAATTCCTGTTCGCGCAGCAAGGCGAGCCCCTGCGCGGCGCTTCTGGTGTACTGTGCCTCGTATTTGTCCTCAAGCGCCATGACAAGCGTGACGCAGATACTCAGTTCGTCGTCAATGACAAGTACCCGGGATTTCACGGCATATTCCTCCTGAATGTGATGGTGGTAACGGTTCCTACTGTTTCCTGGCTTTCAATGAGCAGCGTTCCGCCGTTTTCGGCAATGAGCTGCTTTGAGATGGAGAGGCCGAGCCCCGTCCCCGCCGACCTGGACGTAAAGAACGGGTCGGTGCAGTTTTTAAGCGTTTGGGGCGACATGCCCTCCCCTTCGTCACGGACGGTTACGGCGGCAAACTCGTCGCGCGCCGCCGTCGAAAGGTGCAGTGTCAGCGGCTGCTCACAGCCTTCGGATTGCAGCTTCTTCTCCATCGAGGCAATGCTGTTCATGATGATATTCACCAGCACCTGTTCAAGCTGGTCGCGGTCGGCTGTGATGATAAGATCCTGCGTAAGCGCCGTTCTGACCCGAACCAGCGGATTTGTGACGGTCGCCTTGGCCAGAACGGCGCACTGCGTGACGACGGCCGAGAGATCGACCGGCTCGCGCTTGCCCCTTGGCGGGCGGGCATACTGCATCAGGCTTTCAATAAGGCGGCTCGTGCGGTCCACCTCCGCGGGCACAAGCAGCGCAAAGTAATCGAGAAACTGCTGGTCGTAGCGCTTTGTCTTTATAAGCTCCGCGAAATTTCGGATGCCGGTGAGAGGGTTTTTTATTTCGTGCGCGATGCCGGCCATCATCCGGTTAAGCGCCTGGTTTTTTTCCCGCTCGATGACGGCCTGCTTCTCAACCTCATCCACCGTGACATCCGCAACCGTAATCAGCGCGCCGCTGCAGACATCCGCCTCGTGCGTGGGCAGAATGTAATATTGATATACACGCGCAGGACCGTTTTCGGCGGGAATCGTGACCGTTTCATGGCTGACCTGGTTTTCCCCCGCAAAGCCGCCGTCGGAATGCCGTTGCAGAATCTTCCCGAACAACCCAAGGGCCATAACATCTGCCCCGAGCGGCGGCTCCAAAACACCGGCCAGGCGGCAGGCGCTCGAGTTCATCAGCGTGATGCGGTTCGCGCAGTCGAACAGGACCATCCCATTGGGCGAACGCTCGATGATGCGGTTGCGCAGGTCACTTTCATGCTGGAGCTGCCGGACACGCAAATTAAGCTCGCGCGTTTTCTCGCGCACCTCCTTGCGCAGCAGCTCGCGGATGCGGGCGTTGACGCGCACATAAACCGCGATGCCGAAAGCGGCCGCCGCCGCAACCACCGCCGCCACCGCGATGATGCGCCCCAGCTGCACGGCCAGCGCATCCGGCCGCGCAGGAACCCACCGGCTTCGTATTTTGTCGTACTCACCGTTGAAGCGAAGGCTCATCATGCCGTCGTTGAGCATGCGCAGCAGCGTCGCGTTGCCCTTGCGCACCGCCATCGAATAGCCGACGGTGCCAATCCGATTCTGAGCCACAGTATAGTGATCACGGATGCCGCGCGTTTTCAGAAGATAATTCATACAGTCATAATCGCAGATCATCACGTCGCCCTGCCCGGCAAGATGCGCGTCGAGCAGCTCCTTTTGACTGCCCGTCACGATATACGTCCGCGCATTCATGTTTGAAAGTACGGAGCTGTTTACGGTGTTATATTCCAATACGGCCGTATAGCCCCCAATTCCGTCGATTTTGCGGCCGTTTAAAAAGCCGTTGGCCGCCATGACGCACAGGTCGGCGGTGGTCGTTTCCATGCTCGCCTGAAAATCGCCTTCCGTATAGGTCGGCACGCCGAGTACGACGTCCGCCTCGCCGTTTTCAAGCGCCAAAAGGCAGTCCGACAGCTTGGCCATCGGATAATACGCCGTCACAAAGCTGTTTTCCCGGGCGATGGCATCAATAAAGTCGACATGCAGGCCGGCGGGATGCCCCCGCGCGTCGGTAAACTGATAAAACTGGGTGTTGTCGCGATAGGCGACGCGCAGCTTGTTCGAGGCGCCGTAGGACACCGTCTGCAACAGAAACAGCAGCGCCAAAAAAACAAGCGCCGCTAAAGTCCGTCTGCCTGTCCTTTTTTTCATGCGCTCTCCCCCGCCGCATTTTTCTTTGTTCATCATAACCCAACGTCCGGCCTTCTGTAAAGCCCGCATTAACAAAGCAGCACGGAAAACAGAAAATTTTAAAACGCGATAAGGAAACAGTTTAAGAAGACGGAACGGCATCCTGTTGACGGCCTTACCACGGGTTACCATAAAGAAAAAATTTGATGTGGCGGCGGCAAAAATCAGGCGTCAAATCTCAATAAGATCATCCACGGGGTACTGTTAGGGAGCCTCTGATTAATTCAGGGGCGGGTTAACGGCAAGAGAATTTTGTGGCTGACAAGGCAAAAAGCGGACATAAAGCTGGCGCTTATGGCTGTTTTTTAACACAGTCAGACGCGAAATTAGCCGCTGGTAAACTGCGCATGGATTAAATCAGCGGTTCCTTAGCACTGCAAAAGGCCGCAAAATCTGTGCCCGCTCATAATGCAGTTCTGTTTGCATTTGATCAGTCAGACAAAAACTAAAAAACATATTGACAATTGCCGGTCTAAGTGGTAGCATCTTTTTCATACTAATCATATATATATTATATGTATTACAGGAGGATTGTTCTATGAAAAACAAGTCAGCGACCGCCTGCAAATCTGTTCGCCTCTATTGTTGCTCCCGCTGTTGTACGCCGACTTGTCGAATGTGTTGATGCGCAGCACGGTTGGCACTCAAAATTACAGATAAAAGGGAGCAAATGATATGTCTAAGAAACAACTGGTTATCGACGCCTTTAACAATAAAACTACCGAGCGTGTACCCGTCGGATTCTGGTTCCATTTTGCCAACGAAGACGATTTTAGCGAGGGCCTTAAAAACCCCGCCATTATCGAGACAAATTTTAACGGCCACCTAAAGTTCTTTAATGAATTTTCGCCTGATTTTATTAAACTGATGAGTGACGGCTTTTTCGGGTACCCCAATGAACAGCTGCAAAATATCACGAGTATTTCCGAGCTCAAAAATATTCAGCCGGTGGGTGCCGGTCATCCCTGGATTGCACAGCAGGTCGCCCATGTGCGCAGGCTGACCGAAGCCTTTGGCCAGGACATTGCAACCTTTTATAATATATTTGCCCCTGCCACATACCTCAAATTTGCGTTGGGGCGTCCGGTGGGCAATACGCGCATCGCCGATTTCATAACGCAGGATAAAGAGGCACTCGCCTATGTGCTCGACGTTATCGCGCAGGACCTCGCCACCCTTTCACAAAAGGTGATTCAAGAAGGCGGTGCCGACGGCATTTATCTGAGCGTTCAAAATGTGCAGGACCCGCGGGTGACACCCGAACTATACCGCGAGATTATTGCCCCGAGCGAAATAAAAGTGCTCGATGCGGCAAACACCGCGAGCGATTTAAACATCTTACATATCTGCGGCTACAAGGGCAGCCGTAACGATCTCTCGCTTTACACCGGCTACGCCGCCAAGGTAATCAACTGGGCTGTTGTGGTCGAAGGGGTCAGCCTTGCCGAGGGTAAGCGCCTGTTCGGCGGACGCGCGGTCATTGGCGGCTTTGATAACACAGCCGACGGGGTGCTTTATGCAGGCAGCAAGGAAGCCGTTGAGCTGGAAACAGAAAAGTTGATTGCCGGGTCCGGAAAAACCGGCGTTATACTGGGTGCCGACTGCACCATCCCCGGCGATATTGCCCTTGAACGCCTTAATTGGGTGCGCAGCAAAGCCGCGGCTCTTTAAAGCCGACAATTGATTGGAGTTGTATCGTATGAAAAAAGCTTTTAAATATTCCGCACTTGCCGCTGCCGGCGCCATAATCACTGTTTTTACCGGCTGCGCTTCCGTCACGGCGGCCCCGTCTGCGGCGTCCGCTGCATCCGCTTCAGCCGTCCCCGCTTCCTCAGCCGCAGCAACCGTCACCAAGGTTAAGGTTGCGCACACCCAAACCTATGTGCCCTACGATTTTGTGAATGAAAAAGGCGAATCGGACGGCTTCGAGGTCAAAGTTCTGATGGCGGTTGACGAGCTGCTGCCCCAGTACGCGTTTGAATACGTGCCTACCACCGACGACGACCTACTTATCGGTGTTGAAACCGGCAAATACAATGTCGGCGTAAAAGGCGCCTGGTACACTGAGGAGCGCGCGCAGAAATATGTTTTTCCCCAAAATTACATCGCTGCCAGCATTATCGGGCTGACCTTCCGGTCTGAAAATGCCGATGAGATTAAGGACATGGAATCGTTTGCCAAGTTCAGCGGCAAGCTGGTGCCAATTGCCCCCCAGAACGCGCAGTGGGCGATCGTGGAAGATTACAATAAAAGCCACCCCGATAATCAGGTTCAACTGGTTGCATCTGAAAATTTTCAGGTTTCAGATGCTTACACCTGGGTGCTTGAAGGCCGCTACGACGCTTATTTTAACATTAAGCTCTCTTACCAGAGCAATGTGCTGGAGCCGGACGCCCCTTACAAAGACCTTGCCGAAAAGCTGGCTTATGTACCTTACCGTGCGATTCCCACCTTTCCCGTCTTTAATAAGAACGACCAGGCCTTTGCCGATGCTTATGACGCGGCTGTCCTGACGCTGCGTGAAAACGGCACCATCGAAAGGCTTTCGCAGGAATATTTCGGCGAAGATATCTTTGCCTATATTCAATAGCGCCTCCTCCTTAAGGAATCTCCCCCGCCTTAAAAACGGGGGAGTTCTGCCCTAAAACCGCATTCACTTCTTGCAGGGAGGTTTTTGTTTTGAGGCCATTCAAGCCATCGTATATTTTAGAGGTTATGCCCCGCCTGCTGCCCTATTTATCGGTCACACTCGGCGTCATGCTCTGCGTCGTTGTTCTGGGCACACTGCTGGGGTTCTTTCTGGCAAGAGCACGCATATTCCGTCACCGCATATTCAGCCCGCTGGCGGATGTTTATATCGGCGTTTTGCGCTGCACACCGCCCATCGTTCTGCTGTTTATCGTTTATTACGGCCTGCCTAAGCTGGTGCTGTCGCTTTCAGGCGTCAACATCAACAGCATACATAACGGTATTTTTGTCCTGATCTCTTTTACACTTTTGTTTGCCGCACCTATGGCGGAACTGATGCGCAGCGCCTACCTTTCGATTGAGCCCGGGCAGCGTGAAGCGGCCGTCAGTGTGGGGCTGAGCGAAGCGCAGGCGTTTTTTTATATCGTCCTACCGCAGGCAACCGCCGTTGCGCTGCCCAACTTTGGCAACGCGCTGATAAACCTGATGAAGGACGGTTCGCTGGCCTATACCATTGGGCTAATCGACGTCATGGGGCAGGGCACCCTGATTATTGCGCGCAACTTTGGCGCTTACTCACTGGAAACTTATCTGGCGCTGACGATGATCTACTGGACAATGACCCTGATTATCGAGCAGCTGTTCGGAGGGATTGAACGGCGCTTTTCAAAAGGCAAAAAGCACATAGCGGCGTAAGGAGGCGGCCCGATGGAATTAAACATTTCCTACATGATTGATACCTTTTCTCTGGCGCTGACCGGCGTACCGACAACGCTGTTTATCACCCTGGCGTCGCTGGCTTTGGCGTTCCCCATTGCGTTTTATATGGCACTGGCTAAAATTTATCGCACAAAGGTGGTCGGCAGGCTGGTAACGGTTTTTGTCTCGCTGATACGCGGGACGCCGATGGTTCTGCAAATTCTCATCGTATACAGCCTGATGCCCAGCATACTCAACAAACTCAGCAAGCAGTTTGCCCCCGGCATAGATGTGTTTTCCATCAATCCACTATTATACGCTGTTATTGTGTTCGCCATCAGCTCGGCGGCGGCATTGACAGAGATTTTCCGTTCGGCGCTGCAAACCGTGGACCGGGGCCAACTGGAGGCGGCGCATTCGGTGGGCATTTCCACCCCGCAGGCTTATTTACAATTTATTATTCCGCAGGCGCTGGTTTCTGCCCTGCCCAATATTTGCAGCCTTACTGTCAATGTGATAAAAGCCACCTCGCTTGCCTTTATCATGACGGTTAAGGATATCACCGCAATTGCCAAGGTGCAGGCCGCCTATGGCTATAACTACATAGAATCCTATCTCGATATCTTTATTATCTATATTCTGGTGTGTTCACTGACCCAGCTTCTCTTTTCATTCGCCGAACGCCGACTGGGCGTTTACCGTAAGCCGCACACCGTGTGATGGGGGGAATTTAAATGCTTGAAATCACGGATATTCATAAATCGTTTAACCGCAACGAAGTGCTTAAGGGCGTCAGCATCCAGGTGAAAAAGGGCGACGTGGTCGTTATCCTTGGGCCTTCCGGCTCCGGAAAAACCACTTTTTTGCGCTGCATAAACTTTTTAGAGCGCGCCGATAAGGGGCGGATTGACTTTGGCGATTTTTCGGTGGATGCGCACCGCGCCGGCTCTGCGGAAATTACTGCCGCACGCAAGCGTACCGCTTTTGTTTTTCAGAACTATAGCCTGTTTGCCAACAGAACCGCACTTGAAAATGTGACTGCGGGGCTGATTATCGGGCGGAAGATACCTAAAGCCGAAGCGGTTGAAATCGGCAAACGTTGCCTGGATAAGGTCGGGCTCTCCAACCGGTATGACTACTACCCTTCGCAGCTTTCAGGCGGGCAGCAGCAACGCGTAGGCATTGCGCGCGCGGTTGCCGTTAATCCGGATGTCATTTTGTTCGACGAGCCCACTTCGGCCCTTGACCCTGAATTGATAAACGAAGTGCTTGTGGTCATGAAACAGTTAGCACAGGAGGGCACGACGATGGTTGTGGTAACCCATGAACTGTCGTTTGCGCAGGATGTTGCCAACCATATCGTCTTTATGGACGGCGGCGTCATCGTTGAAGAGGGTTCGCCGCAAGAAATTCTGTTTAAGCCCCAGCAGGAGCGAACCCGGCAGTTTTTATCGCGCATACTGCCCTATAGCGATTATAGCATTTAGTTCGGGCAGCCGTTTGGGGGCGGGGGCCTAAAGCCGTACAAGCGGTTGAAATGCCGCCCGTTTGCAGCCTGCCGATACTCAAGCACAGGTACACTTTGCGCAAACACACTTTCCTGCACATAAAACAGGGAGGCCAGGCGGTATTCGCCCGGCCTCCCTTGCTTTCTTTTAGCGCGGCACATCCCGCCATCATGCAGGATGCTTACAGAATCTCGTCGCGCTCTTCTTCTTCGAGCAGCGCGTTGTAGTCGGCTATCCCACTGTGGGCTGCCTCCAATGCGCGCGTCATGTCAAACGGCTCGCCCGCCTCGCGGGAGCCGAGGATATCCAGAAGCATCACCAGGTGCATACCGGTAACAATCCGAACCTGGTCACCGGCAAACGGTGCCGCTTTGTTGCACGGTGTGCCGCCCAGCAGGTCCGCCAGGATAATGACCCCGTCGCCGTATTCAACTGTTTGATCGCCCACCGAGCCTTTGTGCAAAATCGTCGGGATTCTCGTCCTTTGCGAGGCCCAGTGCTGCAACCTGCCGGGACGCGTCCCCAAACATCATCTCTGCTGCCTCCAGCACGCCTTCGGCGAAATGGCCGTGACTGATCAGTGCAATTCCAACCATGGAAATTCCTCCTTTTAATGGTCCAGCAAAAATGCCTGCTGCATTTCATGGGACAGCTTCTGGGCCGTTTCCAGTACGGCTGTAATTTTTTCCTCCAGCCGGTCATCACAAAAACGGGCGGCCGGACCCTGCAGCGTCAGGGCGCCGAACACCTCGCCATCCCGCCCGAGAATCGGTGCCGAGATGGATGAAACGCCCTCGGGTCCGCTTTCGGTGCTGGGGCGAGGAAGGCTCCCCCGTCTGGATGGTGGGGGAGCAGCTAAAGGACATATGTCGCAGCGAACCGCACAGCGCGGAATTGGTCGCGCAGGATCTCGACGTACCGGAAATGAGTTTAGCCAACTGTGAAAAGAAGATAAAGGCATACGCCGACAAGCACCGCAAAGGCAATTTTGCCTGCGTGGTTCCCTCAGTGGCCGAACGAATCATCCGCGAATTTTACGGCCTGACCATCGAACCGGAACCGCAGCTGGCTGCCGATACGGTTATTAATCTACTGGACCTGTTGTGAGAGGGGGACGCGCCATGGTGACACAATTTGAGGTTGATGAAATCATTCGCGGGTGGCCAAAGCTGCCCGCCGACATTGAACAGCAAATCCGGGACATGGCCCTGCCGCACAGCCGTTATCTGTTCTACCGCCGCGGCAAAGCGGTCAGCACCTTGGAGGACCTGCTGTGCGGTACAAAATCCACCGTTTATTACGGCTTTTGCACCCATTGCCAGAAGCAGCATGTGCTGGACAAAATGCCGCAGCACAACGGCCATTATACCTGCCCGAGCTGCGGTTCAGTCTGCACCGCGAAAAAATACGGACTGGGCACCAGCCGTCTTTA
>JAEWLW010000034.1 GCA_023457355.1 Bacillota bacterium | reverse complement strand
GGAGACTCTGATTAATTCAGGGGCGGGTTAGCGGCGAGAGAATTTTGTGCCTGACAAGGCAAAAAGCAGACATAAAGCTGGCGCTTATGGCTGCTTTTTAACACAGTCAGACGCAAAATTAGCCGCTATAAACTGCACATGGATTAAATCAGCGGTTCCTTAAGTTGGGTAATCGACGATTCGGCCTTGCAACAAAACCGGCGTCCAATGGGGGGAAGCCGCCCGCAAACCCTTAAAGCGTGCGGGCGGCAAGAGGATATCGGTTGTAACTTCTGCCAGACTTTTAGAACTGTGAATACAGGTTCTTAATTGCTGCCGGACTATCGGCGGTTGTCTTCCGGACTATAATGGCATCGGGACGGGATGTGGTACTCCTTAATTTTATATTGCAGTTGCCGCCGCGAGATGCCGAGATATTCCGCCGCCTTGCCGCGGTGGTTATCGCAGGCCGCCAAAGCCGCCATAAGCTTTTCCTTGCTCAGTTTGCCAAAAGCCTGAACAGTGGGGCCCGGCTGAGGCGGCAATTCACGTGCGGCGGGCTTTTCGCCCAGCATGCCGACGGGGATGTTGTTAATTTCAGTGATGGAGGAGGGGGTCATGACCACCATGCGTTCCACAAAGTTGCGGATTTCGCGCACATTGCCCGGCCACTGGTAGCTGCGCACCTCCGCCAGAACCTCTTCGGAAAAGCTTTTTTTAAGATTATACTTCTGACAGAAATAATGCAGGAAATGCAGGCAAAGCGGCACAATATCCTCTTTGCGGTTGCGCACGGGCGGAATGGTTAGCGGAATAACATGCAGCCGGTAGTACAGATCTTCACGGAAGCTGCCCTGCTGCACCAGGTCGGTCAGCGCCTGATTGGTCGCGGTAATCAGGCGGAAATCCACTTTTTTGGGCCGTATGGCACCGATGCGCTGAATACTTTTTTCTTCGATCATGCGCAGTACCTTGCCCTGTATGCTCATCGGCAGCGAGTTTACCTCGTCCAAAAAAAGCGTCCCGCCGTCGGCCGCCTCAGCCAGCCCGATTTTACCTTCTTTATTCGCCCCGGTGAAACTCCCCTTTTCATAGCCGAACAGCTCCGCTTCGATCAGGTTTTCGGGGAAGGCGGCGCAGTTGACGGTAATCAGCGGCTTATCGCCACGGTTGCTGTGCTCGTGAACATAACGCGCCATAACCTCTTTGCCACTGCCGGATTCACCGTAAAGCAGCACGGTGGAATCAAGCGGCGCAATACTGCCCGCCACCGAAAGCAGCTGCTTCATCTCGGCGCTTTTGGCCACAATGCTGACCTTTTCGGCCTTTGGCGAAATTTTTGTGTCATGCTTTTGGTTGACAATTTTATTCTGCTTGAGCAGTGTGTGGTAAAGGTTTTCAAAGTCCACAATGTCCTGTAGCATAGTGACAACGAATTTTACGCTGCCAAAACCATCAAAAATGGGGGTGCCGGTTACGATACGCATCCGGGTTGGCCCGTCGATTTTCTGAAAATCCTGATAATATTGCAGCCGGCTAATCCGGCGTTTCTTCTGGCAGACAAGGTCAAAAACGCAGACATCAATAACGCTGGTAAAGTCGTGAACATTCATCAAAAGATATTCTTTGCGCGGAATATTCCGCCAGTTTATCAGCACGGTGTTGACAAAGATAAAATTGCCCTTGGCATCATATACGGCGATACCGGCGTCAATATTGTCCAGCACCATGGTAAAAGGCAGCAGCTCGGACAGGTCGTCAAAAGGCATCAATTCCTGCATTTGATCACTCCCTCCGCTGAATTGTTATCGCTATCATATTATCACACAAAACGGTCGAATAAAAGTGCCACTTTAAAATGGCCTGTCAAAAGATATATGCCTGGGCCCAGCCGCACAGCACTTGAAGAGCAGGCGCTTTGACGTCAGGCCCAGGCTGCCAAAAGCATTTAGAAAAAAATGGGGCAATGTGATGCGCGGACGGTGGCTTAGATCATTTCGCAGAAGGTTTGCACCCGGGTTCTGATCTGCTCATAGCTGGTGTTCTGCTGGTCAATCTCAATTGTCAGTGCGGGGTAACCCGCGGCGCGCAGGTCAGCCTCAACATAGGGCAAATCGTATTCCTCGGGATCGCAGAACTTCATCAGGCAGTTGATAACGCCGGTGGCGCCGGTCTTTTCGCACATCTCAACGAGCATTTTGCCGCGCGGTTTGCCCAGCTCGTGGATCAGGCTGCACCCGTAACGGGCACCCCATTGCAGCGCCAGACGCTTAAGACCGCCGCCGCCCTTTGCGGGCGTATCGGTGCGGTACTGCCGCATCTCCTGCGCGAGGTCGTCGCCCACGATGGCAATATTGTTTTCGGTGAAGATATCCAGCAGCGCGTCGGGTTCGCAGGTGATGCCGGTGAGGATGACCTTTTTGCCCGCAAATTGATAGACAGGCAGTGCTTTGAGCGCCTCGACAATTTCATGCACAATGGCAGTGTGTGCACCCTTTTCGTAGAAAAACGCGCTTTTCATCACAGCGTGGCGCACCTGCGGCGTTACGACGTCAAGATGGTCGTTGGCCAGCGCGGCAAATTCGCGCATGACGGCATTGTGCGCGTTGTAAACCGCAATACTCTCGCTCAGGGCTTTTTCGTTCATCATCATGCCGGTGATCGTGCTGAGCATCGAAATCACATTTTCATATTCGCTGATGAGATAGTCGACGCTGGCGGGGGATTCGCGGTTCTGGGGGTAGACGATCGGGATCATCGGGATGGTGGGCACGCCGAACCGCCAGTTCTGGGTCATGCAGCGGAATGTGTCGCACAGCGCGGGGATGATGACGGCCGAAAGCCCCTGAAAAGTACCGCGCAGGCCGAATTCCAGCGTCGACTGCATAATGGGGCAGGCGAATGCGGGCAGGTAGCTCTTGGCCAGCTTCAGTTCGGCCTGGCCGCCCCAAAGGCCAAAGGGGATCATGCCGGAGGCGTGGACCAGCTCCTCGGGCGTGTAGACGGGGAAGCACCCGACGACTTTTTTGCCCTGGGAAAGATAATAATCCAGCCGGGCGCGGGGGTTCTCGCACGCTGCTTTTAACAGCGCGATGTTCGTGTTTAAATCAGCCATTGGCTTTCGCCTCCTTGTTCTGCTTCATAACTTCCACCAGACCCTGAATGCGCGTTTCAAACTGGGCCTCGCTGTAGTTGCGGTAATCGGCCTGATCGCCGTCAAAGGAAGCGAACGGAATGCCGGTTCTGGCTGAAATCTGGCGCTGAACCTCCATCATCTGACAGTCCATCACCTTACAGCTGCGGTTGACGTGATAGATGGTTCCCTCGCAGCTGAATTTCTCCAGCGCCTCAACGCGGCGGGCAATCATGGTTGTGGCGTTGTCGCCGTTGGTGGATGCAAAGCAGTAGGCGCGCGCCATGCCGTCCAGATCTTCATATTCAATGGCCCATGCCTTGCCATAGCTGGAGGCGACCATGTTTATGCCGTATTTTTTCAGTGTGCGTAGGTTGTGGCTCAAATACGGCCAGCAGGCGATGCCGTCCCACGAGACGCGGAACTGTTCCTCAACCGGGAAGGTGGAGGTGCCGTTTTTGATGTGTTCCTCAATCTCATCGTTGAGCTGCTGTAAAATGGCGGTGGTGGATTCCTTGCCGCGGTTGCACACCATGCAGGACATGTAGTTAAACAGTTCAAAGCCGCTTAAGGGTGCGGGCTTTCTGTCCATCAGATTGTTGGCGCGTTCCCAGAGGTAGCTGTTGCGCTGCGAGATTTCCATAATCTTTTTAAAGCGCGCCTCGTCCCAGGTCTTGCCGGTAAAGGCGCAGAGATCCTCAATCAGCCTGTCGATCTGTGCGCGGACATAGCGCACGCGGGTCTCGGTGACATAATCAGCGGGATTATAGCAGGTGTCGATGAAAAACACCGGAATGCCCATCTGTTTGCCAAGGTTTTGGTACCACTTGGTAAGCTGGTTGCAGATGTTATTGGTCAGCAGCAGAAAATCCGGCTTGACCATCTTGCCGCCGTCGGGCAGTTCAACCGCGCTTTCACCGTTGAGAACAGAGGCATAGGCCAGATTAACCTTGGCGTAGGCGCAAAGGTCGTTTGAATAACCGAGCGGGCCCTCGCATTCCTGCAAAAATGGGTCGGCCTGATGGCGCGCGGCGATGCCGGCCGAATGGTTTTCGGGGTAGAGGATGTTGAGCCCCAGTGTCTCGGCAATCTCCTGCGGGAAGATAGAGGCGGACCAGCCGACCTTTTCGCCGCTTTCTTTGGCGATCCGGGCATTTTCAAACAGTGTGTCCGTCTGTTCGCCCAGCATGATCATCGACTTGGGTTTGGGGCGTTTGGGTTTGGGCGCGGGCGCCGCGGTATTATCGGCGGCCGTCGTTTCCTTGGATGTAGCGTTGTCACTCATGACACTTTACCTTCTTCCTTCGTGTATTTCTCCCAGGCCAGAGCCGCAGCGCCAATTGCACCGGCGGATTGGCAGAGCCGATGCACCAGAACCGGGCAGCCAAGCTCGCGTGCCATCGCGTTCACGACGCCGATGTTGAGTGCGACACCGCCGCTCATGGCGACATTCTGGCTGCGCCCCAGCCGCAGCGCCATGCCCGCAACGCGCTTGGCAACCGAATTATGGATGCCGGCCGCAATGTCTTCAATGGGAATATTTGAGGAAAGCTGTGAGATGACCTCGGATTCGGCAAAGACGGTGCAGGTGTTGCTGATGGCGACCGGGTGCGTTGCCTTTTCGGAGACCGGGCCGAGGTCGTTGATGTCGACATTCAACACCCGGGCCATCACGTCTAAAAAGCGACCGGTGCCAGCCGCGCATTTGTCGTTCATCTGAAAAGCGAGCATCTGCCCCCCGGGGCTGATTTTAATGGCCTTGGCGTCCTGTCCGCCGATGTCGATAATAGTATCGGCAGCGGGCAGCAGATAATGGATGCCCTTGGCGTGACAGCTCAGTTCGCTGATCTGGCCGTCGGCGTAGTCGCAGTTCATGCGCCCGTAGCCGGTGACAATGGTATGGCTGATGTCCTGCGGGGTCAGGCCGGAAATTTCAAAAACTTTTTCGCGTGCCTGCTTTGGTCCCACGGTGCCGGTTCCCAGCGGAACGACCACATGGGCGATGAGGCCTTTTCCATCCTGCAAAATGACCGCCTTGCTGGAGGTGGAGCCAATGTCAAGTCCAAAGGTATACATAGGGCGGCTTCGCGCCCCCTTTCTTATAAGCTATTTAATGTCGCCGGTCTCGCGCATGGCGTTAATCTGTGCATCGGTGTAACCGAGTTCTTTTAACACCTCATCATTGTCGCGTCCGATTGCGCCTGAGGGTTTGCAGGGAATGGCCGCCGGGTCTATAGAGCCGAAATGCACCGGACCGTTGGCAAAGACGGTTTTGGTTCCGTCCGGATACTCGTAAAAATAAGTGTAGTGGTTGGCCTGAACCTGCGGGTCGTGCGGGACATCCTTAAAGTGATACAAAATCTCGTGCGGCAGGTCGTGTTCATCCAGCAGCGCATGCCAGTAGGCGATCGGCTGCTGCGCAAATTTTTTATCGAAAATTTTGGTCAGCTCTTCGCGGTTTTCGTAATAGGCCGCCGCTGTGGAAAAACGCGGATCAACCGCAATCTCGGGCATGCCGATCACGCCGCAGAACTCCGGAAAACGGCGGTAATCGATGACGGCAAGGTAGAACCATTCACCGTCGGAGGCTTGATAGGTGTTTGAGCCGGCGTGCCCGCAGTCGTAACGGTCACGCGGCAGCTTGCGGCCGTTGAAGCCGTTCAAAATGCCGGTGCAGAGGATGAAGGTGCCCGCCTGAAGCAATGAAACATCGACCTTATCGCCCTGCCCGGTGACGCTCCGCTTATAAAGTGCCGCAGCGATACCACCGGATAAGGCGACCGCCACGCTGTGGTCGCCGATTCCGCCGACGGGCACAAGCGGAGGGCCGCCAGCGGGTGCGAGATCGGCCATAAGACCGGTTCTGGAAAAAAAGACGGTGTAATCATAGCCGGGACGGTCCTTCTCCGGGCCCTTTTCGCCATAGCCGAGCACCGAGGCGTGAATCAGACGAGGGAATTTTTCCTTGAGCTGTTCGTAGGTCAGCCCCATCGGTTCCAGTGCCTGAACACGATAGTTGGTGACAAAGATATCCGCCGTAGCCAAAAGCTTCATCATGGCGGCGCTTCCTTCCTCGGTTCGCATGTTCAGGGAAACGAAGCGCTTGTTCATGTTCTGCATGTCGAAGTTGGGGTTTGCCTCTTTTGTGCAGGGGGAGAGGGTGGTGCCGGCCTGCTTGCGCCATGCATCGCCGTTCATGGATTCGACTTTAATGACGTCGGCGCCCCATTCCGCGAGAATTCTTGCCGTCATCGGACCTGCCAGCATAGTGGAAAGTTCGACAACCTTAATGCCTTCCATGGGTTTCATAAGGGTGATCCTCCTAAAAAGTGTTTGTTATTTCCCCCGAGGGATGTTAGCGGCCTTTAAAATCGGCCGGACGTTTTTCCAAGAATGCGGCAGTGCCTTCTTTTCGGTCCCCGGTGCTGAAGGCGACCGTCTGCGCGAGGCGTTCAATCATTAACCCGGTGTTGATATCCGTCTCGCTGCCGGTGTTGATGGCAATCTTACTCATCATAATTGCAACCGGCCCCTTGGCCATAATCTGCTTTGCCATCGTTTCGGCCTCGGCCATCAACGCCTCGCGACTGTCTTCGGTCACCTTGTTGACAAGGCCGATTGAGCAGGCCTCTTCCGCGTCAATAATCCGGCCGGTAAAGATCAGTTCCTTTGCCTTGCCGATACCGACCAGCCTCGGCAGGCGCTGTGTGCCGCCTGCGCCCGGAATGATGCCCAGATTAGTTTCAGGCTGGCCGAATTTAGACCGTTTGGTAGCGATGCGGATATCGCAGGCCATGGCTAGCTCGCAGCCGCCGCCGAGCGCATAGCCGTTTATGGCGCAGATAACCGGCTTGTAAAGATCCTCCAGGGCCTTGAGGGAGAGCGATGCGGTGGCCTGCAGCATCTTTAGGTATTCCCGGTCATGAATTTCTCGAATGTCGGCGCCGCTGGCCAGCGCTTTATCGCCGGCTCCGCTGACAATGATCACCTGGACGGCATCGTCATCGCGGGCGTACTGCGTCGCGGTGCGGATGTCATTCCACATCTCAGGGCTCAGGGCGTTGCGAACGTCCGGCCGGTTTAAGGTCAGGTAGAGGATTCCATCGCGGTTTTCATAAAGAATGTTATCAAATTTCATAAATAACACCGTCCCTTTTCATAACTTGGCGTTGTATTCAGGTACGTGGGGTGGCAACATCCCGGACAACGGAACGTTTATCCCGGTTTAATGTACAGTAATCAAGGCATTCACCCTTATAACAGGGCGCCCTCGCATGCGGCGCGCCGCCCATGCGGACCTGTTCGGCAGGAACGCCGTCCGCGTTCCATCCGCCGAGGAAGGACCGGCTGCCGAGCTGGCGTACCGATGCGCTGGCGCCACTATCCGTGTCTTTCAAGATTTATGCCCATTATTCCTGTGTCTCCTTTCTATTGTCTTCGGAATGGCGATTCCGGCGATTTCTAACTATTATTGGCATGCAAAAAACATGCCAATATGGCAAAAGGAAAAGATTTTTTCTGCCAGAACGCAAAACGGACAATTGACTCCGATGTTTTGGGTCAATTGCTCGCTGTGGCTTTTAAAATAAAAGAGCTTTATCCATGCGCTGTGTACCGCCCGCACGCTGCTGCTTGGCGGCTGCATCTTTATAGTGAATCCGCAAATGGGAATGTAAAGCCAATCTCGGTTGGATGTGTGCAAATATAAGCGGTTTTGAGGACTGCATGCCACTTAAACGCAAAAATACTGGCGCACTGTGCAGAATTAAAATGCAAGGATTGCACTTTTGCACTTCACTTTGCACTTTTGGTTTCTTCACATTGCATGGTTTTTCTTCAAGATATTTTCCAATGGATGTGTACTAAACTGAAATTATGGGCTGTAGAAACGTGAAATGTGCACATAAGCGAAAATCTTCAGGTCAATATTTAATATAAGTAAGCGTGCCAATAAAATCAGGCAGGGCGGGCAACAGTTGGCATCAATATTGCTTTAATAACTTTCGTGACGCAATTGCCCAATAAACCAATTGCGCACCAGCAAATTGGTGAAGGGAGATTAACGAATGGAAAACATCTACATCATGGGTGCAGTCCGTACAGCAATAGGCAAATACGGGGGGGCGCTTAAAGGTGTTCCGGCGCATACACTGGGTGCATTGGTCATCAGGGAAGCGCTGCGGCGCGCAGGTGTTGACGGCGCTATGGTTGACGAAGTTATTTTAGGCGAAGTGCGGCAAAGCACGGAAGCTTCAAATATTGCAAGATGCGCATTGCTTGAGGCCGGGCTCCCGGAATCCGTGCCCGGTTTTACGGTCAACCGGCTCTGCGCCTCAGCCATGCAGGCGATACGCAACGGCTGTCAGGAAATCTGGCTCGGCGAAGCGGATGTCATCGTTGCGGGCGGCGCCGAGAACATGAGCCGTGCGCCGCAGTATCTGCGCAACGGACGCTGGGGCGACGGCGCGCTGACGCTGGTGGATTCCAACATTGAGGCGGGTTCCACGGCGCAGCCGTATTCCGTTTACGGCAAGGAATTGAGCATGCCCAAGACGGCCGAAAATGTTGCCGAGCGCTTTAACATCTCGCGCGAGGCGCAGGACAGCTTTGCGGCTGAAAGCCAGCGGCGCGCGCAGCAAGCCATTGCGGCCGGATATTTTAAGGCGGAAATTGTGCCTGTTGAAATCAAGTCAAAAAGGAGCACAGCCGTGTTTGACACCGACGAATTCCCCCGCGCGGGTACCACAGTGGAAGCATTGGCCAAACTTAAGCCCATCGTCAAGGCTGATGGCACCGTTACGGCAGGCAACGCCTGCGGGCGCAATGACGGGGCTGCGGCGCTGGTGCTAATGTCGGGGAAAAAGGTCAGGGAAACGGGACTAAAACCGTTGGCACGAATTGTGGATATCACCCGCGTGGCGCTTGACCCCGCCATTATGGGCTATGGTCCTGTGCCTGCCACACGCAAGATTCTTGAGCGCACCGGCATGACGATAGACCAGATTGATCTGGTGGAGTTAAACGAAGCTTTTGCTTCGCAGTCGGTTGCCTGCGTCCGCGACCTGGGGCTCGATCCGGAAAAGGTCAACATCAACGGCGGCGCCATCGCGCTGGGTCATCCGCTCGGCTGCACCGGTACCCGCCTTATCGTGACACTGTTGTACAACCTGCAGCGTACCGGCGGCCGCTTCGGGCTGGCCACGTTATGTATCGGCGGTGGACAGGCGATGGCAACCGTTATTGAGCGCTTGGACTAGCACTGCCGACAACCGGCAGTATTATAAGGGGGTATGTCTCTATGACTATTGATCAGATTAAAACCGTTGTCGTCATCGGCGCGGGCGCGATGGGCCAGCAGATTGCCATGAACACTGTGCTCAACGGCCGTGCGCATAACTATAAAGTCATTCTTTGCGATTCCTTTCCCAGTGCGGTAGAAAAGGCCGGGGCGTGGGCTGTTGACTATCTGGCAGGGCGTGTTGCCAAAGGCCGCATCACGCAGGAAGAGGCCGACAAAGTTTCAGCGAACCTCTCTTTTTCGCAGGATGTCGATGCCGCTGCCGCACAGGCCGACCTTGTGATTGAAGCGATTATTGAAAACCTTGAGATTAAGCGCGAGCTTTTTGAGCGCATCAGCAGGCTTACCAAGCCGGATGCCATTCTGGCCACCAACAGCTCGAACATGGTCAGTTCAAAGTTTGCCGATGTGACGCTCAACCCCGAGCGCCTTTTGAATATTCACTACTTTAACCCTGCGCTTGTTATGGAGCTGGCTGAAATTGTGCGCGGGCCGCACACATTTGAAGAAGCGATTCAGACCGCAATGGCCTTTGCACGCAATACGGGCAAAAAGCCCATTATCATCAATAAAGAGATCCCCGGCTTTGTAGCGAACCGCATCAACGCGGCCGTGACGAGAGAGGCCTGCCTGCTGCTTGAAAAAGGGATTGCTTCGGTTGAGGATATTGATACTGCGTGTGAAAAAGGGCTGGGTTATCCGATGGGACCGTTCCGTTTGATGGATCTGACGGGTATCGATGTCAATTACTATGTCCGCCGGGACCGTTACGCGGAAAGCGGAGATGAATACGACAAGCCGAGCCCGCTGGTGATTGAAAAGTTTAAGAAGGGCGAATTTGGCAAAAAAACCGGTAAGGGGTGGTACGATTATAGCGCGAAAAAAGAGAAGGAGTAGTTTCAGTAAATCCGGGTCGTGTCAATTTTAGAAAAATCCATTAATAAAAGGAGAATTTCAATGGCGACAAGTACCGTGGCGATTATCATTACCATCATCACAATGGCATTATTCATGATCAACAGGCTCCCGATGAGCGTTGTAGCCTGCCTGTGCACCCTGGCAATGGGCATCCTGATCCCCGAAATGAAGCTGGCACAAATTTATTCCGGTTTTGGCGGCAGCTCCATCGTGATGGTTGCCGGCATGATGATCGTCGGTGATGCGCTGTTCCAGACCGGTATTGCACAGCGTCTGGGCGCAAAAATCGGAAATCTGGCAATAGCGAAAAATGAAAAATGGTTTATTGTGTTTGTTGTTATCATTTGCACCGTTATGTCGGCTTTCCTGAGCAATTCCGGTTGTATCGCAATGTGGATGCCGATAATTGCGGCGGTTGCTGCCGGTTCCAAAGGAAAGATCCGCTCTAAGATGGTTATTATGCCCGCCGGCATTGCCTGTATTGTTGGCGGCGCCGCAACGCTGACCGGCTCGGTTTCCCAGGTGACCGCAAACTCCATTCTCATGGGAACCAAGGGCTATGAAGCCGGTATGGGCGTGTTCGATATGACCCGCGTCATGTGGCCTGTCGCTATCCTTCAGGTCATTTTCTGGGCGACGATTGGTTACCCCATTTTGAAGTGGGCTTTAAAACCCGAGAGCCCTGATTTTGATAACAACAACTCCTTTGCGCTTTCTTCCGCCGATATCGACCTGAGCAAATATGACAGTATTCCGAAGTGGAAGGGCACCTTCTCTGTTGTTGTGCTGCTGCTGTGCATCTTAGGCTTTATGATTTGCAGCTTCAAGCCGTTCAGCGATTACCTGAATATCGCCAACATTGCCATGCTTGGCGCCACCGCACTGTTTATCACCGGCACCGTCCCGGTAAAAGAAACGCTGGCCAAGATGGACTGGAACGTTCTGATTATGATTGGTGCCATCACCGGCCTGGGCACCGGCCTCGATGTTTCGGGCGGTGGCAAGGTTATCGCGGACGCGGTGCTCAACCTCTTTGGCGGCCAGAACGCTTCCGTTGTTATACTTATGGTGGTTCTGGTTGTTCTTTCCAGCGTACTGACGCTCTTTATGCAAAACGGCGGCGTTGCTTCCATGCTGACGCCCATTTACATCTCGATGGCGCTTGCGCTTGGCATCAGCCCGCTGCCCTTTGTCATCGCCATTGGCATTACGACCAACCTGGCCATCGCGACCCCTATCGGCACAGCGGTCAATATGCAGATTCTGCCGGCGGGCTATACGTTCGGGGACTATGTCAAGGTTGGCGGTCCGCTGTTTATTATCATGGTTGCTGCCGTCGCCATTCTTTGCCCCATTATCCTGCTTTAAGCCTTTAAATGCTCTGTGCGATTTGCAGGGGTAAGCGCATCAGACTTTGAAGTATAAAAACAAAGCGCATCGTTGGGCGGCTTCCGCCCAACGATGCGCTTTGATGCACTGAGTAAGCACGGATTAAATCCGTGCGCAGCTTTCCGGAAAATTTTGCGCCGAATTGCGTTGCGAAACAGTCGTACATGCCACCGGCCTGACCTGCTTTCCGCCTTATTTGACGCAGAATTCCCCCGCCGTTCAGCGCGCCCCGAATTAATAGGCGCTTAGCTAAAGGCTTGGAAACGAGCTTTGTTATTAGGAATATTTCTGATTTTCAGAAAGTGTATTTGCAAAATTTTGTATTATTTAGTCACAGAAATTTATACATTTATGATGAAAAATGGTTTGTAAACGCATCGCACATTGTATCATCATGATGAGTGTGTTAAAATTCCATCATCGGGATGGTATAGAATTGGCAGTCTATATTCTTTCCAGATATTTGGCAAGGAAAGGCCCGAAGACAATCAGGCGGAACCGGTGCGCGTTTTATGGGGGGATGGCTTACGTCCGGAACAGTCGACCGGATTGCTGAAATAGCATAGCCACAGCCGGTTTAATCCGCTTTAAAAAGAACGGGGGGAATTATGAAAAGCATCAAATCTAAAATTATGACCGCAATCATCCTGTTGGTGTGCCTTTCGCTCATGGCAGTGGGCGGGACGGCTGTAGCGCTCAATTACAGTGGCACGCAGAGCCTGATCCGCAGAACAATGCAGGAGACGACCGTTTTGGCTGCCGAGCGCGTTTCCTACGAGCTGCAAAAATATCAGAGCATCGCCATTGAGGTGGGGTGCACGCCGCGGCTGGCCAACCCCGCTACGCTGGTATCGGACAAGCTGGCTATTATTTTACAGCGCGCCGCATTGCACGGTTTCACCAAGGGGAACATTATCAGCGATACAGGCCTTGGCGTGTTTGACGGTAAGGACTACAGCAACGAAACCTATTTTAAAACGGTTATGGCCGGCGAAACCTATGTCTCCGAGCCGTCGGTTGACGAGACAACCCGCGAAAGAACCATTTTGGTTGCCGCACCTCTTTGGAAGGAGGGTATTCCCGGAACAAGCGTGGTTGGCGTGGTCTATTTTGTGCCGCCTGAAACATTTTTGAACGATATCATGGCATCCATCCGCGTCAGCGACAACAGCGGCGCCTATATGATTGATAAGGATGGCTTTACGGTTGCGCATGTTGAAGGGGATGACATGGAGACAGGCGGGAATATCGCAGCTGAGGCAGAAGGCAATGCTGCGCTGACAAAGCTCGCCCAAATTCATGCGACGATGCAAACCGGCGAAACCGGCTTTACTGCCTGTACGTGGAATGGCGCAATGCGCTATATCACCTATGCACCGGTGCCCGGTACCAACGGCTGGAGTATGGCGATCTATGCTCCAGCGATGGACTTTATCAAAGACGCTTTGAAGGCTGCCGCGGCGACGCTGATCCTGCTGGTCCTGTTTCTGATTGTGTCGATCAGCATCGCCGGAAGAGTATCCAAAAAAATTGCCGACCCCGTCATGCTGTGCACAAACCGTTTGGTCAGTTTGGCTGAGGGCGACCTGCACGCTGATGTGTCGGCTGTTGCCACACGTGACGAAACCAGCAAGCTTGCGGCGGCCACCGAGCGCATTACGCTGACGCAGCGGGCTATTATCAATGATATCAAGCGGGTTTTGGGCGCAATAGCGGACGGCGATCTGACACTGAGGTCCGAGGCTGATTTCCCCGGCGACCTTGCGCAGATCAAAGAGGTTATGGTCAGCATCATGAATTCGCTCAACAGCACGCTTTCACAGATCAATATCGCCTCTAACGAGGTGGCCAGCGGATCCGATCAGGTCTCTGCCGGTGCACAGGCACTTAGCCAGGGGGCAACCGAACAGGCCGCAGCCATTGAGCAGCTTTCGGCAACGGTGGAATCCATCTCGGCACAAATCAAAGAGAGCGCCCAGCACGCGCGTGAGGCGGGCAGGCTTTCCGAGCAGTCCGGCAACGGCGTCTACCAGAGCAATGAGCAGATGGCCCATATGATATCGGCCATGAATGAAATTGCAGAGGCCTCCAATGAGATCGGCAAGATCATCAAGACCATAGACGATATTGCTTTCCAGACCAATATTTTGGCACTCAACGCTGCGGTTGAGGCCGCGCGTGCGGGTGAAGCCGGCAAGGGCTTTGCCGTCGTGGCCGACGAGGTGCGCAATCTGGCCGGCAAGAGTGCAGAGGCTGCCAAAAGCACAACAGCATTGATCGAAAGCGCCATCGCCGCCGTAGAAAAGGGCACTAAAATTGCAGGCGAGACGGCCAAATCGCTCAGCCAGGTGGTGGAGCAGGCTGCCAGCGCCAGCCAAAAGGTGCAGGCCATTGCGGCGGTGTCTGAAAATCAGGCTTTACAGGTGGTGCAGATCACCCAGGGCATTGAGCAGATCTCGGTGGTTACACAAACCAACTCGGCCACTGCGCAGCAAAGTGCAGCCGCTTCTGAAGAGCTTTCAGGTCAGGCGCAGATGCTTAAAGACCTTGTTGGCGGGTTTAAATTGCGGGGTGCCGATTCGAGTGCGGATGATTCCGTAACGGCGTCCGGGTACGAAGCAGCAGCGCCGCAGGTTCTGCAACAGGATGAGCCGATTTTTAATGACGACGCCAAATACTGATAACGCGTTGTAAAAAAGGGCGCTTTTGTCTCTGATGGCAAAAGCGCCCTTTTTCATGGTAATTTAACAAACTCAAAATTGTATTGCGCCATTTCCGGTGATATACTATGCATTAAAGTGCTTTTACGGATATAATAGCCAGGGCAGGCCTGCGTAAACATCCGGGCATCATTCCAATCTTTTATGCGAACGTCCCATAAAACGGCAGACGTACTGAAGGGCCGCCATCCGTCGTCATCGTCTTTGGCGGGTGTCAGCCCTCTCAAGGAAAAAATCGCACAATATGCTGCTGTTTTATCGGAGATTCGCTTTGTAACCATGTGGCAGACCTGTAAAAAAGGAGAAGTGACAAATGAATTCGGAAATTATCTGCGTGGGAACCGAGCTGTTGCTCGGCGATGTGGTCAATACCAACGCCGCCGATATTGCGCGCGGTTTGGCGCATCTGGGAATTAATGTTTACCACCATGAGGTGGTGGGGGACAATCCCGACCGCCTGCGGGAATGCCTGAAGGATGCGTTTTCACGCAGCGACATTGTGCTGCTGACCGGTGGGTTGGGTCCCACCTATGACGACCTGACCAAAGAAACGGTGGCCGCGCATTTTAACCGCAAGCTGGTCATGGATGCAGCGAGCTTAGAAACGATTGAGCGTTCCTTTAACCGCACAGGCCGTGAAATGACCGACAATAACCGCAAACAGGCGATGATGCCCGAAGGCTGCATCATCCTGCCCAACCCAAACGGCACCGCCCCGGGTTGTATTATTGAGGGGGAGGGCGGCAAGGTAGCGGTTATGATGCCCGGGCCGCCCCGCGAAATGCGGCCCATGTTTGACGGGCCGGTCACCGATTATCTGCAAAGCCGTTTTGGCGGAGATGGCGTGCTGGTGTCGCGCACCATCAACTTTTTTGGCGTGGGGGAGTCGGCGCTGGAGGCAAGGCTGAAAGATATGTTGGTTCAGGCAACGAACCCTACAATTGCGCCTTATGCAAAAACCGCCGAGTGCCAGCTGCGTGTGACCGCCAGAGCCGCCAGTGAAACGGAAGCCCGCAAGCTGATTGATCCGGTGGTTCAGGAAATTATGGCGATTTATCCCGATGATATTTACGGATTTGACTACCATACAATCAACGAGGCTGTCGTCGATGTACTCGCTTGCAATAAACTGACCTTTGCCTGTGCCGAGAGCTGCACCGGCGGTCTGGTGGCACAGCGCATTGTCGATGTTCCCGGGGCCTCCGCCATGTTTTTAGGCGGCGTGGTGGCCTATTCCAATGCGCTGAAGCAGGCGGCGCTGGGCGTCAGTGAAAACACACTGAACACGCATGGTGCCGTCTCGCGGGAATGCGCACTGGAAATGGCATACGGTATCCGAAAACTGACTGGGGCCAGCATTGCGGTTTCCACCACCGGTGTGGCGGGCCCCGCAGGCGGAACCGACAGGGCGCCGGTTGGCCGGGTCTACGTGGCGGTGGTTAGCGACAGCGGCGAAGAAGTTCGCGAATTAAATCTGGCGCGCGGACGGGCCGACGACCGTGAAAATATCCGCTATATGTCCTCGTCCCACGCTTTCGATATGACACTTCGCGCAGCAAAGAAATATATTTGAACAAATTTTGAATAATTGTTGAAACAGCGGGCATTTTTCTTAAGAAAGATGTCCGCTGTTTGCAATAATTTGGTAAAATAATGCCACTGAATAAGTGAGCGCTTTTAATAAAATTACTGGCTTAATGCGCTTATAGTTGATTAACGCCAAAATCCACGCCGTCTTTGCGGTCTGTTTTACGTGCTGCTGCGTTCTTCTCCTCGTCAGGCTTGCCAGCCTGCCTTCGCCGTCCGCCTTGCATCACAAAAAATATCCCCGCAAATACTGGCGCGTTTTTTTAAGAGAATCGGCTATAAAAAGGTTGTCACTGGGCGGAGAAAACGCCTTGGCATAAAAATACTGCCCGGCGTTTGGTGCCTGCGGCTGAGGGAGGGGTTTTATGAAACAGAGAGGGGCTTTTTTGGGGGTAATACTGTTGGTCTTATGCGCTTGTACCGGGGGGCAGCCGACGGTTCAGCCAGGCAATGATCCGCCACCGGACACCGCATCATCGATGGACAGCCGATTGACACCGCTTGAGCATAACGGTATAGGGCTGAATTTTATCCCACCTGACCAGGCTTATGATATTCTGGGCGTCACAGATTTTAGAGAAGGCCATGCGGTGATTTACCAGCAGGAAATGCCCGATTCCTTCAATAAAATATACAGCCGTGACGACGTGTTTTATAATATTTCCACGCAACTTTTCACCGCCGGGGGCAATTACCTTAAAACAGTGGATTCACAGTGGCATAACGCCATTAAAATAACGGAACCACTGTTGCGCCTGTCGGCGCATACCGACAGCATCACTTTCGAAATCTGGCGGGAAAATGAAGTCGGACAAACCGAGGCAGGATGCTTTATATTGGCGCTGACTGAACAGGGCGAGCAGGCGCTGGGGGAAAACCCAAACCATAACCTCTATGGTTATCACCTGTTTAACGAGCTGGCGGCCGACGGGGAGACGCAGCTGCAATACACAGCGGAATATGATTCTGCGCGCGGCAGGGATGTGCTGAAGTTTCGGCTGGCCCAAACGGAGGGCGCCGTCACTGAGCAGGCGGTGCCGGTGGCGGACGCTTCCTTTTTAAATGCGCTTTACAACACGGCCCACGGGATAGACGGAGAGGACTGGCTCAACGACCAGCAGAACCCATTATATCTTCTGGATGTGTCGCTCGACGCGCAGGCGAAAACGGCGCAGCTCTCAAACGGGAAAATCACCTGCCGCCTGGATTTTGCCGGAGAGAGTCCTTCTTACAGCGTTATTCGCCGCTATACCGAGGCGATGCTGGATAAACAGGTTGCCGTCTCGCCCGATGGCACGCGCTGCCTTTACACCGCCGACGCGCGCAGCTATTTCGAATCGCCCGGCGGTTGTGACTACGTTGTGCGCGGACCGGGGGGCATCGTGTTTTTATATGCGGGCTATGAGTTGGATCAGCTGTATTTTCTGGACAGCGACCGCATTTTCGCCAACACCTATGGTGCGCTGCGCTTTTTTGACACCACCACCGGCGCGGTGCTCTCGCCGGGACCGGACTTCGATTTCGGCACACAGCAAAACCCTTATAACAAATCCCAAACCGGTATCAAGCGTCTTGTGGTGGGCACGGCGGTGGATGAAAAAAACCGGCTGCTGCTTGTAGCGCACCGCCCCTACACTTTCGGTTCCGGCATTCTTTGGCAGGGTACGCCGCAGCAGACCGAGGCGTTGCCGGTGACGCTGACGGTGCTCGACTGGGCGGGCGAGCCGCTGTGGGATTGCGATACCGGCATGACAATGCGCGCTTTTGCGAAGTTTGCGATCAACATCCTGTCAATTGAACCAGACGGTGACGGTACGGCCGAATTGTCGTGCCGAAACGAACCGCCGGTGCGGGTGCGCTATCAGCCTGAAGCGGCGGACACAACGGCCCAAGTAACCGAATCAACTGAAGTAACCGAATCAACTGAAGTAACCGAATCAACTGAAGCAACCGAATCAACTGAAGCAACCGAATCAACTGAAGCAACCGAAGCAACCGAATCAACCGAAGTAGCCGGGGCGCAGGAGATTCTACTATGAACTTTAAGCGGATAAAGTGGATGCTGCTGACCGCTGTGCTGACGCTTTGCTGTGCCTGCGGGACAATTGTCCAGCCGGGTGCAGCGCGGTCTGACGCACCGCTATGCGTGAGCGGCGAAGCACCGGCCGAGCCGTCGCTTTATTGCGGTGAAACACAGCTGCATTGGCAGGTGCCCGCGTGCGAATACTATATTATAGAAACCGCAGCGGGGGAGGCGGGCTTTGCGGTGCTGTATGAAGAGCAGCGCCCGTGGTATGACGAGGATACAAAACAGTATCGCTTTTTAATGGCACAGATTTTTAACGCGCAGGGCGGCCATGAGCTGACAGCCTATACCGGCGTTTATGATCAGCTTAAAAAAGGGAATGTAACGCCAAACGGGATGCGGATGACGCGCGATAAGCTCTATTTGGATATGGGAGGGGACTCTTATCGCGGCATCGACAGGGCCATCGGGGTGGTCAGTCAATGGCAGTATGAGGAAATCGTGCGGCAAGATGGTACGGTGCTCTCCTATTCCGGCGAATACAGTGATCAGGCAGGCAGTAGCGGTATGCGCTATCGTCTCAAGACGGCTGACGGCACGGTGTTTGAAATGACAGTGCCGGGGTTCGACGATAATTTTAAGATGGCGCTGGATTTTCTTGCACATCCGGAATACACCGACCGCGAGGGCATCACCTATGTGGCGACCGCCTCAATAGATGCAGCGGCTAAAACCGCGACGATTTCCAACACAAAGCTGACCTATGCGCTGGACTTTAACACCCGTAGTTACACCTGCGCCCGCCGCTATACCGACGAAATGCTCGAAGATATTCTGGCCACCAGCCCAAGCGGTGCCGTTTTGCTGTATGATGCCGACAGCGGCGGCGCCGGCGATGCCTTCTGGCGGGATATTGTGCTGAAAGGGCGCGGCGGAACCACTTTTTTGGATTTTTGCTCGGTGCTCTACGGTGCGGACTTTTTTGACAACGACACGGTTGTGCTCAATGAAGCCGTCTCGCTCAAAGCGTTTGACATTACCGGCACAGAGCCTGTGGGGCGTCCGATTCTTGACGTTGGCAGCGTTATCGATGACCACGGCTATACACACCCCGAACGGCTCGTTATCGGTATGGTTGTCGACCGCGAAAACCAGTTGCTGTTGGCCGCCGTGCGCGATTACACGCAGGAGTGGGATACGCCGCTGCCGGTGACACTGGCGGTTTTTGACGCTGACCTTCAGCAGACCGCCGCTATAGAAACGGATTGCCGTATTCCGCCCTTTCGTCACAACTGGCCGGTGCAATGTGAGATCGCGCTGAACGGCGATGGCACGGCGGATCTTTTCTGGCGGGATGAGGAGCCGGTGCGGGTGCGCTATATGACTGAGCCCGGGGAAGCTTTGCACACCCGCTAAAGTCGCAGACCATGCGGAATTCATTTCCACAACAAAGGGCGTTTTATTGCCTAATATCTCTAAAGCCCTTCTGTTGACGCAGGGCTTTTTTGTGCTGTAATTTTTGCTTCATCCCAAAATAATTATGTTATAATAAATACATGGCATTTTCTGTAATGGAAGATGCCGACTTTTCACCGCTGGGCAGAGTAATGACTTTGCCGGGCGAGATTTGACACTGCGCGCTTTGCGATTCGGATATCATTATCATAGAACTGAATGCACGCCCAAAGTCACGCATATAAGCTTTAGGTTTAGAGCCATTTACGGGAGGAATGACGATGCAGCAGGAAAAGAGCGACCCTATCAACGACAATATGGCGTTTTTACGTTTACTATCCAAGCAGTTTCCAAATATTCAATCGGTTTGCACCGAAATTATCAATTTGGAGGCCATTTTAGATCTTCCCAAAGGAACCGAACACTTTATCAGCGACCTGCATGGCGAATATGAGGCGGTTGCACACATCCTCAACAACGCCTCCGGTGTTATCCGCGATAAAATTGACGAGCTTTACAGCGAGAACAGCACCGAAGAAGAATGCTCCAAGCTGGCGACACTTATTTATTATCCGCAGTACAAGTTGGAGCTGCTTAAAGTTGAACATCAGAACGACCTTGACGAATGGTACCATGATACGCTGGTTAAGCTCATTGATATTTGCCGGGTGGTGGCTTCAAAATACACCCGTTCCAAGGTGCGCAAAGCGCTGCCGGCCGATTTTGCCTATATCATCGACGAGCTGCTGCATGCGGATCACTACGAAAAAAACAAAGAGAATTACTACGGGCGAATTTTTGCCACCATTGTGGATGTGGGCAGGGCGGATGCGTTTATTGTTGCGCTTTCCAGCCTGATTAAGCGCCTGGCGGTCGACCAGCTGCACATCATCGGCGACATTTATGACCGTGGCCCGGGTGCCGAAGATATCATGCAGCTTTTGATAAAGCATCACGCGGTGGATATTGTCTGGGGCAACCACGATATGCTTTGGATGGCGGCCGCGGCAGGCAATGAAGCCTGCATCGCCAATGTGCTCAACGTTTCGCTGTCCTATGCAAATGTGGATACGCTTGAAAACGGTTACGGCATCAGCCTGCGTGCGCTGACCACCTTTGCCGAAAAAACCTACGGCGATTCAATGGCATTTAAACCCAAGGTGCTGGAGCAGGGCAAAATAGGTTTGAACGATGTTGAGCTGGTGGCAAAGCTGCGCAAGGCCGCCGCCGTTATGCAGCTGAAGCTGGAAGGACAGATTATCGCGCGGCATCCCGAATATGATATGGATGCGCGCATGATGCTGGATAAGATCAACTTTTCCGAAGGAACGGTGACCATTGCAGGCCAGACTTATCCGCTGCGCGACACCGATTTCCCCACCATCAACCCCGAGTCGCCGTATGAGCTGACCGAGGAGGAACGCCAGCTGATGGCTTCGCTGAAAGAATCTTTCATCCGCAGCGACAAGCTTCAGACGCATATGCGTTTCCTGTTCGAGCACGGCAGCTTTTACCGCTGCTGCAACTCCAATCTGCTGTTCCACGGGTGCGTGCCGCTCAACCGCGACGGCTCGTTTGAACGGTTTGAGTTTGACGGTAAGCGCCTGTGGGGTAAGCGGCTGTTTGATTTTTGCGAACATAAAGTTCGAGAGGGCTATTTTGGCGTTCGCGGCACCAGAGAGAAGCGCGACGGCGAGGATTTCATGTGGTGGCTGTGGTGCGGCAAAAACTCGCCCATATTTGGCCGAACCCGCATGACAACCTTTGAACGCATGCTGGTGGAGGACAAAGCCTCGCACGAAGAGCCTAAGAATTATTACTACCACCACATGAATGACCCTAAGGTTATCGCCGGCGTCTTTGAGGAATTCGGGCTGGACCCGGCGGAATCGCACATTATCAACGGGCATATTCCGGTGAAGTCCAAGGATGGCGAAAGCCCGATTAAATGCGGCGGCAGGTTGCTGACCATCGACGGCGGTTTCTGCAAGGCGTATCAAAAGACCACCGGCATCGCAGGCTATACGCTTATCTATAACTCCTATGGGCTGCGTCTGGTGTCGCACGGGCCGTTTAAGGGCATTTCCGAAGCGGTGCAGCAAAACACCGATATCTTATCTAAGACGGATATTCTGGAGGTGGCGACACGCCGCAAGCTGGTGGCCGATACCGACATTGGCGCGGAACTGCGCAGTCAGATCGACACCCTTTCGCTGCTGCTTGAGGCCTACCACTCCGGCGAGATGCCGCAGCTGACGCGCTGATGCGGCGGCAGGGTCTTTCGGGCACCGCGCTGCAGGGGCTGGCTGTGCTGAGTATGACGGTAGACCACATTGGCGCAGTTATCATGCGGGAACGGCAAGTTCCGTGGGTCGCCATACTGCGTGAAATGCCGGCCCTGTTTGGGATGCGCGCCATCGGCCGCGCGGCCTTTCCCATTTTTGCGTTTTTGCTGGCACAG
Organism: Bacillota bacterium; assembly: GCA_023457355.1. Taxonomy (GTDB): domain Bacteria; phylum Bacillota; class Clostridia; order Oscillospirales; family Ruminococcaceae; genus Yanshouia. Next base: position 54,388 of record JAEWLW010000034.1, on the reverse strand, counting down.
GGGATGCTGCACACCCGCAGCCGCAAACGCTTTATTCTGCGCCTGGCGGTGTTTGCCCTTTTATCTGAGCTGCCGTTTGATCTCGCGTTTTACGGCGTTGCATTTTATCCGCATCATCAAAACGTCTTTTTTACGCTTTGCCTGGGCGCCGTGTGTATTGCACTTGTGGACCACGGGGGAAGGGCGTTCGGCCTTTTTGCCATTCTGGCAACCGCTCTGCTGGCACAGTTGCTGTATACCGATTATGCCGCGCTGGGTGTCATGACCATTTTGATGTTCTGGTCGCTGTCCTCAAAGGGCAAAGCGGGCACTGCCACAGTGGTTTTGCTCTTCACCGTCGGCTGCCTGTTGTATGGCCGGTGGGTTTACCTGTTTTGCTTGCTGAGCCTGCCGTTGCTTTTATGCTATAATGGAATGCGGGGCGGCCCTGCCAAAGATTCAGGCGCGGCAATTCGAAAATGGGGTTTTTATTTCTATTACCCGGGGCACCTGTTGGTACTGTTTGCACTGTTGGGGCGGCAATAATTCAGGGAAAAGGGATTTTTTGGCCGGTTTTTCAATACACGCAAAGGGCTTTCACATCATTTTTTTGTCAAAAACGTGGCAAAAACCGCATGAAATATGAATATTATGTTGACAATTGCAGCGTTACGCAATAAAATTAATTGGTGTTTTAATATAATATTCCTAAAAATGTGTTGCGCATGGACAATGCATTGTCTTAAGGACGAGGAAAACGAGCAGGAAGAAAATGACAAGGAGTGTAATTTAAAATGGACCTTATCATCCTAATGCCTATTGGAGCGGCAGCGGCGCTGATTTTTGCGTATCTGCGCTCTAAAAAGGTGCTTGCCGAGAGTGAAGGCACCGAATTGATGAAAAAGATTTCAGCTTCTATCCGCCAGGGCGCAAATGCGTATCTCAAACGTCAATATACCGGCGTAGCAAAGTTTTTCGCTGTTGTTTTTGTGATTATGCTGGTGCTGGCATTCCTGGGGCAGATGCAAATCTGGGTGCCCATCGCCTTTATCACCGGTGGCTTCTTTTCGGCACTCTCCGGTTTTATTGGCATGAAAATTGCAACTGCGGCCAACGCCAGAACGGCTAATGCGGCCAGCCATAGCCTTAACCACGGCCTTCGCGTCGCCTTTTCGGCCGGATCGGTCATGGGCTTTACCGTCGTAGGTCTGGGCCTTTTGGATATGAGCCTGTGGTTCTATTTCCTGAAGTATGTTGTTTTTGCAGGGCTGCCCGTTGCAGAGCAGGCAACCCGCATTTCCTCGTTGATGCTCACCTTTGGCATGGGCGCCTCGATGATGGCGTTGTTCGCCCGTGTTGGCGGCGGCATCTTCACCAAGGCGGCTGATGTCGGCGCCGACCTTGTTGGCAAGGTTGAGGCCGGTATCCCTGAAGACGACCCCAGAAACCCCGCTGTTATTGCCGATAACGTCGGTGATAATGTCGGCGACGTGGCGGGTATGGGCGCCGACCTTTACGAATCTTATGCCGGTGCCCGACTGTCGGCCTGTGCGCTTGCCGTTGCCGCCGGTTTTGGTATGGACGGCATGGCGGTTCCGATGGCGCTTTCGGCTATTGGCATCTTTGCTTCAATCATTGGCACCTTCTTTGTCAAGACCGGCGAAAATGCCGACCAGAGAAGCCTGCTGGGGTCGCTGCGCAAAGGCACCTACATCGCCAGCGTGCTGGTGGCCATCGGTGCTTATTTCCTGATTGATTACGTCTTTAACGGCGAGCAGTTGGGCCTGTTTGTCGCCATTATGGTCGGTTTGGTCGCAGGTAACGCCATCGGCTATTTTACCGAGTATTACACCTCCGATACCTACAAGCCCACCCAGAAGCTGGCGGCCTCTTCTGAGACCGGCTCTGCCACCATCATCATCAGTGGCCTGGCACTGGGCATGATGTCCACCGCTGTCCCGGTTATTATTGTGGGCATCGCTGTTATTGTCAGCTTTATTGTTTCGGGCGGCAACGCCAGTTTTGAAGCGGGCCTGTTCGGCATTGGCCTTTCAGCCGTCGGCATGCTCTCGACGCTTGGTATCACGCTGGCAACCGACGCTTACGGCCCCGTGGCCGACAATGCCGGCGGCATTGCGGAGATGGCTGGCCTGGATGAATCGGTTCGCAACCGCACCGACGCGCTCGACTCGCTTGGCAACACCACCGCCGCCACTGGCAAGGGCTTTGCCATCGGTTCCGCGGCGCTCACCGCGCTGGCACTTGTCGCCGCCTATGTCGACCAGTGTAAGGCAATTGACCCCAATATCGTGTTGAACCTCAGCGTTACCAATCCGGCGGTGCTCGTTGGCCTGTTTATCGGCGGCGTGCTGCCCTTTGTGTTTGCCGCTATGACGATGGAATCGGTCGGAAGGGCTGCCATGAGTATCGTCACCGAGGTTCGCCGTCAGTTTAAAACCATCCCCGGCCTGATGGAAGGTACCGCCGAGCCGGATTATCACACCTGTGTCGACCTGTGCACTAAGAGCGCACAGCAGGAGATTATGGCACCGTCGGTGATGGCTATTGTTGCGCCGATCGCTGTCGGCCTGCTGCTTGGCGTCGACGGCGTAACCGGCATGTTGATGGGCGCTACCGTTACCGGCTTTATCCTCGCCATCATGATGTCCAACGCGGGCGGTGCATGGGATAACGCCAAGAAGTACATCGAGGCGGGTCACCACGGCGGCAAGGGTTCCGCCAACCACAAAGCGGCGGTTGTCGGCGATACGGTCGGTGATCCCTTCAAGGATACTTCTGGCCCCTCGATTAACATCCTGATCAAGCTGCTGTCCACCGTTTCTATTTCCTTTGCGGCGCTTATTGTGCGTTTTGCGCTGCACCTGTTTTAAGATTTAAACCATTGAATTAAACCTGCTGTCAGGGCGGCTGCCGTTGGATTAACGGGGCCGCCCTTTTATTTGCGCTGAAGCCGACAACAACAAAGCACCCCTGCAGCAGCAGGGGTGCTCAACGAAGGTTGCGGTGAAGCTTTACGACTCGATGGCGATGGTCCGGGCCGCGGGCAGCATGCTGGACTTTTTCGGCAGCGTCAGCTTCAACACGCCGTCGGTATACTCGGCCTTGATGGCATCCTGCTGAATGCCGGAGACATCAAAGCAGCGGCTGAAAGCGCCATAGGAACGTTCGCGGCGGACAAAGTTGCCATTTTTATCGGTTTCCTCGCTTTCGGTACTGCGCTGGGCGCCGATGGTCAGGCAGTCGCCCTCGAGTGAGACGCGAATATCCTCTTTTTTAAAACCGGGCAGGTCCGCTTCAAGCTGATAGCTGTCACCCAAATCGCGGATATCGGTTTTAAATTCATCGAGGCCGGTGTGCTGGAAAAAAGCTTTTTCAAGGTTGTCAAAATCGGAAAACGGGTTAAAAATCATGCCGCGGCGTTTACGGTCAAAAGGCATCAGATCAAACATATGCAATTCCTCCATTCAAAATTTATTGTTGCTGCTTATCAATTGACGGAATCGACGGTTGGGTGCCCAAAGCACCCGTATGTTGTGCCGAATTCATGGGTTTCACCCTCCTTTTCTCTTACGCTTAATTCTCTGTGGGAACAACTTAAATATACCGCAGGAATGTTATGAAGTATTGCAAATTTTTTGGATAAATTATTAATTCTGGCACTCTAATATCGAGAGTGCCAACTTTTTTTGTAAATAGGGGCAGTCAAAACCGCCCCCGGTTTTGGCAGGGGCGGTCAGGATGTTCTTAAAAGTAAAAATAACGGAGAATTATCTGAACGCGTGCCGATGCAAGGCAAGAAGCGCGGGAATGCGGACTGTATCCCGGATATTTTAAATGCCCTGTCGGCTTTTTCAGTGGAATTTACCGGGCGTGTCGGCCGTCAGCTCAGCGTGTCTTGGCTAAAGGTTATCGTCGTGGTATACACCTGCTCATAGCCCTGCTGCACATATAATTCGGGCTGGCTGAAGGCCACATCCACGTCGTAAGCAGAAAAACTGCTTTGCCTGGTGAAAATTTGTACTTGCAATGGGACTTCCTGCCCATACATAAGGCTTTTTTCGCCGCTTAAATAAGAAACAGCGTTGCTCATCCCCTCAGAAGAAGCCCCTTCGGGCGCATCGTAGACCATGGCGACGCTGTCGCCCCCGTTTTGCAGCACGATGCGGTTTTGCCCGGCAACGCTGTCGCTTATCAGGGCAACGCGGCCGCCGGTGTCGTCAAGCGTGTGCCCGCTGCTGCCGATCGACGTCCATTGCCCGTTTTCAAGGCGGTAGCGGTTGATTTGTGCGGATTTGACACTGCCGTCGATTTTAAAATCAAAAATGCTATATTGGAGGCCAGGCGCCAGCAGAGCGGTGATTTCCTCCTCCTGTTCGGTCAGCTTGGCGGGCGCAATTTCGCCAAAAGCCGGTTCTTTCGGGGCGGGCTTTTGGGGCGTACAGCTGCCGAGCGCGACGATTATCAGTATGGTCGCCAGTACGACGATCAGTTTTCTCATATGCATAACCTTTCTTTGGTGTTGCGTGTCCGTGTGCGCAACATTTTTCGGCAAGGCGGCCCTCGCCATTTATCCCGCATCTATTTCTTTTTGTTTTGCACTTGTGCAAAGCGGCAGGCAGGCGCCATTGTGCAGACGGCGCACTGCGGGCGGCGCGCAACGCAAACGGCGCGGCCATGCAGCACCAGCCGGTGACAAAAGTCGTTGGATTCCGCCATCGGCAGGCAGGCGCGCAGCTCGTTTTCACATTTGAGCGGATCTTTGGAGGTGGTCAGCCCAAGCAGGTTTGTGATGCGGATGCAGTGGGTATCACATACGACGGCGGGTTGGTGGTAAACGTCCCCGACGATGAGGTTCGCCGTCTTACGACCTACGCCGGGCAGGCGGGTGAGCTGTTCAATCGAATCGGGCACCACGCCGCCGAATTCCTCCAGCAGCATCTGCGACAGCGCGACGATATCCTTCGCCTTGGTCTTATAAAGCCCGCAGCTTTTGATCACAATGCCGATTTCCTCCGGCGTTGCCGCCGCCAGCGCCTCCAGTGTCGGATACTTGGAAAAAAGTTCGGGTGTAACCATATTCACGCGGGCATCGGTACACTGGGCCGAAAGCCGTACCGCGATTAAAAGCTCGTGCGGCTTCACGTATTCCAGCGAACAGATGGCGTCGGGGTAGGCTTCTTTTAAAAGGCGCACCGCCTCGGCGGCGCGTTGTTTTTTGGTCATGGAAATCCTCCTTCAGAAAGCGGTGGGCACACCGCGCGGATAAAATTTTCTGGAACGGGCGGTCGTCATGCCGGGGAAAGCGGCTTGACATTGGCCGAAAATGCCGTCACCTCACTGACCGCATTTTGATAGATGACGTCCACCGGCTCCCAGTAGGGGGCCTTGTCGAGATTGTAGCGGCTGTTGGTGATGCTGCCCTGATTATAACCCATGAAGGCCCCGACCCAATCCGCGGGCAGCTCAGTTTTGACATAGACCGACGCTTCACAGTCCGCCACCTGCCCCGCGACCGAAAAGCCGCAAAAACCGCCGATGGCCCGCGGTGCGCCATATATTTGGCCCGAAACGGCGATAACCTCGCCCTGTGCCTGGCAGCCGGAGAGGATAGCGCCGTGCAGGCTGCCCGCAAAGCCGCCCAGCTCGCTGTCGCCTGCGGCGCTCACCCGGGCGGTGCAGCCGCTTACGCGGGCAAAGGCGGCTTCATCACCGTTTTGATAGTTCCCGATGACGCCCGCAAACCCGCCGGTTTGATAGCTGCCCACAACCTTGCCCGAGACATGGCAGTCTAAAACCTGCCCCATGCAGCGGCCTGCCAGAAGGCCAGTGGCCACTTCGGCGGCGGCCGGCAGCGCGGTGAGCGGTGTGCGTACCGAGGCCTCTTCCAGCGTGAGGTTCTGCACGGTCGCGCCGGGGCCGATCACCGAGAAAAATCCACCGGTCAGCGGAGCGTCGGGCGTGTCGGGCGCGGTGAGCATCAGGCTTAGATTTCGGATGACATGCCCCTGCCCGTCAAAGACGGCGTTAAAGCCCGGCAGGCGGTCGTCGCGGATGTCGTCCGGCAGCAGCGGGCGGTTTGTCCCAATGGGCGTGAAGGGTACCTCTGCTAAGTCGAGGTCGGCTTCCAGCAGGTAGCGCTTTTGCTGCGCCGCCCTGTCGCCGGCGTTGATGGCCGTGGCCATGTCCAGCAGCGCCTCCACCGTTTGGATGCGTACCGTCTCGTACTGCGCCTGTGGCAGTTCCGGCTCCGAAAGGTTTTCCACTTCGGCTAACTGCCAGACGGTGTCGCCCTGATGATAAATGCGGCTAACCGGCTCGTTCGGCTCTGCTTGCAGAATCTTGGGTACAAAGCGGTAGCGCACACCGCGTAGCGTGCCACCGCCGGGCACCGCGCGTGCAAAAGTGAGGTTATAGCCGCCGTCGCTTTCGGGCACCGGCAGTGTGCCCGGCCCTTTCAGTACGTAGGGCAGGGCGGTGTCGTAAGCCGGGTAATAATCCAGCGCGTATTGCTCATTCTGCGGGGCGATATCCACCCCGAAAAACAGGTCGCAAAGCGCTTGGGCCGTCGGCTGAGGCAGGGAATAGACCGTTTCGCCCTGCGCGTCGGTTTTGCCAAAGGGCGCCAACAGATCGTTTTTTGCCAGCCAGCCGTAAGCAAAGCCCACGGTGGCGTTATAATCCGTGCCGTTAAAATCCAGCCCGCCGCAATAGGTTTCGTATGTTTCGGCGGCAAAAAGCATGTCCGAAAGCGCCGCCGAAGTGGGTGCGGTAGATTCCGACCCGGGCTGAGAAGAGCTCATACCGGGTTTTTGGCAGGCGCAGGCCACAACCAGCAGCACGGCCAGCGCAAATGGACGAAGGCGTATTGAGTGCAGCATAAGAACCCCCGGCTTTCTTTTTTTGATGTTAATCACAAGCGCAAAGCGCGCAGTGGTATAATTGCGCATCTCAATGCGGTGCCCCGTTAAGGGGCGAGCCGTTGCGCATGGAGACGGTGTAATAACCGTATGCGGTTATTACAATTACACCGCAGCTTGTCCCCAAAATCCATTTCAAAGAAAAAGTTTCACAAACTAAAGGTTTTGGTCGCGCTTTTTTTCAAAACGTGCCGGGTCTTGGCGGAGCCAAACTGCCGCGCGCGCACCTATATGCGAGCGGTCCGGGCAGCGCCCCAAAGTGTCCTAATTCTGTAAGAAGCGCAGGAGAGGGCGTAAAAACAGTCCAGTGGACTTTTTTGCGAGGGGAGTCCCCGCCAGGGGTTCCCTAATGCCGCTTCGGCGGCATCCAGTTTGTGCATATCGCTAAAACACAGTGACTTTATCGACAGACTGAACAGTCCGCCGGATTTTTTTGCGGGAAGAATCCTCGCCGGGGGTTCTCCCATGTCGCGATAAGCGGCATTTGTTTTATGCGAATTGCTAAGCCCCTGCCACTTTATTGACAGCCTGCGGTTATTACATCTTGATTATACCGCGCGCAAAAGCAAAAAACAACGCAAAAAGCCCCGTAGCGGCGCACGGCGGTATAATAAAAAAACGACAACGGAGTTTTTAGCTGTATGCATCATGATATTTTGAATTGCAGCTATCGGCCAGCGAAGGATGCGACGCCGAAAATGCGGTAGTTGGGCACCTTGCGCTGCGGGTCTCCTGAATAAGAAGGCTTGTCAGGAACCTTCTTAAATTTCCCAACTTTGGGAAATTCGACTGAGAAAGCGCATGTCACCGCGTTGAAAATGCCCGGAATGTATCCCGTACTCCTGCACTTTTCGCCTTGCGTCAGCGCTCTCTCAGTGAATTTCCCACCTTTTTCGGCCCTTAGGGCATGCTCTAGGTAATGCCGAACCTGTGCTAACAACAGCAGCAGCGGCAGCAGTTGCGGCAGTTGTTGTTATTGTTGTTGCCGCCGTTGCCGTTAGCGCTGTTATTGGGCACAACGGCAAATTCCGGCCAGAACGAGTTGCTGTTACGGCCGTTGTTGTTGGTGCTGGTGCCGGCGACGGCGTTTGTTCCGTCGCGGTGGCCGTGCCTGTTGGACGCCGAGTTGTTATTGTTGTTATTGGTGTTGGTTCCCTGAACCGCCGTCATGGGGGCACGCTGGTTTGAGCCTCCGCATCTGAATCCATCGGACGCACCGTTGCCGTTGTTGTTATTGGTGTTGGTATCGGCCGCGGTGCTTGTTTGAGAAGCGGATGCGACAGAGGCGCTGTTACATCTGCAAGGCATAATCAATCAACTCCAAAAAATGGTTTGCTTCATCCTATGCCAAAGCGATTAAAAAGGTTTCAAATCGGTTTGGCATCTTTGTACCGGCGAAAAAAATTGCGGCGGCATGGGGCTAAAAATTTCAGACAAATTGTGGATTGTCCTTAAAAACCGCACCACAATCGGATTTTTTGGACAAATGCCCCGCGTACAAGCTGCGCGGTTTTGACAATTATTGAAGGGCAGGCGCGGTATACTCATGTGTACAAGGGGGAGAGAGCCTTGCCCACGGTTGTCTATGTGGATGTTCTGCTTGTCATTAATTTTATGGTCAACTTTATATTGCTGCGGATAACGGCGCTGTTCATCCGCCGCCAGCCGGTGTTTTGGCGCCTGTGCCTGGCGGCCATGCTCGGCGCTTTTGGCGCGCTGATTATTTTTGTCCCGGTCTATAGCCGCGTCATTCTGCTTTTCTATAAGCTTTTTCTGACGGTTATTATGTCGGTTGCCGCCTTTGGGTTTAACGGCGCAAAACGCGCCGCACTGTCGGTGTTTTGCCTGTTTACGGTCAGCCTACTCGCGTCGGGGTTGCTGCTGTTGTGGCAGGTGACAATGCGCCCACGCGGGGTGCTGGTTTCGAAAGGGGCGGTATACTTTGATATAGGCGCGGCGGCGCTCATCGGATGCTGTGTCGCGGCTTATTTTATCGCAGGCGGTCTGGCGGGGCTGCTTGTGCGCGGTTCCCCCAAGGGGACGCTGTGCGAAATAACCGTGCTGCATGCAGGGGCGGTGAGCGTCTTCCCCGCGCTGATAGACACCGGCAGCAATCTGACCGAACCATTTTCGCACTGCCCGGTGGTTGTCTGCGAGGAGCGGGCGCTGGGGAGCGCCATGCCGCCGGAGCTGAAGAACTTTAGCCTTTCAAAGGCGCCGGAAAAGGGGCTGCGGCTGGTACCCTACAAAACGCTGGATTCCGCGGGGCTGCTGCCCGCCTTTATACCGGATACCCTGCTGATTCGCCGGCAGGGAGAAGAAGCCATAAAAGCCGGGGATTGCTATGTCGCGGTGCTGGGCGGGTCGCTGGGCGCCAATGACTACCGCGCCGTGTGCAATCCGCAGCTGGTCAGTTATAAAGAACAGAAAGTGGGGGCGTAAACATCATGAAAAATTCAGTCGGGACATTCTGCGGGTCGCTGCGCCTGCGGCTTTATCTGTTGCTGTGGCGCTTGGGGTTCACCGAAGCGGTGCATTACATACACGGCCCGGAAACGCTGCCCGCGCCCCTTTCGCGTGAGGAGGAGCGGGTTATCTTCATCCGCCTGGAGCAGAAGGACCACGAGGCGCGCCAGCAGCTCATCGTGCACAATCTGCGCCTGGTGGTGTATATTGCGCGTAAGTTTGAAAGCTCCGGCCTGGGGGTTGAGGACCTGATCTCCATCGGTACCATCGGGCTGATCAAGGCGGTGAACACCTTCTGCCCAAGCAGGGGCATCAAGCTTGCCACTTACGCTTCGCGCTGCATCGAAAATGAAATTCTCATGTACCTGCGCAAGTGCCAGCCGCTGAAAAACGAGGTTTCGATCGATGAGCCGTTAAACATTGATTGGGACGGCAATGAGCTGTTGCTATCGGACGTTCTGGGCACCGAGCCTGATTCCATCAATCGGCCGATTGAGCAGGACGCCGAAAAAAGCATGCTGGCCGACGCCATAAACAAGCTCTGCGAGCGCGAGCGGCTGATTATGCAGCTGCGCTTCGGCTTTCTCGACGGCAAGGAGCGCACTCAGAAGCAGGTGGCCGACATGATCGGTATCAGCCAATCCTATATCTCACGGCTGGAAAAGCGGATCATCAAGCGGCTGCGCCGCGACCTTGATAAGGTGATGTAGCCGCCTGGCGGCGGGGTGCGGGTTAAACGGCGGTCAATCAGCCGGAGAACACATGCGAAGAGGAGGCCGCCCTCCGCACAGAGGGCGGCTCTGTCATACCGCAAAACTAAGGGCGCAAAAAAACCGCGCAAACGTGAGGGCTTACCTGCGCAATGATGTATGCACAAACGCTGGCGGGGACCGCCGTGAAGTATATCGCTTCACGGCGGTCTGATGGGTTTTAAGGCAGCCATTCTCCCAAGGGGCGGCTTTATCCTGTGTTTTTCCGGCGCGGCGGTGTTCTTGATGCAAATTATATAAAACGTACGACTGTCTGTAGCGCTTTCAGTATTGAAAACCCGGCAAGAGGAACCGGAGGACCTCACCACGCTGCCAGCCCTTGCCGTGAGAAAAGCCCCTGAGCAGTCGTTATGCCTTGTGAAGGGGGCTGAAATGTGTTATCATTGCTGTATCTTATCGCGTTAAATACGCGTGAAATTTACGCCGATAGAGTAGAATACTGTTAACAGGAAGTAAGGAGATGTTTGTTTATGAACAATCAAGCGGATGATGTAAGAGACATAAACGCTGAGACCGGCGTGCATCCTAATAAGTTGACCCTGCCGCTTGTTGCGTTAGGGCTCGACCTTCTTCCGGTTCTTCTCGGTTTTCTCGGTTCGTTTGGAATAAGCGTTCCGATGTATTCACTTTTTGTAATACTGTCACCGACAGTTGGGCTCATAACAGGTATTGCCGCACTTAATCAAGGGAAAGCGCGTATCGGCTTAACCGGAAAAATAATTGCTGTTATCGCAGTTGCTTTACCCCTTGCTTTTGTGGCGCTTATCGTTGTCTTTTTCATTGGCGCGGTAACGGGCATGATTTCGCTGATGTAAGGGTATACAGGATGGTTAAAGCATTTAAAATCGCATCCCGCGTGGCAATGATGGTTTTTGCCTGGTTCGTGGGCGTATATGTACTTCACAGATATGAATACCTCACCACTATTGAGGAGGTTGATAATGTTGTCGGGATGTTTCCGGTTGCATTTGTTTTGTCAGGCGCCGTTGGAGCAACCGTCCTTTTATGGGTAAAGTTCCAAAAACAACGCATGCCGGTTTTAGCAGCAATCTCCTTGCTTGTTGTTTTATCTGTTGTGCTGTTTCCTGTAGCACTGCGCGGGGATTGGTGGATAGGCACAGGTGTACCGGCTGAATCGGAATCAGCTCTGGATTTGACTGAATATGTTCCGTTTGCCGTAAATTCAAAAACAGTAAAGCTCGATGAAAAACCCCGGCTGCAATTCGTTAATCATCAACCTGTTCTGGATGGCGCAACAGCCCTTTATCCGGTTTATGCCGCTTTTGCACAGGCCGTCTATGATGAAAGGGCTTTTTCGCCGGACACCGTCCGTTGCAGCAACACACGCGGCGCATATGAAGCGATTATATCGGGCGAACGCGATATTATTTTTGTCGCGCGTGCTTCCGAACAGCAAATTGCTTTGGCAAGTGCTGCCGGGGCGGCGTTAACGTTTACGCCGATAGGGCGTGAAGCATTCGTCTTTTTGGTGGGGAAAGAAAACCCCATAGACAATATCACAGTTCAGCAAATACGCAATATCTATTCGGGTAAAACCGCTGAATGGGGCACGATAGGCTGGCATGAGGGTGGAAAGATTATCGCATTTCAGCGTCCTGAAGGCTCCGGAAGTCAAACAGGCCTGCAAATGCTTATGGGCGACCTGCCAATTCAGGTTCCACAGCCACTGCCCGATAAAAGCCTCATTGGTACAAACAGTTTGATGAAGCAGGTCTCGGTCGAATGGCATGGCGTGCAGCCGGCCATTGGTTACTCCTATAGATATTACGCCACAACCATGTATGCGAATCCCGACGCGAAGCTTTTAAGTGTAAATGGCGTTGAGCCTTCGACAGAAAATATCCAAAACGGAAGTTACCCGTTTGTTGCCGACTTCTATGCAGTGACAAACGGTACGCCGGAAGGCAACACAAAATTACTGATAGATTGGATTTTATCCCCACAGGGACAGGAAATAATCGAAAAAACAGGATATACGCCTTTGATAACAGAATAGCGCGGATACCATTGCCGGTAAATGGTGGGCAGCCAAGCTGACGTGACCGCTTGGCTGCCCTTTTGCATATGCGTATATCGGGTAATGATATCTCAAATGCCATTTCAATTTTCCGCTGCTGCTCGATAATCCACAGCTATTCGCGTCGCCTGGCCAGCTGTTCCCGCAGGTCTTTGGTGAGCGAACCGATGAATTTCATGCGATCACCGTCGGATTGTCGGGTGAATAGGGCGCTTTTCCCTTAAGAAGCGCAGAAGAGCGTGCCAAACAGCCCGATACTGTATTGATGTGGGAGAACGCCCCATGGGTTCTCCCAATGCGGCTTAAACGGCTTTTCCAGCATGAAGCCGCCCGACCCGCACGGGCACTGCTAAAAATCCGTTGAATGAGCGCTTGACAAGCAGCGCCGGGCGGCGTATAGTAATGAATGCAATGGTTAGTTTTAACTAACTGAGTCGAGCACATAATAATGATACAGGAGGATTGAATATGTCGGTTAAACTAGACGGCGTTATGGAGACGCTGCTCATCACGCTTTACATCCGAGCAAAGGACGCGGCGAGCGCCGCACCCGTGATCAACGATAAAAAAGCCGCGGAAATGGTCGCAAAAATAGACTATGATTTCTCCAAGTTTGATAGCGGTATCCTATCCTATTACGGCGTTGTTGCGCGGGCAAAAACCATGGATGATCAGGTGAAAAGATTCATCAGCCAAAACCCTGAATGTGCCGTCGTCTCGGTGGGGTGCGGGCTGGATACCCGATTTTCCCGCGTGGATAATGGGGGAATTTGGTGGTATAACCTCGATTTCCCCGAGGTGATTGCGCAGCGGAAGCTGTTTTTTGAAGACCACCCCCGCGTGACCGATATCGCCAAATCCGCGCTGGACCCCAGCTGGACGCAGGCGGTTCAAACAAACGGCCGGCCGCTGCTGGTTATATCCGAGGGCATGCTCATGTATCTTCGCGAAAGCGAGGTTGCGCAGCTGCTTGCGATATTGGTCAGCGGCTTTGACCGGTTTGAAGCGCAGTTTGACCTGCTGTATAAGGGGCTTGTGAACAGGGGGAAAATGCACGATACGCTCAAAAAAACCAGCGCGCAGTTTCACTGGGGCGTTAAGGACGGCAGCGAGGTGGTCAGGCTTTGCCCAGCGCTGAAGCAGACCGGGCTGATCAACTTCACCGATCAGATGCGCCATCTGCTGCCGGGGGTCCAAAAGCTTTTAATCCCCGTCATGTACGTGACCAATAACAGGCTGGGCATCTATTGCTATCAAAAGGGCGCATGATCTGCGCACGGTGTTTTAAAGGGGCTGCTCCCGTTTGAGAGCGGCCCCCAGCTTGTCGAAAAACCAACATTTTAGAAAATGCTGCATAAATCAAAAGTTTGGTCAGGCTTTTTCAAAAGCTTGCGGAGCCAAGCTGCCGTGAGCGCACCTATATGCGAGCGGTCCGGACGGCGTCCCAAACGTATTGTAGCGTCATATACGCGCAGGAGGGGCTACAAAAACAGTCCGGGGAACTGTTTTTGCGTGGCAACCCCCGCAAGGGGTTCCCCAATGCCGCTTAGGTGATATCGCTAAAACACAATAATTTTATCGACAGACTGAGGGCTGCACCCGTTTGGGAGCGGCCCTTTGGTTTAATGTCCGGCGATGTACCGGTTGAGTGCGTCGTGGTAGACGGCCAATGCCGTTTCCTGCGGGTCTGTGGGCTCGTTGAAAACCAGGTCGACCATATAGCGCGGCGTCTTGCCCCCGGTTGCCATCGATTTGACGCAGCCGACGCAATAAACAGCCACATCCTGGCAGGGCATCTGGGCGGCGCGCTTTTTTTGCAGCGCGACAACCTGTTCCGCCGGCAGCGCCGGGTAAAAGTTATCGCCTCAACAGATAGATTTTGTGCCGCTGAATTCCGATTCGACGATAGCGATCTTCATCTTGGCCAAAAGGCTGCGCACGGCGGCGTGCACCTGCGGCTTTGGCCGAAACGAACAGGAATCGTGCACCGAAACGGTCAGCCCGCTGTAATCGGGCAGGGGCAGGTTTTCAAGGCTATCCAGCACCTCCCAGAGCGAGAGAGTCCGGATGCCGGGATAAAGGGAACGAAAGCGCCGGTCGCAGCCCGCGCAGTTGTTGATGATGGTCGCGCCCTGCGGCAGCCCCGGGTCGTGGTGGCAGCAAAGGCCATGGGGCGCCACCGGCCCAAAGTGTTCGTTTAACAGCGCCAGCATTTTCCGTCCTGATTCCGGTTTATAAAGGCTGAGCGCGCACCCGGGATTAAAATAGCATTTTTGCCTGTCGATCTCCGACAGCCGGATGCTGGGCAGGCGAAAGCCCGTCATTCTTTCACCGCCCTCTGTTCCAGCGCCAGCAGCGCCGACTTCATTGCCAGCCCGCCCGCATAGCCGGTCAGGTTGCCGGAAGCGCCCACCACCCGGTGGCAGGGCACGACGATCATCATCGGGTTGCGGTGATTGGCCATGCCGACGGCGCGGCAGGCGTTCGGGCTGCCGATAGCCTGGGCAATCTGCTTATAGCTGCAGGTTTTGCCGTAGGGGATGTCGCACAGCGCCCGCCAGACCCTTTGCTGGAACGGCGTGCCGGTCAGGGTGTAGGGGAAATCGAAGCGCTTGCGCGCACCGGCGAGGTATTCCGAAATTTGTGCAAAGGCGGTATCGGTCACAGGGCAGGGCGAGTGGTCCCCGCCCGGCTGCGCCGTGCGGTCAAGCGAGACGACAGCTTCGCCGGCATAGCCGATTTTCAGCACACCGAACGCAAACGGGTAATAAGCATACTGGGTCATTTTTGGTGCTCCTTTCTGTAAGCGGCGGGCGAAAGGCCGGTTCTGCTCTTGAAAAAGCGGTAAAAAGACGACAGCCCCCCAAAACCCGCGGCGTAGGCGACGTCGACAATGGGCGCGTCGGTTCCGGCAAGCAGCTGCGTGGCCTTTGAAAGGCGCAGCTCCGCCAGATGTTCCGAGGGTGTCACACCGTAGACCGCCACAAAAATTTCCGCCAGCCTGTGGCGCGAAAGCCCCAGCTGGCGCAGGTCGGCGGCGCAGTCGTGGCTGCCGTCAAAAGCAGCCTCTATCACGCATCTGGCCCTTTCGGCCATGTCGCGCATGGGCTGGTATTCGGCCAGGTCGCTGCGGCAGCGCTTGCAGGGGCGAAAACCGGCGGCGCGCGCCTGCTGTGCCGAATTAAAAAAGCGGACGTTTTGGCGCTTTGGCTTTTTGGATTTGCAGGAGGGGCGGCAGAAAATTCCGGTGGATTCAACCGCGTAGAAAAATACGCCGTCAAAAGCGGCGTCGTTTTCACAGACCGCCCGCCACATTTCATCCTGTGTCATGCCCATTCCTCCTTTGGCCAAAGGCAAAAAATCACCGTTACTGCCGCTATTATAGCACAAGTATCCGGTGATTTCTTCTCAATTTAAGATATTCAATTTTGAGGGCGGCGCACCAGAAAGGGCGCTTTAACTATTCGTCGGGCAGCTCCGCGTTGGCGCGCGCCTGCGTCTGCGCTTTCTCCTGGGCCTTCCGCTCCCTTTTAAGCGTTTCCAAGCCCAACCGGATCAGCTCTGCGGTTGCCTCGGAACGGGTCTGAAACCGCCGCTCGAAACGAAAATCTTCAATCGCGTTAAACATATCGTCATCAACGGAAATCATATAACGCGGTTTTTTGGTAGCCATTCTAATCCCCTCCTTGGTGTATATCATAACACAGTGATACACTGATGTAAAGATACGACACAATTCGGCATGGCTTGACAGGTGTATCACTGATGCTATATAATGGTAACTGGTGAATAACTGATGAAGTGATACACCAAAAGGAGGTGGTTGTTATGTCCAACTATCAAAAAAAGGTCACGGTCACCCTGCGGCCCGAATGGGAGCCGATGCTCCAACAGCTTAAACAGGAGCGGTTTTATAATGGCACCCGCGCTGAAATGCTGCGGTATATCCTCGGGCGGGGCCTTGATTCGGCCAAGGCAAAGCACACGGAGCAGCCCGGCAACGGTTGGGAATCGACCTGATCCAACGGCGGTGTGGGACTGCTGAATGCTTACCGCCGGTGTTTTTCAGCCATATGTCACCGCGCGGCGCGGTTTTTGGCGTTAAGTATACTGCATTACATGTACATGATGGACGCGCGCAACAGCAGCACGCCGAACAGCGCCCCATAGAGCAGCGACGCAGCCGCCAGCCCGGCGAGTGCACCGCGGGCGGCACAGCCCGTTAACGCATCGTGCAGGCGGTAAAACAGCAGTGCCAGCAAAACGCACAACAGCACGCCGAATAGGAGCACCAGAGGCATTGACGCACCCACTTTCTCCTGAGACCGCCCCGTCCGGTGGCCGGTCAGATTTCAGTTACGTTAAAACCGCCGCCGGCCAGCGCCTGCTTAATTTGCTCAACGTGCGCGTGGTCACGGGTTTCAATCGCGATATCCAAGAAGCAGTCGGTGATGTTTTTGTTGTTGCTGGTGCGGCTGTGATCCACACCGGTGACATTGGCGCCGCATTCGGCGAGAATGGCAGAGACGGCCAGCAGTTGCCCGGGCTTGTCCGAAAGCTCGATGTGCAGCTTTGCGGTGCGCCCTGCCATAAGCAGGCCGCGGTTGATCACGCGCGAAAGAATCGTGACGTCGATATTGCCGCCGGAAACCAGGCATACCACGTTTTTGCCCTCAAGCGGCAGCTTATTGGCCAGTACCGCTGCCACCGGCACGGCGCCCGCACCCTCGGCGATCATTTTCTGCTTTTCAATCAGCGCCAGAATGGCGGCGCAGATCTCGTCGTCGGTGACAGTGACAATCTGATCGACATATTTTGTGCAGAGATCATAGGTCAGCGCGCCCGGCATCTTCACCGCGATGCCGTCGGCCATGGTGGAAACCGCGGGCAAAGCCTGACGCGCACGCTGCTGGACGGCGTTATACATCGACGCGGCGCCAGCGGCCTGTACGCCGTAAACCTTGACGTTGGGATTCAACGATTTGGCTGCGAAAGCGATGCCGGAAATTAAACCGCCGCCGCCAATCGGCACCACCACGGCATCCACTTCGGGCAGCTGGTCTAAAATTTCCAGCCCGATGGTGCCCTGCCCGGCGATGACACGCTCATCGTCAAAGGGATGGATGAAGGTTGCGCCGGTCTGCTGCTGAAGCTCGGCGGCGCGTGCCGCGGCGTCATCATAGACGCCCTTCACCAGCTCGACAGTGGCGCCGTAGCTGCGGGTGGCCTCCACTTTTGAAATCGGCGCCGAGCCGGGGATGCAGATGGTGGCGGGAATACCCATCCGTGCGGCGGAGAGCGCCACGCCCTGCGCGTGGTTGCCCGCTGAACAGGCGACGACGCCCCGCGCGCGTTCCTCTTTTGAAAGCTGAGAAATCTTATAGAAGGCCCCTCTGACTTTAAACGAACCGGTCACCTGCAGATTTTCGGTTTTTAAAAAAATGTTGCACCCCGTTGAGAGCTTGGGTGCATGAATCAGGTCGGTTTTGCGCACGACGTTTTTCATGGTGAAGGCAGCGTGGTAGATGTTGTCGAGCGTAAGCATGACGACCATCCCCCTTCCGGATAAATTTTAAATATAAAAATAGCATACGCGAATTTATCCATAAAATCAATTACAGTTGTGGTAAAAATAATTAAATTATGTGGCATAGCGCTTGCGAAGCGCCATTCTGGACAAAACTTCCAATGTATGGAATATTAGGCGCTTAAAGGTTGAAACTGGATTCACATTGTGCTATAATATTCCAATATCCCGTCTATACCCAGGGGAACGGGATGGTTGATACGTGACGCTCCCTGCCAAAACCATTCGATGATGCATTTGCCGTAAGAAGGCCGCCCTTTTTAGGTGCGGTTGGGCAAGGCAGCATCTTTGTGCAGCGTTTGCTGCGTAAGACGACCGGCCACATTTGTGCAGGCGCAACTCAAAAATGTGCAATAGGCAGATCGATTCTTCCGTAAAGGGGTTTTTATCTTGCGATTGAGTAAGTTTCGAAAATTGTTGCTGTTTTTGATGGATATCGGCATTACCCTGGGATGTTTCTTTTTTGTTGAGCTGTTGTTGGGCGGAAGACCCGTTCAATTGCCTTATATAAGCGCCGTGCTAAAGCACCTGCTGCTGATTACATTTTGCTACAGTGCCAGCCTGTTTGCGTTTAAAATGTACGACAGCCTTTGGCGCTATGCCGAATCGCGGGAGTATCTGACATTGATCATCAGCGTGTTTGCGGCATTTTGCAGCTACAGGCTGCTGGCGGTGTTGCTGCCCATTGAAAAACTGTCGCCTTTAGTCGGCCTTACGGCTGCCTCGCTTGCACTGCTGCTCATGCTGCTGGTGCGTTTTTGCTACCGCCAATACCGCACCCGCAGGAAGTCTTCGGGCCCAAGATATGTACGGCTGGCAATTGTGGGGGCGGGCAGCGCGGGTGTTACGCTGCTGGAAAGCATCCAGCGCCAGGCCGACAGCAATTATCTGCCGGTGTGCTTTTTTGACGATGATCCGGTTAAAATAGGCAAGCGTATCCACGGGGTGAATATTGTCGGACCCATCGAAATTGTGCCGCAATATTGCAAGACGCATTTTATTCAGGAGCTGATTATCGCCATGCCGTCGGTCAGCAGCGCAAAGCGCCGAAAAGTCATCTCCGACTGTACGCGCACCGGCTGCGAAGTGAAAATTTTACCAGATACGGTGTTGTTGCTGGAAAATAAGTATGATATACTTGAGCAAGCTATACGGCACGTCAATGTTGAGGATTTGCTGGGCAGGGCGTGCGTGACGTTTGACTGTAAAAATGTCCGGTGCTTTCTGAAAGACAAGGTGGTTATGGTCACCGGCGGCGGCGGCTCCATCGGCGCTCAGCTTTGTAAACAGGTGATGGAATGTGGGCCCAAACGGCTGGTTGTGATTGATATTTACGAGAACAGTGTTTATGATCTCCAGCAGGAACTGGTGTTGGATTACGGCCGGGATATGCCGTTGAGCATTGAAATCGCTTCGGTTCGGGATTTTGAAAAGCTCGACAGCCTGTTTGAGAAATACCGCCCGCAGGTGGTTTTTCACGCGGCGGCGCACAAGCATGTGCCACTGATGGAGCTTTGCCCCGAAGAGGCGGTTAAAAATAATATTTTCGGTACTTATTATATGGTGCAGATGGCCCATCGCTACCGCGCCGAAAAGTTTGTGCTGATTTCTACCGACAAAGCCGTCAACCCCACAAATGTTATGGGGGCAACCAAGCGTTTTTGCGAGATGATTCTCCAGAGCATGAAGGGCGTCAGCCAGACGCAGTTCGTCGCTGTGCGCTTTGGCAATGTGCTGGGCTCCAACGGTTCGGTCATTCCGCTGTTCAAACGGCAGATTGAGCGCGGCGGCCCCGTGACCGTCACGCACAAGGATATCATCCGGTACTTCATGACCATCCCCGAGGCGGTGCAGCTTGTGCTGCAGGCGGCCACCATGGCCGAACAGTCGGAGGTATTCGTGCTGGATATGGGCGAGCCGGTCAAAATCATTGAGCTGGCCGAAAATATGATTCGCCTGTCGGGCCATCAGCCTTATAAGGATATTGATATTATTGAAACGGGGCTGCGCTCCGGCGAAAAGCTTTACGAAGAGCTGCTGACCGCCAGCGAGGATTTGATCTCAACCCCCAATACAAAGATTTTTATCGAACATCAACATCGCATTTCTCAGCATGAGATGCAGCAGATGATCAAGCGTATCGGCGAGGCGCTGGGCAGCGAATCCGAAAACCGCCTGCGCGCCGTGCTGCATGAAGTGGTACCTACCTTTAAGGAGCCGGAGGAAGTCAACCGGCAGTTTGAAGTGGCCGAGACGTCTAAAGTGGTGAACCCCGGCTTGCCCATTGTGATACATGGTGCACCGGTTGTGGTCGGCGCGGGGAAAATATCGGTGTAGCCGGTTGACAAGATAGGGGAAGTGACCTTTTGACAGTCTATTATCTTTTGCTTTTTGCCGTTATTCTGTTTGGTGTTTTGCAGCAGCGGTTTTTACCGGGTGATATGGCCAAAAAGGGCTATTGTATTTTTTCCGGCGTTGCGCTGGCGCTGACATCCGGTCTGCGCTTTATGGTGAGCACCGATTATTACAATTATTGGGAAGGCTTTTTACAAACCTATTTTTTAAGCTGGGACGACTTTTCCCGCCAGCGGTTTGAAAAAGGTTATCTGTCGGTCAGCCGTCTGCTATCCGGTTTTACGCTGGGGTACAACATTTTGTTTGCAGCCTTTGCCGTCCTGTTTGCCGTTGTTATCGCGTGCTTTATCTATCGGCGTTCCGCCAATGTCTGGGTCAGCTTTACGGCGTTTGTGGGCTTTGGGTTTCTGTATAATTCGATGTGTTTCCTGCGGCAGTATACCGCGCTGACGGTGATGCTGTTCGCCTTTCGGTACATCGAGCAGCGCCGCTTTTTCCGGTATGCGGTTTTTGTACTGCTGGCTTCTACTTTTCACATTTCGGCGATTGTCATGTTGCCGTTTTACTTCATTTTACGCATCCCTATGAATAAGTTTACGCTGTCGGCGGAGCTGCTGCTTTGCATGGCTGTCTTTTTTAAATCCGAGGCCATTTTGGGCATGGTTACAAAAGTGGCTTATAAACAGCACGGGCTTCAATCTGTAGAGGTTATCCACGGCACCAACCCGGGTCCGTGCGCGGCGTTTTTAATTTTTCTGCTCGTCTGCCTGCTTCTTTATCAGCCGTTGGTGCGGCGGCGTCAATACAACGCTTTTCTTGTCAATCTGCTCTATTGGGGCACTTTTTTAGAGCTGGTCGGCATTAAACATGCCATCATCTCGCGTTTGGCGCTGTTTTTTATGACGCCCGCCGTTATTCTTCTGGCAGCTGAGCTTGTGGCGCTCATCGGTGCCGCACTGCAAAACAGAACCCGAAGTGCCGGACAATCTCTGGCGGCTGGCGTGCTGGCCTATGCCTTGCTTCTGTTGCCCATGCTGGTGCTGCATCAGCATCTGCTGGATATCAACTACAACGGCGTGGTGCCTTACCAGAGCGTCTTTTCAGAGACGTTTCGGGATTATTAAGGGGGCTTGGGGCAAGTGGCAAAAGGGGCGACGAAGGCCGGTGGCAGCCGGCTGGCCGACATGATCCGGCGCCGGCAGACGGGGCTTTTTGAAGACATTTTTCTCTTTGCGGCAACACTGTTGGTCTGTGCTTTTTACCAGATGGAAAACTACCGTTTGGATGTCTCAAATATAAAATCGATGCCGGATTTAAGCGGCCTTCCCGCAGTTTTCGGCCCGCCGGCCGCTTGGCTGCTGACCTATGGCATGCAACTGTTTCGGGCTGGGTTTGCGGTTTTGTTCATCGCGACATTGATTGTGCTGAGCTTTTCAAACGGTGTTTTAAGGCGCTGGGGGTTTATATCGGCGGTTGCGGCGCTGCTTTTGCTGCCGCAGCTGGGGCTGGCGTTGCTGGGTGCTGTCCGGTACGGCGACGGCCTGCTCCGTTTTTTGTACGAGCTGTCCGTCATGCTGGGTCAATGGCCGTTCATTATGCAGCAAAAGTTGCTAACGTACGTCTTTCCGGTCGGATTGCCGACCATTGCCGCGTTGGCCTTTGGCACATCGGTGCTGATGTTTGCACTGGGCGCGCTGGCGGCCGGCTCCAAAACAAAAGACGCCCTTTGATTTATCGTCGATAATCGGCTATCTTACTGGCTAACTCAATGCTGGGCAGGTCAAGCAACTCAGCATTAGTTAAATACATTTTAAGGAGAGTTCTATCATGAAAAGAATAATGTCCCTCATTCTTTCCGCGGCCATGATGATTGCGATGGCTTCGTTGGCAATGGCTGCCGACTATAGCACCCAAACGAGCGGCTCAGCAGGCAGCAGCGGCTTTTCGGGCACACCGGCCGTTGTCTCGGCATCCTCTGTGACGCAGGCGGCTACTTCCGGCGGTTCCGTAACGGTTACCGGGAATGCGGTTATCACCGAGAGCGTTGTGCAGAGCATTGCCACCGCGACCCAGCCTGTGACCTTCACCGCGCCGGGCTACACCGCTACCATCAACCCGGCGACGATTACCGCTGCACAGAACATCAGCCTTGGCGCGCTGCCGGCCAACACCGCGGTTGAGTCGATCTTCAGCCAGTTCTTCACCAACAACTTTGCCTCGGTGCAGCTTGCGCAGCCCGGCGCTTTCGGTGCGACGGTTGAGTTCACCATCACCCCCACCAACCTTGGCACGCTGAACACCGCTGCGCTGCAGTTCTATTCTTATGACCGGGTGACCAACAGCTACACCAGAATTGCGGCGCCTGCTTATACCGTTAATGCAAACGGAAGCCTGACCTTTTCCACGACGCTCGGCAACACCATCATCATCACCGATGGGCCGATTACTGCCAGATAATTGCTTGACACCAGGTTCTGATGGAGCTTTCCGCTGCGTGGCTTGACACAGAGGAAAGCTCCATATCCTGTTTGTGAGGGGCTAAGCGTATGATTTTGGATCTGCACACCCACATTCTGCCGGGGATAGACGACGGGGCCAAATCGGTCGACGTCTCTGTTGGAATGCTTGCGGAAATTGCGCGTCAGAAGTCGGAGCCGGTTGTCCTGACGCCGCATTTCTACCCTTATGAGTGCTCGGCGGATGACTTTTTAAAAAAGCGTGCGTCCGCCTATGCAAAGTTGCGGGATACGATGCAGGAAAAGACGCCGGCGCTGGTCGGTTGTGAAATTTTTTTGTCGCCCTATTTGATGAAGAATCAGAATCTGCGCCGTCTTTGTATTTCCGGCACCGATTTTGCGTTGATTGAGCTGCCCTTCAGCGAGCGGCTGGATGACAAGGCGCTGCGGCTGCTGGAAGATTTGCGCTATAACCATGGCATTAAACCCATACTGGCGCATGTGGAGCGTTATCGGTTCATCACCCACAGCCGCGACATGTTGGACACGCTGATTGCCTGCGGCTGTATGGTGCAGGTGAATGCGGAGTCGTTTTTGACATCGCCGTTGAAAAGGCGGTTTGTATTCGATTTGCTTAAACGGAACAAAATTGATTTTTTGGGCAGTGATTGCCACAACCTGTCAACACGTCCGCCAAATCTGCTGCAGGCGGTGGATTTTATTGTTAAAAAGAGAGGACGTCAGGCGATTGAGCGGATTGAAATGTGCTCCGAGATGCTGTATAATTCGGCCCGGGCAAACCATTTTTCGGCAATTTAATTTTTAATTTGGAAACAAATCTAGAAAGGCTTGCCAAAACGAGCGTTTTTATGTAATATTTATAGAGGTCTTATCTTCATCTGGGAGGAATATAATTGCAGGATTCTATCGACATCATAGAACTGATTTCTATTTTATTGAAAAGAATATGGATCATTATTCTGGCGACCGTGGTCAGTGCCGGGGCAACCTTCGGCATTTTTAAGTTCCTTGTTGCGCCTACCTATACGGCACAGACGATGTTGTATGTCAATAATAACAACCAATATTCCGGGATGAATAACGTCAATTTAAACGACATCAATGCCTCCCAAAAGCTGGTCAATACCTATATTGTCATTTTGCAAAACGATAAGATTATCGAGCAGGTTGCCCAGAGGTGCAATCTGGAATATGACGAGCTCAAAGATGTCAGCAAAATGTTCACCATGAAATCGGTCAACAACACCGAGGTGTTCAGCATTGCCGTCACCAGTAAGAACCCCGCGCTTTCTGCCAGAATGGCCAACACAATGGCCGAGATGGCGCCGGATGAGATTATTCGAGTGGTTAAAGCCGGTTCGGTTGAAGTGATTTCGCAGGCGGAGCCGCCGCTGAAGCCAAGCGGGCCCAATACGGTGCGCAACACCGTTATTGGCGGGCTGCTCGGTTTTATGATCGCTTCCGGCCTGGTGCTGCTGTTTGAGATGCTGGATAACACCGTCAAGGGTGAAGAAGATCTGGTCAACCATTATAACATTGCCGTGCTCGGCGAGATACCGGACTTTTATTCGGTTCCCAAGGGAGGCTATAAGAATTATGAAAAGTAACGGGTTACCCGCCCTGCTTCGCAGAAATAATGCCGCCTCTGACCGGACTTACGGCATTCTAATTGATGAAGGTACCCCCTTTGCGATTAAAGAAGCTTACAAAACAGCGCGCACCAACCTCTTGTTTTCGCTTTCCACCAGCGAAAGCAAGTGTGTCATTATGACAAGCGCGCTGGCGGCCGAGGGCAAATCGACCAACTGTGCCAACTTGGCATTGACAATGTCGCAGACAGGGGCTTCGGTGCTGCTGATTGATGCGGACCTGAGAAAATCGACCCAGCATAAAATCTTTGGTATCTCCAATACCATCGGTCTTGCGGAAATTCTGGGCGGGTTTTGCAAGGTCGGCGATGGCGTGCAGGAGCAGATTCACCCGAATTTGGATATCATTACGGCGGGGCAGGTGCCGCCGAACCCGTCCGAGCTGCTCGGTTCACAGAATATGCAGAAGCTTATTGAAATTGTCAGTGAAAATTATAGCTATATCTTCATCGACAGCCCGCCGATCAATATCGTTTCTGACGCGTTGGTGCTGGCTCGCTATGCCGCGGGGCTGATCATGTGTACGCGCTGCCGCCAGTCCACCCACGATGAGCTGCGCCGCGCCGTTGCCAGTGTTGAGTTTGCGAACGCAAAAATTCTGGGAATGATCGTCTGTGACGTGAAGGAAGCCGGCAGCGGTTATTATCGGAAGAGTTATAGATCTTACAAAAGCTACGAATAAGCACCGGGCGTTGCTAAAGCAGGCTTTGGTAAAGCCGGGCGACGTCATGCAGATACCCCGTTGCGGTGAAGGTGGAGGAAATGCCACCGGCCGCGCGGGGGTTTTTGTTTAAACGATGTTTTATAAAAACTGATGAGCACCGGTTAAATTCTACTGCCGGGGCAGGCGGTACATCGCCAAGGCGCACGGAGCGCATTCAGCTGTATTGCGTGTAAAAAAGCCTTGACAAATCGGATGAGCCCCATTATAATTCGCTTATATCCTATATAAATAATATGATTTAATTTGAAGGAGGCGGCGGGAATGAAAGCATTGTTTGATATTCTGCTCAGAAGTAATTTTCGCTGCGGCCGAATGCCTTACTCCCGGGCGTATTGCAGGTTCGGGTGTGATGGCTGTTCCTGTTTTTAGCAGCCGCGCGCATCATGCGCGATCGCTCTTTACGAATACTGCGCCCGGGAGCTGTCCGCAAAGACACGCCCGGTTTTTTTATATCCCGGCGCGTATGCTATGAATATCTCTTTGATGAGATAATTGATAAAAAGAAATGGAGAAGATTGTATGGCTGATAAAAATTACCGCTTTGAAACACTTCAGATACATGTGGGGCAGGAGCAGCCCGACCCCGCCACCGATGCCCGCGCCGTGCCGATTTACGCGACAACCTCTTACGTCTTTAAAGATTCCGCGCAGGCGGCACGACGCTTTGGCTTGACAGAGGGCGGCAACATCTACACCCGCCTCATGAACCCCACCTCCGATGTGTTTGAAAAGCGCATCGCAGCGCTGGAGGGGGGCGTTGGCGCGCTGGCTACTGCTTCCGGCTCAGCGGCCATCAGCTACGCGGTGCAGAATATTGCGCGGGCGGGCGACCACATTCTGTCGGCCAAGAACCTATACGGCGGCACCTATAACCTGTTTGCCAACACGCTGCACGACCAGGGCATCTCGGCAACCTTTGCCGATATCACCGATCTGGCGGCGCTGGAGGGAGCTATCCGGCCCAACACCAAGCTTATTTTTGCCGAAACGCTGGGCAACCCCAACTCCGACGTCACCGACCTGCGCGCCGTCGCGGAGATTGCCCACCGGCACGGCATTCCGTTCATTGTGGATAATACCTTTGCCACCCCTTATCTGCTGCGCCCCATCGAATATGGCGTGGATATCGTCGTACATTCGGCAACGAAGTTCATCGGCGGGCACGGCACTGTGATGGGCGGTGTGATTATCGACTCCGGAAAATTCGACTGGGCCCAGAATGACAAATTCCCCGGTCTTTCCAAGCCCAACCCCTCTTATCACGGCGTGGTGTTCACCGAGGCTTGCGGCAATCTGGCCTATATTCTCAAGCTGCGCACCACTCTCATGCGCGACCAGGGCGCAACCATTTCGCCGTTCAATTCCTTTTTGCTGCTGCAAGGGCTTGAAACGCTTTCGCTGCGTGTCGAGCGGCATGTTGAAAATGCGTTGAAAGTGGTGGAATTCCTGAAAGACCACCCGCAGGTTGCGCGCGTCAACCACCCCGCGCTGGCCACCGGCCGGGAAAAGGCGCTGTATGACGCCTATTTCCCCAAAGGCGCAGCATCCATCTTTACGTTTGAGATTAAGGGCGGCGCTGAAAAAGCCCGCAAGTTCACCGAAAGTCTGGAACTGTTCAGCCTTTTGGCCAATGTGGCGGATGTTAAATCGCTGGTGATCCATCCGGCTTCCACCACCCATTCGCAGATGGATGAGGCGGAGCTGTTGGCCGCGGGCATTCAACCCACCACGGTGCGGCTTTCCATCGGTACCGAGCACATCGACGACATTATCGCCGATCTGGCGCACGGCTTTGAAGCGGTTCAATAGCGCGCGGTAAAAGCCATCCATCGGCCTGATTTTGCGCCCGACTGTCAGATTGTTCCGAACGTCGCCATGGAAAAACAGAGAGCAAGTGCCCCCGGTTTCAGATTTTTTCTGAAACCGGGGGCATGTTTTAACGTTGCAGGCCGCATTCCGTATATTAAATTCAACAAAGATCCAACGGGCAGACTGTCATAACATCAAAATTCAATGCAAACTTAATAAGAATTATGATAAAATTTTGTTAGCCATCGGTGTAAATGATACAGTCTGTCTATAAAGTCATTGATATGCACAAACTGTATTTCCTCTAAGCGACATTGGGGAACCCCTTGCGGGGGTTCTCCACGCAAAAACAGTCCTCCGGATTGTTTTTGTAGCCCCTCCTGCGCGTATATGACGATACAATATGTTTGGGACGCCGTCCGGACCGCTCGCATATAGATGGCAGCTTGGCTCCGCTTATCACAGCGGGCGGCATGGATGCACGCTGTGGCTCCACCAAGAACTTGCAAGCTTTTGATTTGTGCAGCATTTTCTAAAATGTTCGTTTTTCGACAAGCTGATATTGGATATCTGTGCGGCGGCCTATAACCTGATTCTGGCCGTCATCCTCTAAAATGGAAAAGATTTTCTCGCACATGGAAGACGTTTTTGCGGGAATCTGTTATAATGGGCGGCAAGCTGTTTAACCTGTGAATGCTTCGGCCGCCGGTCCTCGCCAAAGCAAAAAAAGGCGGCATAATGCCCGTCCTTTTAAGGTAGGAGGTCCGGCTCGCCCAGAATGAACTCAAAGTACACGGTCCTCAAAGCGAACCCACGCGCGACCCCCGGACGTTCTTTGGATAAAGGGCGTGATGGGGTGACTTTGGTGGGCGACCAGTACAATTTTGTCACGCATGAGGAAATCGGTTTTGTGGCACAGGCGTGTCAGCGGAAGCGCAACCAGCCCGATATCGAGATAACCGCCGATGATGTGATCTTCCAGCATAGCGCTGTCCAATTCGGTTATTTCAACATGCACGTGGGGGTAGATGTCGCGAAAGCGCTTTAACACCGCGGGCAGCAGATAGCCGCCCCGAAAAGTGCTGATGCCCAGCTCAATCCGGCCGCCCTGCAACGACTCGATATCGCCAAGCACGCTCCTTGCACGGTGGTATTGTTGCAGCATTTCCCTGGCGTGATAGACAAAGGACGTACCCGAGGCCGTCAGGCGCACGCCGCGCGCGGTGCGGCAAAATAAGCGCGGCCCAGCTCGGCCTCGTACTGCTGTAAAAACTGGCTTAAGCTAGACTGCGCCATATAAAGCTCTGTTCCGCCGCACGGGAGATACTTCCCTCGTCGGCGATGGTCACGATGTAAGTCGGTTCTTTAAAATCTATGTCAAAACCTCCCGTGTTGGTGCCGCATAAGCTGGTTTTATTTTATAACAGTTCGCAGATAAACACAATCATTCTCTCAGAAAGGCGAAGCTTATGAAAAAGATTCAAATGACCACCCCGCTTGTCGAGATGGATGGGGACGAAATGACCCGCATCCTCTGGCAGATGATCAAGGAGAAGCTGCTGTACCCCTTTGTTGACCTCAAAACCGAATATTACGATCTGGGCCTGCTGCACCGTAACGCCACCCAGGATGAGGTGACGGTGCAGGCCGCACTGGCCGCCCGCAAATACGGCGTGGCGGTTAAGTGCGCTACCATTACCCCCAACCGCCAGCGCATGGCGGAATACCCCGAACTGACCCAGATGTGGAAAAGTCCCAACGCGACCATCCGCGCGATTCTGGACGGCACCGTCTTCCGCGAGCCGATCTTGATCGACGCCATCAGACCGGTGGTGAAAAACTGGCAAAAGCCAATCACCATTGCGCGGCATGCGTACGGCGATATCTATAAGGCGGTTGAGATTAAAACCGATGAGGCGGGCGAATGCGTTTTGAAATTTGTCGGTGAAAGCGGCAAAACCGAGGTGCTGAGCGTCTTTAAGGCCGACGGTCCCGCTATTTGGCAGGCGCAGCACAACACGCAAGAATCTATCCGCGCCTTTGCCAGGGCGTGCTTTAATTACGCGCTGGAAAAGGGACAGGACCTGTGGTTCGGCACCAAGGATACCATTTCCAAGACCTATGACGGCGCCTTCAAGGCCATCTTTGAAGAGGAGTTCAAAGCCTTTAGCGGCCGCTTTGAGCAGGCGGGCATCCGCTATTTTTACACACTCATCGACGACGCGGTCGCGCGGGTCATCCGCTCGGAGGGCGGCTTTATCTGGGCCTGTAAAAACTACGATGGCGACGTCATGAGCGATATGGTCTCCACCGCGTTCGGCAGCCTTGCGATGATGTCCTCGGTGCTGGTTTCGCCCGACGGCACCACCGAGTACGAAGCCGCACACGGCACCGTCACCCAGCATTATTATCGCCACTTAAAAGGCGAAGCGACTTCCACCAACCCCATGGCGACCATCTTTGCCTGGAGCGGAGCGCTAAAAAAACGCAGTGCGCTCGACGCGCTGCCCGCGCTTGCCGCGTTTGGCGAGGCGCTTGAGGAAGCCTGTTTTGAAACGCTTAACAGTGGTGTCATGACGAAGGACCTTATCGGGCTTGTCGAGCCCGGATTTAAAGCGCAGGCCGTCACAAGCGCGGCATTTATCGATGCCATTGCGGCGCGGCTTGCCAAAAAGCTGACCTGATCATTTTGCCCAGGGGTTCTTTTTAAGCGGCAACCGGCATAAAGTGATACAGTCCATAGAAATAATCCTCCTTGAACAGCGCCGAAGGCGAAGCAAAAACCATGGCTTCGCCTTCGGCGCTTGTTTCTTCCTGCCCCAAAACTTAGCGTCAAAGGGCTTAAAATTTCAACGATTAAGCGCGCGGGGCGTTGCCTGGACCGCTCACATAGAGGTGCGCCCGCGGCAGCTTGGCTCCGCTTATCACAGCGGGCGGCATGGATGCGCGCTGTGGCGCCACCAAGGCACGCAGGCTTTTTAAAAAGCTTGACGAAAAACCGAATACAACCGGAAACAACGCGAGCAGCAAGCCACCGGGCCGGCCGCGGCACAGGCAAATACCTGAAACGGTTGCAGACCCGGTGGGGATGGGGGGAAGTGTTGGGTTTTGCTGCTATACGGATTCCACCCAAACATAATAAAAAGTTTGGGCTACAAAATTGCATAAGATGTTCTTGCTTTTTAAGCGAAGTACCAGCACGGCGCAGCCGGGTTGTTCCTGATATAATAACCGCAAAGCGGCAATTATACCCCTGAATGCGCAACGGCTCGCCCCTTGCGGAGCCACCGCCTTTTGATGCGCCATTATATCAGGAATTAGCGTTACACCGCTGCGGTGCGCTTTGGTTTTGAACGTGCAAGCTGCATGAGATAGATGCCCAGCAGCAGCGCAATACCGATACCATCAGTCAGTACACCGGCGTCCACCATCATGATTCCGCCTCCAATGAGTAATATTCGTTCTATAATATTACAATTTGTTTTAAAATAGCCGGTCATGCCGGTTGCAATGCCCACCATGCCGATGATGGCCGTCGCGATGGAAAGCGCAACCTTGCCGACGAATAAGCCGGTTTCCATCCCTTCCGGCCGCACCAGCACCATGACGGGGTTGAGCACGAACATATAGGGCACCAGATAGGCCGCCATGCCGAGACGCGCGGCATTAAAGCCGGTTTTCATCGGGTTGGAACCCGCAATGCCGGAGCCTGCAAAGGCGGCCAGCGCAACCGGCGGCGTAATGTCGGCCACGATACCGAAATAGAACACAAACAGATGAGCCGCAATGCCCGGAACGCCAAGCGCAACCAGCGCCGGGGCGGAAATAGTGGCCTGAATGATATAGTTTGCGGTGGTGGGCACACCCATGCCCAACAGAATGGAACACAGCATGGTGAACAACATGGTCAGAATTTTGCTGCCGCCCGCCATTGCCACAATGCCGCCCGCCATCTTAAGGCCAAGCCCGGTCTTGGTGATGACACCGACGATGATACCGGCGCAGCCGCAGGTGACGGCGACGGCTACAGCGCCGCGGGCGCTCTGTTCCAGCCCGACAATGAATTTGACCATAAAGCCCTTGACGTCAAAACTGTGGGTCTCGCGGATAATTTCAACGCACCAGATGACGATGCACGCGATAATGCCGAAAAGTGCGGCGCGCATGGCGGTTCTGCCCGAAACGAGCATGTAGATGATGACGACAACGGGCGCAATCATATACCAACCGCGTTTTAAAAGACTCGCGACGCTTTGCACCTCGTTATCGGCAACGCCGGTCAAGCCTAATTTAAGCGCTTCAAAGTGAACGTTTGTAAAAATGCCGGTGAAATAAAGCAGTGCGGGGATGCAGGCGGACAGCGCGACGGTCGTGTAGGAGCAGCCGATATATTCGGTCATGATAAACGCCGCTGCGCCCATAATCGGCGGCATAATCTGTCCGCCGGTGGAAGCGGCCGCCTCAACGGCACCCGCAAATTCCGGTTTGTAGCCGGTTTTTTTCATCAGTGGGATGGTGATAGAGCCGGTTGAAACGGTGTTGGCAACCGAGCTGCCGCTAATGGTGCCCTGAAGGGCGCTGGCCACAACGGCGGCCTTGGCCGGACCGCCCACCTGTTTGCCGCAGGCGCTCATGGCGATATTGGTCATCCAGTCACCCACGCCGCTGGCCTTCAAAAAGGTGGCGAAGACGAGGAAGAGGAAAATGAAGGTGGACGACACATAGATCGGCGAGCCGAGAATACCCTCGGTGCCCAGCCATTCCATTGTGACGACGCGGTGCAGCTTCAGGCCGGAGTGGCTCATGAACCCCGGAAAATGATTGCCGAACAGGGCATAAGCCAGAAAGAAGCTGGCCAGACAAACGATAACCGGGCCGGCTACGCGCCGCGCCGCTTCCAGCACCAGCAGCACCGCAATCAGGCTGATGACGATATCCACCTGGGTGAACATGCCGCTGCGCAGCAGAAGCTCATCGTAGAAAAAGACGTGATAAGCCGAACAGACAACGGCCAGCAGCGCCATGATGTAGTCGTAAAAGGGAATTTTTTTTGTCGGCTTGCCAAAAGCAGGATAAAGTAAGTACGTGAGTACCAGCGCGGCGCCGAGGTGGGGGGCGCGCTGAAGCGTGGAGGGAAAAGTGCCGAAAAGGGCGGTGTAAAGTTGAAAGATCGACCAGCCCACAGCCAGCAGGAATACGGCCTTGGCCGGAATGCCCTCCAGCTTTCTGAAGGCGGATTCCTTATCGTATTTGGACATGATGGCGTCGCCGTCAAAGGCCGGGGACTGCTCTGGGGCAACGGCTTTTTCTTTGGTGTCGCGCATAGGCTATCGCTCCTCTCTGGGATTTAAACTGTTCTCCCAATAAAGAACAGGTCTCTTGCGGGTATTTGCCATTTAGGGCCACGGTGCTAAAATCCGGTTCGCGACTATTTCTTTAATGAGAGAATAGTATCGCTTTTTTAAAAGCTGGCGAACCCTGTAAGCGTCAACGAACAGGATTCGCCAGTGTGCCTGATGCGAAACGGCATCCTTGTACAATCTCCAACAGCTGATATTTGCGCGGCAGATTTTCCCCCTGTGCATTCCTGTCGTCGGGGCGCGGGCTTAAAACTGCTCGGCAATCTATTCGGCTCTTTGATGGGAGATTTGTATTCAACGGCGATTGAAATTTGGCTTACGGGTGTTTTGGCGCCCGCGGCCATAAGCTTTAGCACGCAATGGGTTTGAAGCAACATTCAGAGACGCCTGAGCATTCTTAGAATTTGCCGGATTTTAGGAATTTTGCTGAAAGGCGCATCACGGCGTTTAAAGAGCCTGGCATACATCCGATATTTTTGCGCTTTCCGCTCTGTGCAAACGCGCCTTGAGCATATTCCCGCCGTTTGGGCTTTCAAAAACGCCTAGATGATGAGCGAAGCATCAATCGACAAACCCTTTTCTTTAAAGTATTTAACGGCGCCGGGGTGCAGCGGCGTGGTGATGCCGTCCAGTGCGCCCTCTAAGCTGATATCGCGGCCCGCGGTGTGGGCGGCGGCGATTTCGGCAGCGTTTTCGTAGAAGGCCTTGGTTATCTCATAAACCTCGTCCTCGGACATATCCTGACGGCAGTAAAGCGCCGCCTGACAGGTGATGGTGTTAAACGGCTCGGTGTTGGAGTAAGTGCCTGCCGGAATCACCAGACGGGTGTAGAAGGGGGCCTCGGCCTGAATTTTTTCGAGGATATCGTCCGGGATGTCGATGTAATTCAGGTCCATGCTGGTGGTCATCTCAATGATGGAAGCGGCGGGAACACTCAGCACCGCGGCACTGGCATCCAAGTGGCCGTCCTGCATTTTGGCGGCCGCATCGCCAAAGCCGTCGCGCTCGGCGGTGATATCCTTAGTGGCGTCCATGCCGGCAAGGCGGAATACCATCTCAGAGGTGCCGGCGGTGCCGCTGCCGACCGGGCCGATGGCCACGCGCTTGCCCTTGAGGTCGGCGATGGTTTTGGCGCCGCTCTTTTTGTCTGCGATCAACTGGTAAACCTCGTGGTAAACAACGCCGATGGAGCGGACATTTTCGTATTTGGATTTAAACGGTTCATTCCCGTTCCAGGCGGCATCGGCGACGTTGTTCATCGAGATGCCCAAATCCGCTTCTCCTGTTTGCAGCAGGTTCATATTTTCAACTGACGCGCCGGAAGAGACACAGCTGATCTGAATATTGGGGAGGTGTGCGTTCCAGGTGTTGGCCATGGCGCCGCCCAGCGCATAGTAGGTGCCGCCGGTGGAGCCGGTGACCATCGTATATTTGGCAGGCTCTGCGGGCTTGGCGGGTTCTGCGGGTGCGGCCGATGAGGCGGCGGGTGCGGGTGCCGCGGCGGATGCGGGGGAAGAGCTGCTGCCACAACCGGTGAACACAAGGGTGAGCGCAAGAATAGTTGCAATAACGAGTGTCAATCTGTTCTTCATAATAGCCTCCTTAATTTCATACAAAGGTTTTAGCTTCTCATCCTCTTTTTCTAGCAGTCCGCTTGTTTGACAAATCGGGGCATCACCGTTCAGGTTATCCGCCGTCGGCCGTGCGGGTATGTCCGGCACCCGCGGCCAACGTTCAAAGGCGGGGTTTGCTTAAAAATCCCGAACCTTGGGGAATTTGGCCGAAAGGGTGCACTGCCGCCTGTAAAATGCCCGGAACGCTTCCTGCATTTTACATCTTGCGCAGACGCTCTTTCAGCAAAATCCCGCCGTTTGACTTTTAAGAAACGCTCTTAATAGCCCAGACAGACAACCTTGCCGTCCTTGACAATCAGCACGTCGTCAAAGGTGATGGTCGGGTCGTACTGAACCATATCGATATGTACCGACGAGCGGGCTGGCTGCCCATAGTAATAGCCGTTGCCCATTGCGATGTGGCAGGTGCCCATCGCCTTTTTTTCTTCTTCAAAGTCGCCGTTGAACAGGCAGGTGGGGTTCAGGCCGATGCCGATTTCAGCGATGTTGTCGCTATCCTTAATCTCGGCGATCTGGCGGCGAATCTCCTTGCAGATGTTGGCGTCGCCGCCGACAACCTCGACGATGCGGCCTTCTTCAATGCGCAGCACCACCGGGGTGGCGGGCTTGCCGTAATAGCAGATCGGCCCGTCGATAACCAGCGTGCCGCGGGTGGTGCCGATGACCGGCCCAAGGGAAACCTCGCCGTCTGAAAACGCCATGGCGTCGCCGGGATTCCGGGCGATGCCGCACTCGATAATCGGCTCCATCTGGTTCATTTCCATGTACAGGTCGGTGCCGGCGGGGGTGGTGATGTGCGCGTATTTTTTGCCGCGCCAGATGGCCTGGAGCTTGACGCCGTCGGCGTAAACCTTTTCATAGTCGGCCAGCGCGCCGCCGCGGGTGAAGTTATCGATGTTGCGCAGGCAGACCGAGGCCTCTCTCAGGCGCTTTTCAACAATCAGCTCTTTGAGGCGGTTGTTGTAGATGGCGGCGCCAGAGGCGGTCGTCATGCCGATGAAGACGTCGCACGCTTCCATGGCCAGCTCCAGCGTTTTGGGGAAGGCGAGGGCGTTGTCCTTGCCGCGAACCGGCATCATGCTGATGTTGTACTCGGCGCCGCACCGAAGCGCCGCGGCGGCGCAGGCGTTTGCCATGCGCATATCGGTCTGTGGGTCGATGGCGATGAGCACCTCTTCGCCGGGCTTGACCCCTAAAAGGTTACTGACCAGATAATCGGCTCTTTCAATGCATTCAATAATGCGGTTGTCTTCCATGATGCAAAACCTCCTGAAAATCTTATCTTGCTTAAAATGGTACAAGCGGTGGGGGTTGATCATTGCGCGCCGCCGCGGCCGTCGGCTGTGCAGCCCGATCCACTACTTTTTATGTTAGCCCTAAAAAGTATATGCGTCAATATGTTTGTTAAAGTTTGTGATAAATATGTAAACAAAGGCAAATTTTATATATAATATGCATATTACAATTGAAGTATATCATTCATTTTCGAATTTTAGGGGGATTGCATAATGACGTGGGCAACGCTATAATAGAAATTAGCTGCATACGCCTAGCGTTATTACACAATAAAGGAGTTTTAAATTGGATATGGGTACCGCCGATAACAATCTCGTCGTGTCGCTTAACCCGCTTGAGCGCATTAATGCGCAGCTGCCGGAGCTAAGCAAAACACACCGCAAGGTTGCGGATTATATGTTGGAAAATTACGACAAAGCCATTTTCCTCAGCTCCTTTAAAGTGGCGCAGAAAAGCGGCGTTAGCGAGTCGAGCGTCATCCGCTTTGCCACCACGCTGGGCTATTCGGGTTACGCGCAATTGCAGCATGAGCTTCAGGAGATGCTCAAGCAGCAGATTTCGCTCAGCCAGCGCCTGTCCGATATGGTGGATGTCGCCGAGAGCGAGAACGAAATTCTCGACACCGTCGTTCAGAAAAACATCGAAGGCATTCAAAAGCTGCGCCACACCATTGACACGGCGGCTTTCCGCGACGCGGCCGAGCTTTTGGCCAAAGCGGCGCGGGTGTTTCTCATCGGCTCGCGCAGTTCTTATGGCATGATTCATTTTCTTGGGCTGAACCTCGGGTGGATTCGGGACGGCGTGCATATCATCAACGGCGAAAGCCACGAGTTTGATAAGCTCTCATCGCTGACGCCGCACGATGTTGTACTGGCCATCAGCCTGCCCCATTACCTGAAGTCCACCATTCAGGCGTTGCGGTATGCCCACAAGCGCAGAGCCTGCACCATCTGCATTACCGATACCGCCACATCGCCAATTGTGCAGTATGCCACGGTGCCGCTGCTGACCAATACGCAGATTCTTTCTTATTCCGATAACATCGTGCCGGAGGCCTGCCTGATAACGGCCCTGCTCAATGCGGTTGGCGTGATGAATCAGGTGGATGCAAAGAAAATACTTGAAAATCGCGAGAATTTCTGGCGTGAATGTGATATTTACGGCGAGTTTTGACTGCCGGACGTCATTCGGAGCTGGCCGGTGCCGCCCGGCCTTTCATTTTCAGTATATTGCTGATAACAGACGGACATGTTGGATGATTCGCCGGGGAAGGAAAATTTACTTTTTAGTCAAAAGTTGGGCGCTGTGCTTGCATGGCGCCCTTTTGTCTGTCAAAAATTTTCCTGTGCTAAAAGGGCGAAATAAATTAAGTTTGGCTAGCTTTTTCCAAAAGCTTACAGGGCTTGGGGCAGCGCCCTATCGTGCTTTAATCTTAAAAAAGCGCAGGAGGGGAGGCAAAACAGTCCGGTGGACTGTTTTGGCGTGGGGAACCTTCGCCGGGGGTTCCTCATGTGCCATCGTGAGGCGACATTATGTGAGCGTCTTACTATTTTGGGTGGGAAGGCAACATATTCGCGTGGGGCAACCGATCACCAAATAACCGCATGCTTTAAGTCGCCTTTAGGAGATTTAGGGGTAAAAAGGCCGCTTGCATATATGCGCGCTCGCGGCTGGACGGCTTCGCTGATCGCAGCGGGCGGCATGAATGCCCGCTGCGGCTCTCGCCGACCCTATCCGGGGGTAGGGGCTGGGTAAGAAAGGCCGTGCAGCCGCAGGCGCGCACGGCAGGGCAAGGCTCTGTCATAGAGCACCAAAAAACGCAGGATGAACTGAATCATCCTGCGTTTTGCTGTTTTATATGAAGTTGCCATATCGCGCCTACGGCATTAGAGCGTCACGATAATGGGTTGGTGCGAAACGGCAGGCAACAGCTTTTCGAGTACGTCGGCCGTTTTCAGCTTGATGCTGCTGGTGTTCTGACAGGGGTGGCAGCCGATAAATTCGTCGTTTAGCACGTCTTGGTCTATAAGCAGCTGGACGCGGTTTTCGGTGTCGTTCATCAGGCCCATAATGCTTACGCTGCCGGGCGCAACGCCTAGGAACTGCTCCAT
The DNA here is from genome assembly GCA_023457355.1 of Bacillota bacterium. Lineage (GTDB taxonomy): Bacteria > Bacillota > Clostridia > Oscillospirales > Ruminococcaceae > Yanshouia. Next base: position 17,195 of record JAEWLW010000034.1, on the reverse strand, counting down.
AAAATCCTCGTTTGCAAAGCTTAAACGCGCCACGCCAAGCTGCGCCGAAAGATCCTTGGTTTTAAAAGGCTTGTCACCGGGCATCATCAGGAGATAAAACACCGTCTGCTGACGGTTGCACAAAAACAGGTTTTTGCAGATGAGTACGTCGAGCGCAGCGTCGATGATGCTGCAAACCGCCATGGTGGTAGCGGGCTCGTGGTCGGCGCGGCAATAGGCAATGCCAAGCCTGTCCAGCAGGTCGTAGGTATCCATCTCACGTTTTGGGCGCCCTTCGCCACTTTCAGGGCGACCGGTGTAAATTTGCATCTTTATCATCCTCTGGTGTCATTTTTACTGTTATTGTACCATGTTTGCGCTGAGATGGCAAACAGGACGTTTTGCCCGTCCTGACTGCCCCAAGCGCGGTTTAGCAGTCGGACCCGTTATTTAAAGCGTGCCAAAAGGGCTGACCGGGTTTCGCGTTGATGACCTGCGTTGTAGCCAGGCAGCTAAATCGGATTATCCTTGCGGCATGTTTTGCGCCTTCCCGCGTTGTCACTCTTGGCAGGCGTCAACCCGCCTGCGTCCTCCGCCTGGCGAGACACATAATATCCAGTTCTCAAGCTGTTGGACTATAAACGCGACGGGCGCTTATGGAAGTAATATGATTCCTTGGTGGAACATGGAAATAAGTTCCACGTAAAAAATGCTTGCAATATACACAAAGTCCAATTTGCTGCTTTGTGAACCTATCTGAAAGTAATGCGGAAGATCATTTCATAATTGACGCCGGATGTTTTCAGGTTTAACATAAAAGATATAAGATTTATAATTTGTAAAAATAAACCTAAAATTTTAGTGAGGTAAATCAATGACCTTCAAAGAGAATGCCCCTGTTTCGCTGGTGGATGTCGCATATCGACGAATCCGGGAAGATTTGGCCAAGGGATATTTGACGCCAGGTGAAAAACTGAATGTTCGTGTTCTGACTGAACGCTATGAAGTCAGCGATACACCTGTTAAGCAGGCGCTTAATCGTTTGATGGTAGAAGGCGTGGTGGAAAGCATCCCGCGAAAGGGAATGAAGGTTAAACGCATCACCTGGGCGGAGATTGAAGAAATTTTGGAATTTCGTATAATGATGGAGCGTTTCTACGCCCCGAAGGTTATCACGCTGCTTCCCAACGACGTGCAGCTGCAACAAGCCTTTGATGCCAACCTGAGCGAAAATCTGCGTCTGGCGCAAAGTTACCATACGGTGGATGAGCATCAGGCCGTTTACCGGCTGGATCAGGAATTCCATCGTATGTATCTGGTGTGCGGCGGCAGCCGCAAGGCGCTGCAGGTGTTCGACAACCTCAATTCGCACGCTTACGCTACCTACCTTTTCGACCGGCAACCCAAGGAGAAGACGATCAGCGGCGTCATGGAGCACCGCGCCGTCTTTGAAGCGATTCTGGCCGGCCACCTTGACCGCCTGTTGGAACTGTTGGACCTGCACAACAAAAACGCGCGCGAAATTATTTATCTGACACTGAAAATCAACAATCGTATCGTTTGAGAAACAGAAGGTGATGCCAATGAAGGTTCTCGTGCTCGAAGCCAGTACCTCCTCCGCCAAAGCCATGCTTTTTGACAGTCAGCAGGGCATTCTTGCGCTGTGCTCCCATACATATCCACCCGGGGTGGGCGACAGCACCGTGCAGAACACCGAGGGCGTCTTCTATGAGATGCTTAAAGCCGGTGCCGAGGCGGCAAAGGGCCAGCAGGTGGATGCCGTTGCCCTTTCGAGCATTTGGCATGGACTGACGGTCTGCGACGAAAGCATGCAGCCGCTGACCCCCACCTATACCTGGGCCTATCTTGGAGCCGCACCCACGGTGAACACACTGCGGCGCGATGGCGCCTATGTTGAAGCCTTTTACAAAAAAACCGGCTGTATGGTGCATTCCATCTACCCTGTTTTCCGGCTGATGCAGCTGGAGGCGGAGGGCCTGACGCTTAAAAACCGCTTTTTAATGGGGCAGGGGGAGTATAACTTCCAGCGGCTGACCGGCGGCTTTTTCAGCACCCCCAGCCTGATGTCGGGCTTTGGGGTACTCAATACCCACAGGCGCGATTATGACAACACGCTGCTCTCAGAGCTGGGTGTTACCCGCAGCCAACTGCCCGAGCTGGCGGAATACTGGCAGACGCAGCCTTTGAATAAAGCCTCTGCGGCGCTTTTGGGAGTGGCACAGGGCATTCCGGTGCTGCCGCCGTTCCCGGACGGTGCGCTCAACCAGATTGGTTCGGGTGCCATGGCCGAGGGGGAAATGACGCTTTCGGTGGGAACCAGCGGTGCGCTGCGCATGGTGACGGCAAAGCCGGTTATCCCCGAAAAACCCAGCACCTGGTGCTATATGTCACCCACCGGCTGGCTTTCGGGCGCGGCGACACAGGGTGCCTGCAACTGTGTGGACTGGATGAAGAAAAAACTGTTTGATGACCGTTATTCCTATAGCGCGCTGGAGGAAAAACCTGTCGACATCAAAAATCTGCCGGTGTTTCTGCCGTTTTTGTTCGGGGAGCGCTGTCCCGGCTGGCAGGATGAGCGAGAGGGTGGATTTCATGGCGTCAAGGCAAGCCACGGGCGGGAAGAGCTGTTCATTGCGACGCTGGAAGGGGTTCTCATGAACCTGCGGCATTGCAGCAACGTGCTGACCCAAATCACCGGGCAGCCCAAAAACATCCATGTGTCAGGCGGCATTCTCCGCTCGCAGGTCTGGCTGCAAATGCTGGCCGATATCTTCAGCCAGACGCTCGCCTGCACCGACGCCGAGCAGGCGTCCCTGCTGGGCGGCGCGGCGCTGGCAATGGTGAGCTTGAAGCAAACCGGTGACATGAACATCATGGCAGGCTATTTTAAGCGGCAGTACGTTTACCCCAACGCCCAAATGAAGGAATTATATGATGGGAGGTATGCGCGTTATCTGGAATACTACAGTCTTTTTAAATAAGATGCCCGGCCTTTATTTCGCGGTGCGTGCGGCCGCCTTTTGCGCCTGTCGCCCCGGCGGTGCCGGGGCGACACGGTTGGACCGGCGCAATCGCCCTTGCATATTCGCCGGGGCGTTTCAGAAGGCATTAAGAACCTGTATTCACAGTTTAAAACAATCGTTTTAACAACGCATTTTGTGCTGTGTCGTGTTAACATGCCCGGAATACATCCGGTATTCCTGCGCTTTTTGCCTCGCCCAACACAAAATTCATACGCCAATCCGGCATCTTTCACTTGTGAATATGGGTTCTAAAGCGGCTACTTTGAACGGCACAAGTGATGCAGGCAACTAAAAAGCTGCCGGTATTTTTCTGAAAGCGCCGGGTTGCAATAACAAAGATGGAACAGAGAGGAAGGAACGATTTTGGCTAAGAAAAACGGCATTTTCCATCGCATCAATTGGGCCATTGACCGGTTTTTGGCGGTGCTTTCCGCCGTCTGCCTCGGTGTGCTGACCTGCGTGGTGTTTTACAGCGTTATCAGCCGCTATGTGCTCAACGCCTCCATCGCATGGGCGGAGGAGCTTTCAACCTTTTTGCTGATCTGGGTGGTCTTCACGTCCACCATCGTGGTTTATAACCGCAGCGAGCACCTCGGGCTTGATTTCCTCGTCTCCAACGTGCCCAAGCCAGTCTCGTTTTTTATGACCGTACTGGCGCATATCGGCATCCTGGTGTGCGGCATGTTCCTGCTGCTGGGTGGCTGGGAGATGATGCGTGAGGGCATGGACACCCTGTCGCCCGCGCTGCGCATCCGCTATGGCTATGTTTACGCCGTCCTTCCGCTTTCGGGCACGCTGCTGGTGACTGAAACGCTTGCAAAGCTCTATCTGATTGCCCGGGCATATTTTAAAGAGCACACCACGCTGCTGCACATCAAGTTCTTTGACTAAAGGGGGAGAAAAACATGATTTTGTTTGCGTTCCTGGCCGGACTGTTCACATTTTTGCTTTTTAATGTGCCGGTTGCCTTCGCGCTGCTGCTCACCGGCATCCTGCTCATGGGGCTGATGGGCGATTTTTCTCCCTTCGTCATCGTGCAGAGCATGGTGCGCGGCATCGGCAGCTTTTCGCTGCTGGCCATTCCGTTCTTTGTCATGGCCGGCGAAATTATGAACAAGGGTGGCATCTCGCGCCGCATCGTCAATTTTGCCAAGGCGATCATCGGCCATATCACCGGCGGCCTGGGTTACTGCACCGTTCTGGCCAGCATGATTTTTGCGGGCATCAGCGGTTCGGCCATCGCCGACACTACCGCCATTGGCTCAATTCTGCTGCCGATCATGGAGCGTGACGGCTACGACGTCAAATCCTCCACCGCGCTGGTCTGCACCGCGGGCTGCATCGGCCCGGTTATTCCGCCCTCCATCCCAATGATCCTGTTCGGCGTCACCACCGGCGTTTCGGTCGTCAAGCTGTTTTTGGGCGGCATCATCCCCGGCGTGCTCATCGGCGTCGGCCTGATGATTGTCTGGTATTTCCACGCCAAGAAGCGCGGCTACCGCTCGGACGAGGCGTTTTCATGGCAGCGGGTGGGCGTCACCTTAAAGGATGCTTTCTGGGCGGTGCTGCTGCCGGTCATCATTCTGGGCGGCATCATTTCGGGCATCGTCACGCCGACCGAATCGGCCGTTGTCGCCGTTGCTTACGCGCTGTTTGTCACCAAGTTCATCTATAAGGAGCTGGTTATCACCCGCGATATCCCCGAGATTCTTATGTACACCGCCAAGCAGTGCGGCGTGGTGCTCACCGTCTGCGGCAGTGCCATGGCGGCGGGCTATTACATCACAACCGCACAGGTGCCGCAGCTTCTGGCAAACGCGCTGCTGTCCGTTTCTGATAATATCTATGTCATCATGCTGCTCATCAACCTGCTGTTGCTGCTCATCGGCTGCGTTATGGACCTGACCCCCGCCATTTTGATTATGGCGCCCATCATGTACCCGGTTGCCATGCGTTTGGGTTTAAATCCCATCTATTTTGGCGTTATCATGTGCACCAACCTTTGCATCGGCCTGGTGACACCCCCGGTTGGCACCGTGCTTTATGTCGGCTGCGGCCTCTCGCGCCTAAAGATTGCCGACCTGATCAAGCCGCTGGTGCCATTCATCGCGGTTATGTTCATCACGCTGCTGGTTTGTACCTACATCTCCCCGCTTATTACGTTCATCCCGTCGCTTGTCAGCTGAGATAACACTGTTTTTGCGGCCGCTTTGGCAGGATTTATTGCCGGTTCTTTAAAAAGGGAGTGCCGGTTGTAAATAATGAAAATAATGAAAGAGGGAAAAAGTAATGTCTAAGCGTGTACTTTCCATAGTTTTCGCCATTGCATTTGTTTTGATGTCCCTTGCGGGCTGCGGCATTGAGCAAAGCTCGGTGGCGCCCGCCCCGGCTTCTTCCGCCGCACCGGCGGCATCCTCCCCGGCTGCACCAGCGGCCAAGGACGCACAGGTTTTAAAAATCAGCTTCGGTTCCTCCGACAATCACCCCATAACCGCCTACCTCAAGCTGTTTGAGCAGGAGTTTGAGAAAGCAACCGAAGGCCGCTACGACGTGCAGATTTATACCAGCGCAACACTGGGCGACGACCTGAAGGCCACCGAGGCTGTCAAGGCCGGCCAGCTTGACGCCGTTGTCACCACCGCCGCGCCGGTCACCGGCATCATCCCCGAACTGTTCATCTTCGATCTGCCTTTCCTGTTCAAGAGCACCGAAGAAGCCGATAAGGTTCTGCTTGATACCGAATTTTCCGAATGGCTCGACGCCAAGATGTACGATAAGAACATCATCAACCTTGCATGGCTTGAAAATGGCTTCCGTATGCTGACCACCAGCGACACCGAGGTGCATACCCCCGCGGATGTCAAGGGCCTGAAAATTAGAACAATGGAAAACCAGATGCACCTTGCCGCATGGAAGGCGCTGGGCGCAAACCCGACCCCCATGCCTTTCTCCGAGGTGTTCACCGCTCTGCAACAGCACGTTATTGATGGCCAGGAAAACCCCATCCCCACCATTTATGACGCCAAGTTCCAGGAGGTCCAAAGCTATATCACCCTGACCGGCCACGTCTATTCCCCTTACATCTTCCTGTGGAGCAAGAAGCTGGCCGACAAAATGCCCGCCGAGGACGTTGCGCTGCTTGAACAATGTGCCAAGGATCTGCGCCTGAAGTCCCGCGAGCTGACCCGCGACGCCGCCACCAAGAATCTCGAAGCCATGAAGGCTGAGAAGATCAACGTTATTGAGCTGACCGACGACGAGAAGCAGGCGTTTAAGGATGCCGTGCAGCCTGTATGGGAGGAGTTTACCCCCACCATCACCCAGGAAGCCATCGACATGTTCAACGCCCAGCTGGCGAAATAATCCGAAAGCATTATTCTTTGCCGTGCCGGGCAAAAACGGCACAGGTTCAGTGTGGGGAGCCGCCGTCCTTGTGGCGGCGGTTCCCCCTGTTAAAATAGGCAGGGATTTCTTTGATGTCATTTTTGCGCAAGGCGGCGGAAATGGCATACACACGGAGCAGATGTCCTCAATGCGGCATTGGGCAAGCCCGTGTGGGGTTTCCCGCGCAAAAACAGTTCTCCGGACTGTTTTGGCTTCCCCCTCCTGCGCTTTTTAATTTATAACGTATGCGGCTTCCCCCCAAATTCTACCGGCTTTTGATTGCGATAGTATGGGATGCGTGATGCGTTTTTTTGCGTATAACAGGCACCGCGCAGCTGGGCTTATTTTCAATTAAGCACCTAAGCGTTTAATTGAAAATGCGGACTGAAAAGCTGGACTGAAACTTTAGCGTTTTGGCGTCTTGGTTAAGGGGCTGATTAAATCAGTGCTCAACCAAGGACTTTAAAAACCGTCACAAACGGACAAATGGAAAAAAAGGAGCAGCTCGCCATGAAAGCATTGGTTTATACAGGCCCTCTCAAGGCAGAGGTTTTAGACGTTGAAGAACCCACACCCAGAGCGGGGTGCCTGAAAATAAAAATGAACTACTGCGGTATCTGCGGTAGCGATATCGGCATCTACCTTGGCGGACACCCGCGCGCCAAAGCGCCGCTGGTGCTTGGGCATGAGTTTGTTGGCGAGGTGGCAGACGCCTCCGGAAGCAAAAGAGGCTTTAAAAAAGGCGATCGTGTCGTGGCCTATCCGCTCATCTCCTGTGGGCACTGCCTGCCCTGCCGCACCGGTAACGCGCATGTTTGCCGCACGCTGGGGCTTATCGGCATCGACGTGGACGGCGGCATCTGCGAGGCGGCCTATATCGACGAGGATGTGCTGGTCAGGGTGCCGGAGAATCTTTCCGACAAGGCGGCCGCTGTGGTTGAGCCGCTGGCGGTCATTGTGCGCACCATCCACCAGGCGGGCTTCAAGGCGCTCGATTCCGCCGCCATCATCGGCGCGGGGCCGATCGGGCAGTTAACGGCGCTGGCCTTAAAACACATGGGCGCTTCAAGGGTGTTCATCTCCGACCTTGACCCTGTGCGCCTGCAAAAAGCGGCGCAGTACGGGGCTGTTCCGGTGTGCACCAGGGACGAAAGCCTGTTCGACGCCGTCTGTGCCGCAACCGAGGGCGAGGGGGTCGACGTGGTGTTCGAATGCAGCGGCGCGGAGTCGGCCGCGATGGATATGACAAGGCTTGTGCGCATCGGCGGCACGGTTTGCATGACGGCCATCCACAAAAAGCCGCATCTCGTGAACCTTCAGGAACTCAATTTCCGGGAGGTGACGCTGGTGGGCAGCCGCGTTTACACCAAGGAGGAATTTAAAAGCGCCGTGGCGTTTGCCGCACAAATCAGCGACGCGCTGGAGACGGTTGTTTCGCATATCGTGCCGCTGCGCGAATCGGATAAGGTGTTTGATATGATCAAGGACCCCACCCTTGGCACCGTTAAGGTGCTGGTGGACTGCACACAGATATAGCTCAATTTAAGAACCGAGGAAAAAGCCATGACGGAAAACATGTTACAAACAATTTTAGAAAGCAAGGTCATCGCCATTGTGCGTGGCATTTCGGCGCAGGGGATGTGTGACCTCGCCCAAGCCATGCGCCGGGGTGGCCTGCGCTGCATCGAGGTCACGTTTGACCACACGAGCGAAGAAGCGCGGCAAGAGACACTAAAATCCATCCGTACTTTGTCAAAACAGTTTGGCGGCGACCTGTGCATCGGCGCGGGGACGGTGCTCTCACCTGAGGATGTCCGCGACGCGCAGCAGGCCGGCGCGGGGTATATCATCTCGCCGAACACCGATGTGGCGGTCATTGAGGCGACCAAGCGTCTGGGGCTCCTTTCCATTCCCGGGGCATACACCCCTTCCGAGGTGGTGTTCGCGCACCGGTGCGGGGCCGATATCGTAAAGCTGTTTCCGGCGGGGATTCTGGGCGCGGCCTATGTCAAAGCGCTCAAAGCGCCCTTAAAGCATATCCCCATGATGGCGGTGGGCGGCGTGACGCCGCAGAACGCGCCGGAATTTCTCGCGGCAGGCGTGGCGGGTGTCGGCGTTGGTGGCAACCTTGTCTCGCCAAAGCTGGTGGCCGAACGCCGCTTTGACGAGATTACCGCCATCGCGCAGCAGTATGCCGACGCCGTCAAAGGGTGAGCGGCATGGCGGTGCGGATTTATTTTGATCTTGGCACCTCGAATGTGCGCCTCTTTGTGCTGGATGGCGCGCTGAACACGCTTTACTCCGTCCGCCGGGCACTTGGCGCGAAGGATTCGGCCATTGCGGGGAACAATGAAGCGCTGATTGCGGGCATGAAGACGATGTACGACGCGGCGCTTTCGGCGCTCTCGCTTAAAGACGCCGATGTGGTGCAAATCTACGCTTCCGGCATGGCGACCTCGCCCTACGGCTTTGAGGAGATTCCGCACTGCGAAGCACCGGTCACCGTCGCGGAATTTGCGCGGCGCGGCGTGTTTTCACATCGGGAAAAAAAGGCGTTTCACCGCGAGGTTCTGCTTGTCGCAGGCATGAAAACAACGGCGGATGACATCGCGTTTGTCAACAACACCCGCGGCGAGGAGATTGAGGTCGTCGGTGTGATGGAAACGCTTAAACAGCGCTTTGGCGACGAACCTGTGGCCGTGATCCTGCCCGGTTCGCACACCCACGTCGTGTTGGCGGAAGCGGGGGCGGGGGCGATCTGGGGCATTGTTTCAAATTTCACCGGCGAACTATTCCACGCGCTTAAAACCCAGACGATTCTGGCGCCGGTGATGGAGGCCGAAGTTGACCGCCCCGATACCGACGCGCTGCTGCTGGGCGCGCAAAATGCCGCTCGCTTTGGCTTTAACCGCGCTTTATACATCGGGCACGCCATGCGGCTATTTCAGCAGGGGGACGCACGCGCCCGCCGCTGCTACTGTGAGGGCGTCATCTCCGGCGGGGTAATCACTGCGCTGGATTATTACGGAGAAAACGTCTGGCAGGGCTGTCACAACGCCGCCATTGTTTCAAGCGCCTATATGAGCGAAGTTTTTCTGGTCCTGCTGACGCAGAGCCGCACCATTGAGAATGTACAGCGGATTGAAATTGACGCCCACAAAAGCTATGCGCTGGAAGGGCTAAAACGCATCATCCGCTGCCGGGGGGAGATTTAAATGAGCCAAAAAGTAATGATCACCTCCCGCTCCTTCGGGTCCATCGACGATACGCCGGTGAATATCCTGAAGGATGCGGGTTACGAAATTGCCCTGCGGGGCCGGGACTTTGACCAGCGGGCGTTCAATGCCGAGATTGCGGATTACGACGCGCTGATCATCGGCGCGCACGATTTCCCCGCCGAGGTGCTGGCCACCTGTAAAAAGCTAAAAATTATCTGCAAGCACGGCGCGGGGCTGGATAACATCCCGCTGGAAGCGGCCAAAGCGCAGGGCGTTATGGTTTGCAACGTGCCGGGCACCAACGCGAACGCCGTGGCCGATTTAACCTTCGGCCTGATGCTCTGCTGCGCGCGGCAGATTGTCGCCGCCAACAACCGCGTGCACAGCGGCGCGTGGAAGACCATCACCGGCACCGACGTCTATGCGAAAACACTGGGCCTTCTGGGCTTTGGAGCAATTGCAAAGAACGTGGCGCGCCGGGCGACGGGCTTTAACATGAAGGTTCTGGCCTACGATCCGTTTGTCCAAGCGCTGCCGGCGGAATTTTCCCACGTGACGCTGTGCGGGGATATGAGGGATGTTCTTTCGCGGTGCGATTTTCTTTCGCTGCATCTGCCGCTGACCGACGGGACGCGCGGCATGGTTGGCGCAAAGGAATTGGCCGCCATGAGGCCGGGCGCCTGTCTTATCAACGCGGCGCGCGGCGGTATCGTCAACGAAAAGGCGCTTTACGACGCGCTTGTTTCAGGGCATCTTGCCGCGGCGGCGATGGATGTTTCGGAAAAAGAGCCGATCGACTCCGCCAATCCGCTGCTGACGCTGGAAAACGTCGTCATCACGCCGCACCTGGGCATGTACTCGAAGGAGGCCATCGGTGCGGTCAGCATCATCTGCGCACAGAATGCCGCCGCCGTGCTGACGGGCGAGGCGCTGCAATTTCGCGTGGTATAAGCGGCGGGATGGCCGGTGCTTCGGTGCCGACAGAAAAGCGGGCAGCGGAATTTTTTTCAACCGGGTTCATCCTGATGTTCAAACTTTTCGAGCCGGACTTTGCCGTAGCCGATATAGAACGTCATGGTTTCAAAGCCGTAAGGCGGATTATGAGGGCCATAGAAGGTTTCAACCCGCATGACGACCAGATAAAAGGCGGAATTGGGCACTTTCTGAACACGGAGGATTTCATCCCGCCAATATTGCCGGCGTTCCCCATAATAATCTTCTATGGCATTGCGGGCCAGCTCAGCCAGAAGCCGCAACAATGTTTGCTCCGCCGCTTCCGGCGCGATTTGAATTTTAGCTTTTGCAGCGGTGGCTGTAGCGAAAATGATGCCCACAGTGGCGATTACCATTAGAAAAATACCGGTTTTACGCATGAAGAGCACCTCCCGAGATAATATTTTTTGTATTGTGCCCGCATTTACGCTGAAACGAAGGGCGTAATCGGAGAAATTCAAGCGTCTGATTCATCCACCGCACTCAAATATCATGATAAGAGGGAGAAAACAATATGCTGGATAAAGAAACCATCATCAAACGCATCGAAGAAAAAGGTCTTGTCGCCGTCGTGCGCGCCGAGGCCGCCGACCAGGCGCGGCGCATCACCGAGGCGTGCCTGGAGGGCGGCTGCGCCTCCATCGAGTTAACCTTCACGGTGCCGGGCGCGCACCGCGTCATCGAGGAACTGGCCAAGGCCTACACCCCCGAGCAGATCATGCTGGGCGCGGGCACCGTGCTCGATAGCGAGACGGCGCGCATCGCCATTCTCTCCGGCGCGCAGTATGTCGTCAGCCCCTGCTTTGACGCCGACGCGGCGAAGCTCTGCAACCGCTACCGCCTGCCCTATATGGCGGGCTGTATGACGCTTAAAGAGGCGATCACCGCGATGGAAGCGGGCTGCGACATCCTTAAAATCTTCCCGGGCGACCTGTTTGGCCCCAAGATTTTGAAGGCGATTCACGGGCCGGTTCCCTACGCCAAACTGATGCCCACCGGCGGCGTGGATGTGGAAAACGTCGCCGCGTGGATCAAGGCCGGAGCTGTCGCTGTCGGCGCGGGCGGTTCGCTGACCGCCGGGGCCAAGACCGGGGACTACGCCAAAATTACCGCTACCGCCCGCCAGTTCATCGCGAACATTCAGGCGGCGCGGGGCGCTTAAACGGCGCCTATGGGGGCGTATGAAATCGGGCTGCTGGGCCTTGGCGTCATGGGCAGCAGCCTTGCCAAAAACCTGATCAACCACGGCTTTGCCGCCGCACTGACCAGCAAGGAAGAAGCGGAACGCAGCCGCTTTAGCCACACAGGCCGTTACGAGGTTTTTGAGACAAACGAGGCGTTTATCGCCGCGCTTAAAAAACCGCGTGTTATCTTTTTAATGATCACGGCGGGCAGGCCGGTGGATATGGTCATTGAGGCGCTTTTGCCTCTGCTGGCGCCGGGCGATATACTCCTGGACGGCGGCAACTCGTTTTATAAGGACACAAACCGCCGCTGCGAGATGCTGGCCCAAAAGGGCATCCATTATCTGGGCGTCGGCGTTTCGGGCGGCGAAAAGGGCGCGCTGGAGGGCCCAAGCATGATGGTGGGCGGCAGCCGTGCCGCATGGGCTGCGGCGCGCCCATTTTTGCAGAGCATTGCGGCGCGCCTGTCCGACAACACGCCCTGCTGCGATTATCTCGGTGCACAGGGTGCGGGGCATTATGTCAAGATGGTGCACAACGGCATTGAATACGGCCTTTTGCAGCTCATTGCCGAGGTTTATCAGCTTTTGACGCAGGGGATGGGCTTTTCGCCGGCACAGGCGGCGGCGGTGTTTTCGCGCTGGCGCGCGGGTGCGCTTGCCGGTTATCTCATCGACATCACGGCGCTGGTGCTGGAGAAAACCGACCCCGAAACCGGCACGCCGCTCGTGACCAAAATCTGTGATATGGCCGGGCAGAAGGGCACCGGCAATTGGACGTTGATCGAGGGCATCGAACGCGGCGTTTACATCCCCACCATTGCCGAGGCCGTTTTCGCGCGCAACCTCTCGCAGAAAAAGGCGCTGCGCCAGGCGGGCGCAAGGGCCTTGAGCGGACCGCAGAACCGGGCCGTTTTTTCCGAAGAAGCGCTGCAACAAGCGCTTTACGCGGGGATGATCTGCTGCTACGCGCAGGGGCTGGAGCTGATCGCGGCCGCAAGCGCCGAATTTGGCTGGGGCATCGACATCGAGAAGACCGTCTCGCTCTGGCGCGGGGGCTGCATCATCCGCAGCGCGTTGCTTTATGACATTATGGAAAGCTACCGCGAACAGCCAAAACTGCAAAACCTGATGCTGTCGCCCCGCTTCGCCGCCCGGCTCAACGACCTGTCCGACGGCTGGTGCCAAACGATTACAGCGGCGGTTATGGGCGGCTTTGCCATACCCGCGCTTTGCTCCACCCGCACCTATTACGACAGCTGCCGCACCGACCCCATGCCCACGGCGCTGGTGCAGGGGCTGCGCGATTGCTTTGGCGCGCACACTTACCGCCGTGTGGATAAAGAAGGCGCCTTTCACACCGACTGGGAACATTGGAATATCGCTTCCGGTTAAAAACGGCGAAAACTTTACGGGCATTTTTCACCATGCGTGATCACCGTCTTTGGCGGCGGCATCCCCTCTCGGACGGACGAAAAGCCCTTCAAAAAATTTCATGCCATTTTAATCGGGAACAGTATCAAAGGAGAGAATACAGCATGAACCTGTTTGATTTAACCGGCAAAAAAGCCATTGTCACCGGCGGTGCGGGCGGACTGGGCCTCGGCATCACCGAAGGGCTGCTGGAAGCAGGGGCCGAGGTGGCTGTTGTGGCCCGCAGCGCTGCCGCCGACGAAGCCGCCCGCGCCTTTTGCGCAAAGGGCTACCGCTGCCATGCCGTTCGGGGGGATGTCTCCGACGCCGCTTCCCGCAAGGCGCTGTTCGAGCGGGCGGTGGCAACGCTGGGCGGGCTGGATATTCTGGTGAACAACGCGGGCATTCAGCGCCGCCACCCCGCCGAGGAATTTCCGCTGGAGGACTGGCAGGCGGTCATCGACACCAACCTGACCGCGCTTTTTGCCATGTGCCAGCTGGCCGGCCAGTATTTCCTGAAAAACGGCGGCGGCAAAATCATCAATCTGGCGTCGATGCTCTCGTTCTTCGGGGGCTATACCGTTCCGGCCTACGCCGCGGCCAAGGGTGGCGTGGCGCAGCTGACCAAGGCGCTTTCCAACGAATGGGCGGGCAGGGGCATCTGCGTCAATGCTATTGCGCCGGGCTATATGGATACGCCGATGAATGTCGCGCTGGTCAACGACCCGGTGCGCAACGACGAGATTTTAAAGCGTATCCCCGCCAAAAGATGGGGAACGCCCGCCGATATGAAGGGCCCGGCCGTGTTTTTGGCCAGCAACGCGTCGGATTATCTCAACGGTGCGGTTCTTCCGGTTGACGGCGGCTATCTCGGCCGATAAACAGCTGTTTTTTAAAAGTCCTATAAAACCCACGCATCGGAGCACAGCGGGCAGGATACCTGCCGCGTCCCGGCGCGTGGGTTTTATAGTCCACCATTTTAGGAACAGGCGCAGTCTTTGCGGCATGCCTTTCACCTCGTCGCGTTGTCATCCTCGCAAGGCGCCGGCCGGCCTTTGCCGTCCGCCCTGCATCGCCAAAAATATCCTCTCCAATACCGGCACATTTTGAAGTTGAGGATTACAACCGCTGAACAGCCCGCTTAGACCGGCATTTTTCAGCAGGCGCAATAAGGAAAGCGGCGTGCGCTTTTGCGCATTTTGGCCGGTTTAAGGCAATAAACGGGCAAAAATCCGGCACTGTTTAGATAATGCGCAGGAAATTGGCAAACGGCTCGGCAAAGGCTTTAAGGCTGTCCTTTTTAGATAGAAACAGCCTTTTTTTAAGCCGGTTAAATTGTTTAATTTTAAATACAAAAACATCTTGATTTCGTCAATTTTTGCGAGTATGATACATAAGCTGTAAGGTGTTTTACAAAGAGAGTAAAAAAGGGGGAATATGTCCGGCATTTTATTCAGTAGCCCTGATTAACAAGAAAAGGAATGGATTCATGACCATTAAACAGGTATTTAAGCGCATCAATCCAAGCGGCTGGATTGTGATATTGTCCGTAGTCCTGCTGATCGAACTGATCGTTGCGGGTGCGATATATATTAACGCGAAGCTCGATAAAATCGGATTTGACAAGGGGGATGATTCACCGGCTGACGCATGGAGCCAAAGCCTGGGCAAACTCGATCACATCAACGTGCTGCTGTTGGGCACCGACGAACGTGCCGCGGGCGGCGACTTGGGCAATTTCGACACCGCCTTGCAGGAGGGCGCCCGCGCGGATGCCTGTATGCTGTTGAGCCTTGACCTCAAAACGCACACGGCGCATCTCGTCAGTCTTGAGCGGGCCATCGGTGTTCCGGTGGAAGGCGTTGGTGAGGACTGGCTGACCCACGTTTTTGCCTACGGCGGCGCGGACGCCATGCTTAAAACGGTTCGAGAGCAGTTCGGTGTGGAAGTTTATCGCTATGTGCGCGTCAATGTTAGCGCCGCGGCCAACCTTATCGACGCCATCGGCGGGGTGGACGTTACGTTGACCGAAACCGAGGCCGCTGCCTTAAACGGCGAGATTTATTCCAACTCGACCACCAGGCACCGTGTCACACCGGGGCTCAACCACCTCGACGGCTTCGACGCCATCGCCTATGCCCGCCAGCGGTTTATCGACAGCGATTTCCATCGCGTGCAGCGCCAGCGCAACGTGCTTCAGGCGGCGATTGACCAGACGAAAAGCCTCAACCTCAAGCAGCTGAATCACCTTTTGGATGTGGCGCTGCCGATGGTGCAAACCAATTTCACCAAGCGCGACATTACGGCGCTGGTGCCCAAGGCACCCGGATTCCTGGGTGTAAAGCTTTCGCAGATGACACTGCCGCTGCCGGGCATGTACGGCAAAAAGTACACCGACGACGGCCGCAGTATGATGATGCTTGATAAAGAGGAGGCCGCCCGGATTCTCGACGAATTCTTCTACGGCAGCTTCGACCCCGAAAGCTATGCCGCCTCCGACGCGGTACAGGCTCGGGTGTGGCAGGCGCAGCAACAGGCGATGGCCGAATGGAACAGCGCGCATCCCGCGCCGCCGCCCGCCGACAGCGGACAGCCCGCACAGGAGGCGCAGACCGAAACCGACGCGGCAGAGGCGGTGGACGACACCCAGCAATACAATAATGAAGAGGATGATAGCAGCGCTGGAAATGATGCCGGTGAACAAGAGGGCATTGTTGTCTGGACAAATGATGATATTGTTGATTAACTTCAAAAAGCGTGCCTGTATTTGCACGGCTATTTTTGTGATGCAAGGCGGACGATCAAGGCGGGCTGATGCCTGGCGGGAAGGATAACGCCGCAGCACGAATAGGCCGCAAAGACCGCATGGTTTTGAGGTTAATCGACTATAAGTAACAGCTCTGTAAAAATAAAAATGTAAAAATATTTTTAGGGCGTTTCTTAAAAGTCAAAAACAGTGGGGAATCCGCTGAGAGCGTATCAGCATAAGGCGAAAGACGTGGGAATATGGCATGTATTCCGAGCATTTCAAACGCGATGGGACGCTTTTGCAGCAGGATGCCCAGGGTTGGGGAATTCTAAGAAGCCCCAGGAAAGCCGGATGATTTTGAACACCGATCGATTGTATCGCTTAAGCAAAAAAGATCTTCCTCGCGCTATCCAGATACTATGCAGATGCTTTGAAAAAGACCCGCTGTACCAAAAGCTGATCCCGCAGGATAAGGTTCGCCTGAATGCGCTGCCCAGCCTGTTCGATTGCGACGTACACGAGATGTACGACACCTGCGATGTGTTTTCCGATTCCCCCGAGCTGAACGGTCTTATTATCCTCGACGACGAAACAGAATCCTATAACCCGCTGCATTTTTACGCCACTGGGGCGTTTTATACCCTTAAAAGCGACATGTGCCTGATAAAGGGCGATTTAAGCCTGGGCACGCTGGCCAATTTTTTCGCCGGCCGCAAATACCTCAATTCGGAGTGGCTTGAGCGGCTGAACACCAAATGCCGGCTGCACATCATCTACCTGGCCGTTGACCCCCAATATCAGGGCACCGGCGTTGCACACCGCCTGCTGCGGCCGGTGTTGGACTATGCCGACCAGCGGGACCTGCTGGTGACGCTGGAGACGCATAACCCCCAGAACCTGAAGTTTTATACCGACTGTGGCTTTTCGCTGCATGAAATGATGCGGAGCCACTTTGACCTTGTGCAGTATTGCATGGTGCGCACGCCAAAATGTGAAGCCGTCCGCCAACTGCCGCAGCAGCCGGTGGCCGTGTTGGCCCCGGCCTGACGGCCGACGCTTTAACGCGTTATGCCAAGCCCCTGCCACTTTATTGACAGGGGCTTAACAACCTGCATAAAACAAATGCCGCTTATCGCGACAGGGGAGAACCCCCGGCGAGGGTTCTCCCCGCAAAAACAGTCCACTGGACTGTTTTTGCACCCTCTCCTGCGCTTCTTACAGAATTAAGGCAC
>JAEWLW010000033.1 GCA_023457355.1 Bacillota bacterium | reverse complement strand
CTTCCTCCAGAATCCATGTGAAGATTTGGCTCACGGTGTCTTCTGTGAAGCGGTGACGGAAATTAAAGCTCACCGTGGAAAAATGCAGCGTCTCCTCCTGCAGGGTGTAGCCCAGAAACCAGCGGTAATTGATGCCTCCCCTTACCTCCTCCGCTGTCCAGCGCAGGGAGGGCAGTCCGTACAAGTGCTGGATCAGCACCATCTTCACCAGCACCACCGGGTCCACGCCGGGTCGGCCGTTATCCTCGCTGTACAGCGGCTCGACCATCTCATATAGCTGTTCCCAGTTTACTGCCGCATCAATTTTTCTCAGCAGATGATTCTGCGGCACCAAGCTTTCTGTATCTACTATTTCCCCCACGCCGCGATCTAGTTTCCCCCGCTTTAACATCTTCATCACCCATCTCTATTTTACCGCATACATGGGAAAAAGCCCAGCCTAAACGGGACCTTTTTCGACAGACTGAAAGCCGCCTGTGGTACACCACAGGCGGCTTTCAGTCTGTCGAAAAACGAACATTTTAAAAAATATCGCACAGATCAAAAGTTTTGGTCAAGCTTTTCAAAAGCTTGCGGGGTCTTGTTGGCGCCACAGCGGGCATTTATGCCGCGAGCGCACCTATATGTGAGCGGCCCGGGCAGCGCCCTAAAACGCCCTCATTCTGTAAGAAGCAACAGGAGAGGGCGCAACGGCATTTATTTTATGCAAATTACGAAGTCCCTGCCACTTTATTGACAGTCTGAAAATTCCGGGTAAGTTGATAAGTTAAACGCCTGTATATCCTTGGGCTTGATTTATAAACGCCGCTGCACGCAGGAGCCTTTCGCCGCACGTGCAACATCCATTGCCTCCTGGCGCTTGCGCTCCCATTCCTGCTTTTTTCTGGCCTTTTTTAATGAACGCTTCTGTTCCAGAACGCGCAGGTTATGCCAGCGTATGGCGAACAGAACCAGAGCGGAGGCCGCCAAAACGCCCACAAACGCTCTTATCCAGAACCCGGCGCTGATCCTGGGGGGCGGCCCGGCCGTGCTGGAAAGCTCGGCCACCGGCATTGCAGCCGTCTGTGCCGGCATCTCCTGAAGCGTCCACTGCAGGGCGACATCCGCCAGTTCGTTGCCGTCCGGATCAAAAAACTTGACAGATGGGGCAATATCCTCCCCGGCCTGATAACGTTCCGGCGCCATAAGCTGCGACGTGATATCAATCTTGGCCACTGTAGGCGGACGGATAATATCGATTTCCTGTGCGGGTATCACCACTTCGCCGGTTTGAACTTCACCCTCGTAAACGGCTATCGGTGTTTTTTCGTATTGATTCACCGTCATGGTGGCGGTGGAAAAATTATCAAAGCAATAATCGAGCAGCTTGGCCGTATCCACATATTTTTCGTATTGGGTTCTGGTTTTCATCACCACGCAGATCAGTTCCATATCGCCGCGCCTGGCCAGCGTGACCAGCGTGTGCTGCGCTTCGGGCGTCCAACCCAGTTTGCCGCCTTCGGTGCCCTCATAATAATATTTTGATTCAACCAGCATATGGTGATGCGTGCCAAAAGTGCGCGACTGCTTTTGCTTATTGGTTGGGGGAATGGTGTATTCCGTGGCACCAAACAGTTCCCTGAACCCATCGACAGTCAATGCCCACCGGGTTATGACCGCCATATCGTAGGCACTGGTGTAATGATTTTTGTCTTGCAGGCCATGCGCATTCATAAAATGAGTGTCGTTTGCACCAAGCTCCGCCGCCTTCTGATTCATCATTCCGGAAAAGGCCTCGAGACTGCCCGCCGTGTATTCTGCCAGGCCGTTGGCCGCGTCATTCGCCGATTCTATCATGGTGGCGTTCAACAGCGCCTCAACCGAAACCTGCTCGCCCTCGGTCAGCGCAATGTGGGTGGTGCCATAGCCAATCGAGTGCGTCGCCTCGTAGCTCATGGTATGTACATCCTGTGGCGAACCATGCGCCAGTGTCAGGGCACAGGTCATAATCTTGGTAATACTGGCGGGATACATTTGGGTATGCGCGCCCTTGGCGGCAAGCACCTGGCCGGTTTTAACATCCATGACCACATAGGTTTCAGAGTTGACGGCCGGGGGCCCGGCTGCGGTGCAAAGTTGCGCCAGCATGGCCGACGTCAATAAAGCCGATAGCAGTCCTGCCAAAAATTTCATCGGTTCACCCCTGTATATTCCATCTGCACGGCAGCGGCCAAAAGTCGGGTGTCGCCGAAACGATCTCGCCGCGCAGAACTGTTATGATATTTTATTATAGCACAAAAGCGTGAAAAAAAAGTGAAAATTCCACAAAAACCAACAAGCAAAATATAGCAGATTATGGCAATACGAAAAATTGCATACAAGCCATTGCCTGCATGCAATTTTAATCAAATACCGCCATACGTTTTCAGATGCACGACTATCACCAAAAAAACAGGCCCAGGACTTTTTAAAGCCTGATCCGGCGGTTGGCGCCGCGCTGCTTTACGCCTGATTTTCTTCAAGGCACTGGGAACAGGTGCCGTAAAAAATAACATCGCACCCTTCTATGTTGTGCCCTTCACTGTTCGAGACCAAAACCCGCCAATACTCTTGGGGTACATGGATATCAAGGACTCTTTTGCAGGCCTTGCAGCACAAATGATAGTGGGGTTCTATGTTCCCATCAAAACGGTCCGGAGAATCTGCAACGTGCAGTTTCCTGATGACGCCGGTTTCGCAAAGCTGGTTCAGGTTGCGATAAACCGTTGCCAGGCTCAGGCGGGGATAATCCCCCTTAAGCGTTCGATAAACCGTTTCGGCCGTAGGGTGTTCAGTGGTATGCCGCAGTGCATCAATGATAAGCTCGCGCTGTTTTGAATAGTTCATGTCATCACCTTTTTAATAGCCGTAGAAATGATTGTTCTTTCTCAAAGCACATCAGAAAATTAACCCGCGTCGTTTATTCATTTGTAGTCGGAGACAATCGCGTTGTAGTACTTATCCATATAGCCCTGGTAGCTTGCCACATAGTCGGAGTCTCCCGCTTCGTGCGCACGCTTAATATATTCATGAGATTCATAACGTGCGCGGTCATCCTTGTTGCCGATGATGCTCAGGCCAATATTGGAACAGTGGTCCGCAATACGCTCAAGGTTTGTGAGAATTTCAAGAAAAACAATGCCGCTGTGAATATTGCATTCTCCGATCTTCAAGCGTTCGACGTGCATATCTTTAAGACGCTCAACAATGGCGTCAATCGTTTCTTCCAGGGGCTCTATCCGCTTGGCAACCGTGTTGCTGCCGGAAAGCTGCGCCTGATTAGCCGTGGTGAGAACATCATCAACGGCACGGATCAACACGTCCAACTCATCAAGCGCCTGCTGAGAGAACGACACATTATTCGACTGCATTTCTTCGGCGCATTCCATCAGGTTTGTACAGTAGTCGCTGATGCGCTCATAATCCTTAACCATATGCAGCGCCGTCGAAATGGCGCGGCTGTCATCGTCCGAAACCTGTTGGGCCGAAAGCTTGATCAAATAATGCTCCAGCTTGTCCTCCATTTTATCAATCAGGTTTTCATTCTCGTTTATTCTTTCAACGGTCTTCGTGTCAAACCTGGCCAGCAGTTCAATGCCGTCCAAATAATTCTGCTGGGCATATTCGCCCATTTTCGTAATCATATGGTCGCACTGCTGGAGCGCAATGGAGGGGGATTTGAGCAAACGCTCGTCGAGCAGCTCAAGAACTTTAAATTTCTCGCCCTCGCCATGGTCTTTGATGCTTGCGTAAGCCAACCGCACCAAAACGCGGGAGAAGGGCAGCAGCAATGCTGTTACCACCACATTGAAGACTGTGTGGAAGTTGGCTATGCCGGTGCGGCCGATCGTCTCATTCCAAAAACTTGGCGCACCCAACATCGCTTTCAGGCCGTAGGCTACAATCAAAAAGGTCATCGTGCCGATAATATTAAAATACAGGTGAACCAGCGCGGAACGTTTGGCGTTCTTCGAAGCGCCTATTGAAGAAAGAATGGGGGTGATACAAGTGCCGATGTTCTGGCCCATAATAATGGGGAAGGCCGTGGAAAAGTGCAGAACACCGGTGGAGGATATCGCCTGAAGCATACCGACCGACGCTGAGGAGCTTTGAATGATGGCGGTCACAACCGCCCCCGCCAGCACACCCAAAACGGGGTTGGACATGGCTGTCAGCGCGTTAACAAAAGCGGGCGAATCCTTCAGAGGAGAAACCGCCGCTTCCATTGCAAACATGCCGGAAAATAAAATGCCAAATCCGACAAGCATTTGGCCTATCTCACGGCGTTTGGCCTTTTTGGATGCCATATACATCACAATGCCCACCATAGCCGCCAGCGGCGCAAGGGTGGAAGGCTTAAAAAAACGGAGCGCCAGACTGCTGCTGTCGATATCGGAAAGGCGTATCAGCTGCGCGGTAACGGTCGTGCCGATGTTGGCGCCCATAATTACGCCCACAGCCTGCCGGAGCTGCATGATGCCGGCATTTACCAGACCCACCACAATAACGGTTGTTGCCGATGAGCTTTGTAAAACAGCAGTAACGACGGCACCGAGCGCCACACTGGACAAAATATTGCCGGTCAGTTTTTCAAGCGCCTTTTCCATTTTGCCGCCTGAAATCTTTTCAAGCCCGTTGCCCATTACGCTCATTCCGTACAGAAAGAGCGCGACACCGCCACCCATGGCAATCAGATTAAGGAAGGTCATAAATGTTGCTCCTCTTAAAGCTTTTTTCAGTTGTCCACTGCATTG
Organism: Bacillota bacterium; assembly: GCA_023457355.1. Classification (GTDB taxonomy): domain Bacteria; phylum Bacillota; class Clostridia; order Oscillospirales; family Ruminococcaceae; genus Yanshouia. The sequence goes on along the minus strand of JAEWLW010000033.1, from coordinate 49,664 downwards.
TTAATCTTTTACAATGTACAAACCTAAGTTTAACATGTTCTTTTCTATTGTACCACGAAAGGCCTTTAGTTGCATTATAAAAATACACTGGAATTTCTATAACTTTTTCAACGCAATCGGTTCACCTTGCCCGAAAACATGACGGAATAGTTGCATCTAATTTTCGGCTATTGTTGCAGCCGATGTTTCAAATTATAAAACATCGACAAATTGCAGTGCGTTTTATTGGCATATTTGCTTGCTTTTTGTGTTGACCTACCGCTCAATTTACCGTACAATGGATATAAAGAAAGGGGTATTACATTTATGAAGGACATTAAAACAATCATAAATTCTTATTCTGAACAAATTATTGCATATCGTCGTCACATACATCAGAACCCGGAGCTCAGTCACCAAGAGGTTCACACAGCTGCTTTTATTGCCGAAACGCTGCGAAAAATGGGCCTTGAACCCACCACCGGTGTGGGCGGCAATGGGGTCATCGCTATAATAAACGGTGCCAAACCCGGCAAATGTGTCGGTTTACGCGCCGATTTTGATGCATTGCCAATACAGGAAACAACCGGCCTGCCTTTTGCGTCACAAAACGCCGGCGTTTCACATTCCTGCGGGCATGATATGCACACCGCCATGCTGCTCGGCGCAGCACATGTGCTGCTTTCGCTGAAAGATGAATTCTCCGGCTGTGTCAAGCTGGTGTTCCAGCCCGCTGAAGAGGATGTCCTCAATTGCGGCGCCGTCCCTATGATCCGCGACGGCGTGCTGGAAAATCCACATGTGGACGCCATGGTCGGCCAGCACGTCTGGCCGCAGTACCCCGTCGGCACCGCCGCCATCCGCAACGGTGCCATGATGGCCTCCTCGGACCGTTTTCATATCACGGTTCACGGCAAAAGCAGCCATGGTTCCGCCCCCGAGGACGGTATTGATGCCATTGTAATCGCGTCGCAGATTATCACCGCGCTCCAGACCATCGTTTCCAGAAAGGTCAGCCCGCGCGATGCCGCTGTCGTTTCCATTGGCACCATTCACGGCGGCGACCGTTATAATGTCATTGCAAACCAGGTCAAACTCGAGGGCACCTGCCGCAACCTGAACCCCGAGGTTCGAAATAAAATGCCCGAACGTATTGAACAGATCGCCAAAGGCGTTGCCGAATCGATGGGCGGCAGCTGCGACGTTGAATATTTCAGAGGCTACTCCCCAACCGTCAATGACGCCGAGATGGCTGAAATGGTTCATGGCGTCATGAAAGAGGTTCTGGGGGACGGCGCCCATGTGCCGGAAATGTCGGCGCTCGGCGGCGAAGATTTTTCGTTCTACTGCGAAAAGGTTCCCTGCGCATTCTTCTGGCTGGGCGTTCAGTCCCCTGATAAACCGTTTTATCCCATCCACAACGGCGGGTTTTCGCCTGACGAGAACGCAATACCGGTCGGCATTGAGATTGCCGTCCGTTCAGCGCTTGCTTTTTTAGCCACAGAATAAATGTCTTAAAACGACCGTTTGTATTTAAACTGCGGTCGTTTTTTATTTTACCATAATACAGCTGTTTTTCTCATGCCGGCGCGCATTTTAATTTAAAAAAACCGGCAGCGCGGTCTCATGGCCGTGCGCAGGGGCGGTGCCGCCGCGTAACATCCTCAATTTTGACGGCTATAATGTAAATGACGCATCACGATATTGAGGATGATTTCAATGAATGAGAAAAAACTTGCAATTGTCTGGATCAGCGTTGATAAGCGCGCGGCGATTGATATGGCACTGCTTTACGCGCGCGACAGCCTGTTAAATGGCTGGTGGAAGCATGTTGAACTTATTTTATGGGGCCCCGCGGTTCAGGCTGCCGCTGAAAGCGAGGATGTTCAGGGCGAACTTGAAATTTTACAAAATCTCGGTGTTCCCATTCTGGTCTGCATGGCGTGCGCCGTGCGCTATGGCGTGGCCCGCCAGCTTTCTGAGCTGGGCTATGAGGTTAAGGGCATGGGTGAACATCTCACCGAGCTGCTGGCCGGAAATGATCCCGTTATGCTGATTTAACCGCCGCAGCACAATATTATCGACAAAAAGCGCCGCTAAATCCCTTTGGGGCATGGCGGCGCTTTGTTGTACCAAACACTGTCTAAAACACAAAAAAATTCGTGCAGAAAATTTTGCGCCGGCCAAGGCAGACGACGCAAACGGGCTGGCGCCTGTCAAGGAGGATAACGCCGGCAGTCATAAAATTGACCCTAAGATATTGCATTTAATCAGTGTTTAGTATTAATTGCGGTAATTGCGCTTTATAAAGTGAACGGGCAGCATAAAAAAACCTGTTTTAAAAATCATCCTGCCGCATGATGTCGGCAATGGTCACGTGGTCGGTTACGCCACAGATAGCTTCATCCACGCGTTTCCAAAGCCATAGCATATTACATTCCCCCGACATTTTGCAGTTTTTTTCAGCCTGCTCGATGCAGTGCCGCGGCAAATAAGGCGTTTCCATCACCTGCAACACCTGCGAGACGGTGATACTGTCGGCGGGCCGGGCCAGCACATAACCGCCCCTTATCCCTTTAACACTCCGCAAAAAGCCCTCCCGGGTCAGTTTGGCGGCAATACGCTCCAGCATTTTTTCCGAGATACCTTCAACCTGTGCGGCAGCCGATGTTGTAACGCGCTCGCCCGCTTTTTGCGCAACGCGTGCCAATAAACGGAGCGCATAGCGGCTGTTGGTTGATATTTTCATTAATATCCCCCTAAAATGATATGTTTTGATTATAACAACTTTAGTCGCCTTGTCAAGCATACCGATTGGAAATAATGCGCTTTTGTGGTATAATAACCGTATACGGCGCATTGATGCGCAACGGCTCGCCCCTTAATTGGGCAACCGCCTTTGGATGCGCAAATTCCCTTTGCGGGCTTTGCGCTTGAGACATTGTCGCGCTGAGCAGTACTTTAAGTCAACACCACATAATTAATGCATGACTTTTGCCATAACAGAAGAGCACTGTAAAAATCTTGCTGTTCTATTTAAAACAGCCCACATCCACAAAGAGGTGAAACCAATGGATCAGAAACAGGAATTTTTGCAATTATACCACCAGTACATAAACCGCGAAGGCGCGCGGGAGCTTTTAAATTTTCTGGAGCACAAAAGTGATTTTTTTAACGCACCCGCTTCAACGCGCTTTCATCTGGCCTGTGAAGGCGGTCTTTTAAGCCACAGCATCAATGTTGCAAAACTGATGCTGCGCTATGGGGACGAGCCGGTGGAAAGCCTGGCCATCTGCGGGCTGCTGCATGATATATGCAAGGTCAACTATTATAAAGTTTCCACACGGAATGTTAAAAACGAACAGACCGGCCAATGGGAAAAACAGCCCTTCTATCAGGTGGAGGACAGCTTCCCCTACGGGCATGGCGAAAAATCGGTTTATATGATTGAACGTTTTTTTCGGCTGAAGGCACCGGAAGCCATGGCGATCCGCTGGCACATGGGCGGATTTGACGAAGCGGTAAAAGGCGGTAGCTTTGCCATTTCCAAGGCTTATGAGCGATACCCGCTGGCCGTTAAACTTCACTTATGTGATATTGAGGCGAGTTATCTCATCGAAAATCGTCAATAATTTATAATATAAAACAAAAAGGAGCGTGTCTTGAATGCAAAAGGAATTCAATAAGCTTTGCTGCGAAAAATGGAACGAGCTGATCGCATTTATGCTCCATCGTGCCGCGCGATTCAGCGTATTGGACTGGGCAATTTTTAAAACCTGTCTCGTTTCTTTGGGTTTAATGATCGGCACATGGTTTGCCCGGCTTTTCAAAAAGCTGGCGCCGCTTGTGGCATTGATCTTTATCGTGTCATGGGTCTATCTTGTGTGGCGGATCTTTTTTGAGGAAGAATTTGAATAGCCTCTTCTTTTTATATGTGCCATTTGAGTAAAATTCAAATGGCACATATCTTTATTTAAGGCCGATGTATGCCTATTTTATTTGCATTTTCGTTGAATTGTATGAATTTTTGCGCTATAATATCCAAAAAGCTGCGCTGGGGCTCTTTTCCAGCCCTTTTCTTTTTCGCTCGGCTATAAACGTTTATTTTCGCCATAGGGACCTCCCCTTTGAAGACACAGTTTGTCAGAAAGATGATATTGGCTTATGGGAAGATTATTTAAACTGCCGCCGTTACTGCCGGCGCTGCTGATGAGTTTAAGCCTGACAGGGTGCGCCGCCCAAAAGCCCGCCGCGCCTGTTTCGCTCACTGTTTGGCACTATTACAACGGCGTTCAGCTTCAGGCCTTTTCTGATCTTGTATCTGAATTTAACGAGACAATCGGCTCGCATGAGGGAATCTTTATTGAAGCTTACAGCAAAGGCAGCATCGATAATTTGCGCAATGCTGTAAAAGATGCCGCCGAGCATAAAATCGGCGCCGATGCGATGCCTGATATCTTCTCGGCCTATGCCGATTATGCCTATGAGCTCTATGGCGAAGGACAGCTGGCAAACCTGGCCGAATATCTCTCCCCGCAAGCGCAATCCAATTATATTGAAGCGTACCTTTCAGAAGGCAGCTTTGCCGGAGCGAACAGTATTTTTCTGTTTCCGGTCGCAAAATCCACCGAAGTGCTGCTGGTAAACATGACGGATTTTGCGCCCTTCGCTGCCGCGTGCGATATCAGCGAAGGTGATCTGGCCACTTGGGAAGGAATCGTCGGCATTGCAGAAAAATACTATGATTATACCGACGCGCTGACCGAAACGCCGAATGACGGCAAAGCGTTTTTTGGTCGGGATTCGCTGGCCAATTACATATTCGTCGGTTGCGCACAGCTTGGCGAACCGCTTATTCAGGTTCAGGACGGCAAGGTGTCTGTTAATATTAACAACAGCGCCATGCGCCGCCTGTGGGATTCTTATTATGCACCTTATATCAGCGGGTATTTTGCCTCGTTTGGCCGTTTTAGAAGTGACGACGCCAAAACCGGTGATATTATTGCCCTTGTCGGCTCTTCAAGCGGCTGTTCTTATTTCCCGACCGCCGTCACCCGGCCGGACGGCAGCAGTTACCCGATTACGGCAAAAGTATTTCCGCTGCCCAACTTTAAAGGCTGTGAAGGCTACGCAGTTCAGCAGGGCGCCGGAATGGCAGTCTCAAAATCGGACCAGCATACCGAACAGGCAGCGGTAACCTTCTTAGAATGGTTCGCCGAACCGCAGCAGAACATTCGCTTTTCAGCCCGCACCGGTTATCTGCCGGTACAAAAGGCCACAAACAGCAATAACCTGCTACATGCGACAATCGCAAAAGAAAAGCTGACGCTGTTGCCAATCGTAGAAGATACCCTGACCACCGGCATGAATATGTCCGGCCGCTATCGTTTTTGTACCAATGCCGTTTTTCAAAACAGCTATGCCTGCCGAAGCATTGTAGATGACGCGATGCAAACGCAGGCCACTAAAGATTTGGCCGAAATAAACGCCCTTCTAAAATCCGGTGTTGACCGTCAGGACGCCTTGAAGCCTTTTCTGGACGACAAGCATTTTGAGCGGTGGCTCTCGGGCTTTGAGCGCGCGCTGCGCGATGCGGGCAATGAATAAAGATGACCGGCACCTGAGCAGCATCCGCTTTGGTGCAAATTAAAGGTGGAGTATGAATGCCTGAGAAAATTGATAAAAAATCTGCATCCGGCAAAAGCTCCATCCTTTCACGCATCATGCTGCCCGGAATGATGGTGATTTTTGTGCAAACCATTTTATATGCCCTGATATTTTGGCAGTATAACGTTGTTGGCCGCGTTGAGGCTAACGCCTATGATATTTTCAGCGAAAAGGTGTTAAACCGCCAACAGGATATCCAAAATGATGTTTTGCACAAATGCATGGCCATTGACGGCGACCGGGAATTCCTGCTGAAAAGCATTTATGATTCGCTTGCGGCCAACAATGCCGAAATTGCGGATATTGCCGTCTCACCAGCGCTTAACCGCCAAATTATTGCGGATATCTCAGAGGATATGGTCTCGATGCTGCACCGCAATATGGCAAACGGGGTTTTTCTGGTGTTGGACGGGCCCGCTGTCGATACGGCGGCACAGGGCGCCATTTCGCGCGCCGGGTTTTACATCCGCCAGTTTGACAATCTCGGCAATTCCCCCGATAACGGCGATCTTTTGATGGAACGCGGTATGCCGGAGCTCTCCAAAAACCTTGGCATTGCGTTGGACCGCTACTGGTCGGCCGACTTCAGCTTTTCTGATGAAGCGGCTGCGGAATCGCAGTTCTTTTTCGCGCCGCTCAAGGCCGCCAAAGCGCACGCCGGGGGGCAGAGCGCCGATTTCGGGTATTGGAGCGAACGCTTTTCACTGAGCGAAAACGATATCGGCGTCATCACCTATTCCATGCCGCTTATTGCGTTGGACGGTTCTGTTATCGGTGTGTTGGGCGTGGAAATATCCGAGAGCCAGCTCGTCTCGAAAATGCGCTACAGCAATCTGAGTAGCAGTCATAACGCTTCGTATTTTCTGGGTGTCTCCTCAGACGGTGGAAAATCCTACCGCAGGGTGACAACCAGCGGGCCGTTATTCAAATATCGCCTTGGTAACGCCGATCTAATCGCGGTGACCAATACGGCGTATAACAATGTCTACGTCATTCGCAACAGCAGTGACGAGCAGGTGCTCGGCGCGATTTTCCCGTTTGAGTTATACAAGGTCAACACGCCTTTTTACCAGAACCAGTGGGTGGTCATCGGCATGGTTGAGCGCGACGATCTGTTGCAGTTCTCCAATAAAATCACCACGCTTGCGCAAGTTTCCTTCTTCCTTTCACTGCTTTTAGGCATGGTCGGGATGTTGATTATCGGCCAGCTGGTCACCGGCCCGATCAATTCCCTGGTAAAAAGCCTCAAGCTCAGCGACCCCACCGGCCCCATTTTCCTTAAAAAGACAAATATTGTTGAGCTGGACGAGCTGGCAACGTCAATTGAATCCCTCAGCTACGCTGTTGCAAGCGCCTCCGAAAAAATCGCAAAAATTTTCGCCATGACTCAGATTTCGGTCGGCGTATTCGAATACGACCTCAGCCACAGCCGTGTGTTCTGCTCCAGCAACCTGTGCAGCATCCTCGGCTGGCTGGAGCGTCCCGATAAGGATTATCTCTATCTGGACCGCAACGATTTTGAAAAGCGCATGCTGTTGCTAAGCCCCCATATTTTTGAAAAAAGCGAAATGACATTTCAGCTTTTTGACTGCGACGGCAGAGCGCACTGGATGCAGGTTAACATCGCAGAACAGAATGGGAAAATTCTGGGGACCGTCTCCGACATAACCGACCATGTTCTGTCCAAGCAGAAGATGGAATATGAACGGGACTATGATTCGTTGACAAACCTCTATAATCTGCGTGCGTTTCGCGCGCAGATGACCCGTCTGCTCCACCTGCAAAATATGCAGACGGCCGCGCTGGTGATGTGGGATCTGGACAATCTGAAAAAAATCAACGATAACTTCGGACATGATTTTGGCGACAGCTACATTATCGCCTTCGCACAGTGCCTTGAGGAATGTGCCCGGCATAGCGCACTGGTGGCCAGACGCTCGGGCGACGAATTTTATACGCTTCTATATGGTTATTCCTCAAAGGCGGAAATAAGAAAAATTCTGGCGGAAACGCGCGCTGTCATCAGGCAAAAACAGCTGATGCTGCCCGACGGCAGTTCGTGCCCGATTGACGTTTCAAGCGGTCTGGCGTGGTATCCCAGCGACACCGTTTCGGGCGATGAACTCCTGCGTTTTGCCGATTTTGCCATGTATAACGTCAAGCACGACGTCAAAGGCAGCTTCCGGGAGTTCGACCCTGCGCTATACCATGAATCCACCCGTGCGCTGGACGGCTATGAAACCATTATGGTGCTCATTGACAAGCCGCTGCTTAAATTTGCGCTTCAACCGATCCTTTCTGTCAGAACCGGCAAGGTATTCGGCTACGAAATGTTGATGCGTCCGCAGATAACCGGCGACTATTCCCCCTATGATGTGTTCCACATGGCGCAGGTTCACTCCAAGCTTTATCACCTGGAACGGCTTTCGCTGTATGGCGGTTTGGAAACCTTTGTGTCCCTGATTGAACAGCAGGCCATCGGAAAAGAAGAAAAAGTCTTTATTAACTCCATCAGCAACCAGATTTTGACCTACTCGGATCTCCTGGCCTTTGAGCGGCAATTTGCACCCCACCTGCACCGCATTGTCATAGAGCTAACAGCCGGCGGTCGGGATAATCAGGACTGCATCCACATGAAAAAGGAAATTATAAAGCGGTGGGGAAGCTTTTTGGCAGTTGACGATTACGGCACAAGCTACAGCAACGAGGCAATGCTGCAATATATTGCGCCCAAGCTGATCAAGCTGGATATTTCGCTGATTTGCGGCATTGACAAAGACAAAAACCGTCAGATCATCCTTAAAAACATCGTTTCTACCGCCAGAAAACACCAGGTCGCTGTTCTGGCTGAGGGAATTGAAACGGAGGAAGAGCTTAAAACGGTCATCGCGGGCGGCGTGCAATACGTACAGGGCTTCTTTGTCGCAAAGCCTTCGTTTGAAATTGCACCTATTCCCCAGTCGGTCACTGCCGCCATAACCGCCGCGCGGCAAACCAGCAGCATAAATGCGTTCACAGCCTGATAAAAAGCGACTGCAAGCACGCAGTCGCTTCAGGCTGTCAATAAAGTGATAGAGGCTTAGAAATTATGCCGCTTATCGCGACATGGGAGAATCCTTGGCGAGGGTTCTCCCCGCAAAACAGTCCACTGGACTGTTTGCGCTCTCTCCTGCGCTTCTTACCGAAGTAGGACACTTTGGGGCGCTGCCCCAAGCCCTGCGCGCTTTTGAAAAAGCGCGACCAAAACTTTTCGTTTGTGCAACTTTTTCTTTGAAATGGATTTTTTGATAAGCTGATGCGACTGCAAGCACGCAGTCGCTTTTTTACGCTTCTGCATCACAGGAATTTTATCTCTTTTTCGTACAAGCCTTTATACAGCACAAGCGCCATGGTCACGGCGGCAACCTCCGCAATCGGAAAGCAAAACCAGACCGCATTCAGCGAAACGAATTTCCCCAGGAGATAAGCTGTTGGCAGCAGCACGACAAGCTGGCGGCAGGCGGACATCAAAAGGCTGTATACGCCTTTTCCAAGCGCCTGGAACGCGCTTGAAAGAATGATGGAAATCGCCGCAAGCAAAAAGTGCAGACTGATAATCCGCAACGCGGGTACCCCAATGGCCAGCATGGTATCGGAGGCATCAAAAAGCGTGGCCAATATTTGTGCGGGGAAAATCTGAAAAATTGCCAGGCCCCCTGCGGCAATGGCCAGCGCCATCAGACTGGCCAGCTTAACGGTTTGCATAATGCGTTCCCGGTTGCGTGCGCCATAATTAAACCCCACAATTGGTATCATGCCGCTTGTCAGGCCAAACACCGGCATAAACACAAAGCTTTGGAGCTTGAAATAAATGCCAAACACCGAGACTGCCGTCGCTGAAAACATAATAAGTATTTTGTTCATGCCAAAGGTCATCACCGCGCCAATGGTCTGCATAAAGATGGACGGCAAACCCACCCTGTATATTTCGGCAATGATGCACCGGTTCGGGCGGAAATTTTTCATCGAAAGACTGATCTCGTGGTTTTTTGTAATATTGAAAGTTGTAACCAGTATCAGTGAGACTATCTGGCCCGCCACAGTGGCCACCGCAGCGCCCGCCACGCCCATTTCAGGCGCACCGAGCAAACCGAATATCAGAATGGGGTCCAGAATGATATTGGTGATGGCGCCCGCCATCTGGGCGTACATACTGTAAATTGTGATGCCGGTTGCCTGTAGCAGCCGCTCCCCTGTGATGCCCAAAAACACGCCAAAGGAGGCAATTGACACAATGGAGGTGTAGGCCATGCCCATTTCCATAACGGCGCCCGGTTGAACAAACGCCGCAAAAAAGGTCTTTAAACCAAACATACCGAATATGGCAAACGCCAGCGTGTTGACTATGGACAAAAAGATGCCGTTGGAAGTGACCAAATTCGCTTCCGCATAGTTTTTTTCACCCAGTCTGCGCGCCAGAAGCGCATTGATGCCAATGGCCGTACCGACTGCAACAGCAATCATCATCACCTGAACCGGAAAAGCAAGCGAAACCGCCGTAAGCGCATCTTCGCCTATTTTTGCCACAAAAATACTGTCTACAACATTATAAAGCGCCTGTATCATCATCGAGGCCATGATGGGCACCGACATAGAAACAAGCAGCTTTGGGATTGGGAGTACTCCCATTTTATTTTCTTTTCTGTTTTCCAATTTAATTACCTTGCCTTTTTGATAAATTCAACGGAGCTATACGAAAAATTTGGCGCAACGGTTTATCTTCGCCACACAGTATTTGACATTCTAACACATTGATTGTATTCTGTAAATATCGTCTATGATTATGATTTTGCTAAATGCAAAAGGAGGCCTTCACACAATGAAGCCATATCCCGTTATTACAATAAGCCGGCAATACGGCAGCGGCGGCCGCGATATTGGACTTTCCCTCTCCAAAAAGCTTGGTATCCCCTATTATGATAATGAGCTTATTACAATGGCGGCGCAAGAAAGCGGATTTGCACCGGAAATTTTTAAAAATGCCGACCAAAACGCCTCAAACAGCCTTTTGTTCTCTCTGTCTATGTACGGCTCCACCACCGGCACCTTCAATATGCCGCTGGGCGACCAGGTTTTTCTCATCCAGTCGGATATCATCAAAAAAGTGGCCAACGAGGGACCCTGCATTATTATTGGCCGCTGTGCCGATTACATACTGCGTGACTTTCCAAACTGCTTCTCGGTGTTTTTACACGCCCCGCTCGACCGACGGGTTGAATACGCTGTCGGCAGCTATGGCGTCGACCCGTTTAAAGCGAAGGATGTTATCACCAAAACCGATAAAAAACGTTCGGTTTACTATACCCACTTCACCGGCGAAAAGTGGGGGGCAACCGAAAATTACCACCTTTCCGTCGATACCGTACGCATGGGTATTGACGGCACCACAGAAGCGATTGCGCTGATCGCCGAGCATCTGGCAAAACTGAATTAGAGAATGTTATTGGGATGATCGAAATTGCATCATCGGCAGCGGCAACCCTTTTGCGTGATAAAAATTGAGACTGCCAAGGCAGTCTCAATTTTATAGGTATGTTGTTTATACCGTAGCCGGTTAACCCAAAACCTGTATTCACAGTTCAGACCGACCGTCTTGACGGCACATTTTGCTGTGCTGTGTTAAAGCTGCTCGGAATACAGGTTTTTAAAAACGTGCCGATATTATCCGTCATTTTATCCGTATTACTTCGGGTATGCTAATCGCGCTTCATTCCATCCTTCAATCGCTTTGCAAAAAGCCGCCGCCTCTTCTTTGGCTGCCTCAAGGTCGTGCAGCTGATAATTGCCGCACTCAACCTTCAACGCGCCCGGTATTTCCCCTTCGTAGTCACGGACAAACCGCATTCCCTCGGAAATAACCAAAACCGCCTCTGCGGGCGGAACGCTCTTTAAAATTAAATAAAAGCCGGTCAGGCAACCCATCGGCCCAAAATAAACCACCTGGCTGCCAACGCCGCTCGAACGCACCCACGTGGCAAAGATGTGCTCAATGGAATGCGCCGCCTGCGGGCTTAAATAGCTGCCCGCGTTGGGGAAATGGTAGCGGATATCATAGGTAATAATATCGCCAAAATCAATGCGGGAGGTATATATTCCGGGCGTCAGCGTATCATGATTTATACAAAAGCTCGCTATTTTCTCCATCTGTTTTCTCCTTTAAAAAATTTCTTTCTGCCGCGCGACTGCAATAAGGAAACTGCCGCTTCAGGCGTTTAAGCTCGTCATATTTTAATTTCAAATAACCTATAATGGTATTAAAGCGTGGTGAGCAAAATGAGTGACGCAGCCTCAAATTCAAAGGCACAGGAGAATGGGCAGGGCGGCGCACAGCAGGCGAACAAAGCCCATTCAAAGTCGAATTCCTGCGCAGGCCAAAATGTGGTGGCCTACCCCCAGGACGTTCTGCTGGCCTCGGTCACCCTGGCGCTCACCCTAACCCAGGGGCGCAGCCAGTACGAAGTGGAGACACTGATTAATCTCTTTTCATTGACGACCGACAACCTTCAGGCGATATTGGCACAAATGCTGATCAACCGCAAAGTGCAGGCCGACCTGGAAACCATTATTTAACCATTTACACCATAGCACAAAATGAATATCTTTTCAATCACAGCGCCATTCACAGGCATTGTTTATCCGCATTGCAGCATAGGATTTTACAAACAGCCCGCGGCGATTACTGCCGCCGGATGAAAGGAGCTTGCCGCAATGCAAAACTGTAATTTTCAATCCTGCCGGCAGGGGGCGGCACTGCCGCTGGACCCCGACAGCATCATGACCCCGCAAAGCAACGAGACCGTGGAAAAGCCGCCGCTGTCGCCTCTTTTACAGGTTACGCCGCCGGGGGGCGAGGCCGCCGAAGCCGCCGCCTCAGCGATTGAAAACGGTGGCACCCCCGGGCAGTCGCCCTATGTCAATGGCCTTTGCCTGCCGCTCCCCTACCCGCAGGCAAAGGCCAGCGCTGAAAATGACCGCTATGCCCGCATCATTCGCAACAGCTTTGCCGGACGTGAATCGGCCCTGACCGCAATGATGACCTACCTCTATCAGGCTATTCGCTTTGGAGAATGTGGCGATGACCTGCGGGAAATGCTGATTGCCATTGCCCAGTGCAAAATGCGGCACCTCCGGCTGCTGGGCGAGTTGCTGATGTCCCTCGGCGGCGACCCCAAATATTTTTACCGGTCTTCACCCAACGCAAATTCCGGCAGCTGGTGGACGGCGCAGCCTGCTATTGTAACTTATTCCAAAATACTTGGTGACGCGCTCAAAGCGGATATAGAGGCCGAAAAAGCTGCCGTCGAAGAGCACAAAAGCATCATCAACTATATGGATGACGAGGGTGTGCGTGCGCTTTTAAAACGAATTGTAATGGACGAGGAATTCCATCTGAAAATATTCACCGAGCTGCACAAGCGTTATTGCAGCTGACCGGCCGACCGTATAACCTGTGCGCGGTCACACAGAGCCGTAAAAATTCATGCCGGCGCACGGCGGCGGATTGGAAGACAAAATGAAGCTTAAATATTTACTTTCTGCGGCCGCGCTGTTCCTTTTGCTCTCCTATGTGAGTGTATGGCTGTGCATGATCTTGCTCGACAGGCAAAAGCCCGTCGAATCCCTTTCAAAACCGCCCATGTCGGTGAGCGTGTCCATAGAGCCGCCCAACGCTTCCGAGGGAACGGCCAGTGGCGATATTTCCGATTCCTCCCAAATTCCGCAAAACGACCTGTTTGCCAAAGCGGGCTTTGAAATTTCAAACACAAATGTCTACCCTGGCGAATATCTGGTGCTGACCGCCTACGGCATTGATGACCCGGAAAACATCACCATTCAGAACCCGTTTGGAAAACCGCCGCAGTTTTTTAAAGCGGACGGTCACCTGACGGCGCTGCTCCCGGTTAAATACACTTACGAACCGGGGGAATACATGCTCACGGCGGAGGGCGGCGGCTATAATGAGGCATTTAACATCAACCTGCTCTCGAAGGAATGGCAAACCCAAAATTTAACGGTGGATGAATCCATCACCTCCGAGACGGTGGACAACACTGCGGCAAACGACGAATATTTTGCCAAGGTGCAGCCCAAAAAAGCGCTGTTTGAACCCGCCCCACTGTGGGAGGGCAGCTTTATCCAACCGGTGGAAGGCGAAATCACCACGGAATTCGGCATGCTGCGCACCGTCAACGGCGTCCCGTCCGACCGGCACAGCGGCGTCGATATCGCCGCGGAGCGCGGAACACCGGTTAAAGCCGCCAACAGCGGCAAAGTGCTTTTTGCCGAAAAAATAGCGCTTACCGGCAATACGGTCTGTATTGAGCATGGGCTGGGCCTGAAAACCTGGTACTATCACATGGATTCACTGGATGTAAAAACCGGTGACACAGTCAAAAAGGGGCAGATTATCGGCACGGTGGGCACCACCGGTTTTTCCACTGGGCCGCATTTGCACTGGGGCGCTTCGGTGTTTGATGTTTATATCAACCCCTGGACACTGGTCGCTGCCGAACCACAGCTTTAACCAAATCCAAATCATCCCTGCCATGGGCTTCCAAAAAGTATCACGCTTTTTGGAAGCCTTCATTTTTAACAAAATGCGCACGTTGTCTTGCAAATAAAACAAAAAAATGCTATCCTATGTGTACTATGTGATTTAGTACACATATACTCTATTGCCACTGGAAAGGAAAACAACATGTTAGAAAATAAACAGGCTTCGTCCGTCAGTGTTATGCCGCAAAACACCGCCTCTCAAACGGATAAAAGCAAGGAAATTGCACACTTTACCAAAAAGAATCCCAAAAAGAAAATTTGGATTGTTGGGGTCATCGTGCTGCTGGCTGCCGCGTTGGCGCTCAAGCTGTTTTTGCCCCAAGATTTAAGGCCCCTTGTGTCGACCAGCCCTGTTGCCAAAGGAAGTCTGGAAAACCGCATCACCCTCAACGGCACGGTTGAAAGCGACACCGCCTCCCGCATTTATTCAACTGAAACCGGGCTGGTAACGGCCGTCCACGTTAAAGCAGGCGATAAGATTGTTGCGGGGGATATCCTCTGTCAGCTGGATACCACCGATCTGGAACGGTCCATCCAAATACAGGAGACAACCCTCAACAACACTGTCAAAAAAGCCGAGCTTACCCTCTCCGAAAGCCAGGCGGATTACCAGAATCTGCTCGACGACCTGCAAACCGATCAATATGCCGAGCTGATCAGCGCCCAGCAGTCGCTTAACTATGCCCAGCGTGAATACACCGACGCGCGGCGGGCACTCGACGAGCATAAGGATGAGCAGGAGTATGCCGACGAACTGATGAACAAGCTTGAACGCGCGCTCAACCTGGCGCGTGTTGAGCTTTCCCGTGCGAAAAAAGATTATAACACCGCACTGAAAACCGGCGAAGGCATATCGGAGGCCTATGCCGATATGCAGGAAAAAGAAACCGTCTACGACGCTGCTTTTGAAGAGTGGGATGATGCCAACGACGAATATGGCGACGACATCTCGGTCTACAGCAAGGAATACCGTCTTGCGCGCTTAAAATATAACGACGCGCTTGAAAACAAGGAACTGGTGGAGCGAACCGCTACCCGCCGACTTGTGGAACTTAAAAACGCCATCGCACTCAACACCATTTCGGCCGATACGACGGAACAGCGTTTGGCGCTGGAAAAGCTCCAGCAGTCGCTGTCCGATTCTACGGTGCGCTCCCCCATCACCGGAACTGTCACCGCGGTATATGCGCTCGAGGGTATGCCCGGAAACGGCCTGCTGTTTGTTATTGAAGATACCGAGCAGCTCATCGTTAAAACATCGATTCGCGAGTATGACGTCGCAGCACTGCGCGAGGGTATGCCGGCCGTTATCAAAAGCGATGCCACCGGCGACCGTGAATTCACCGGCGAGGTGCTGCGCATTGCGCCCGCTGCCGAAAAAAATGCCGACGGCAGCACCGCCGCAAAAAATGGCGGCACCGTTGAGTTTGAAACCGATGTGTCGCTGCCCGCGGCGAACAGTGCGCTGCGCATCGGCATGAATGTGCGGTTGAACATTATTCTGGAAAAGAAGGATGCGGTGCTCTCGGTTCCTTACGACGCTGTAACCACCGGTGAAAACGGCGACGATATCGTCTATGTCGCGCGCGCCGACGAAAAGGGCAACTACACCGCGCAAGCGGTGCCGGTTGAAACCGGTATGGAAACTGATTTCGCGATTGAAGTCTCAGCCGAAGGGTTATCCGCGGGCGACCTTATCATCACAGACCCCGGCAGCGTGGCGCCCGGGGAAGCTATCCGCCTCACGCCGGGCGGTGCGGAGAATGCATGATGGAGCAGAAACAGAACATTATCATCGACATGCAGGGCATCATCAAGCGCTTTTACATAGGGCAGCCCAATGAACTGACCATCTTAAAAAACATTGACCTCACGGTGCACAAGGGGGAGTTTATCTCAATTGTCGGCGCTTCCGGCTCGGGAAAATCAACGCTGATGAATATTATCGGCGCGCTCGACCGCCCCACCGAGGGCAGCTATAACCTTGACGGCGTGCCCATGCGGGACGTGCCGGACGACCGGCTTTCAGAGATTCGCAACCGAAAGATCGGTTTTGTGTTTCAAACCTTCAACCTCGTCCCCCGCACGAGCGCGCTTTCCAATGTTGAACTGCCGATGCTCTACGCCGGCATGCCGCGTGCAAAACGCCTTGCCCGCGCCAGGGAGCTCCTGGCGCAGGTGGAGATGAGCGACAGAACAAAACACATGCCAAGCGAGCTTTCGGGCGGGCAAAAGCAGCGTGTCGCCATTGCACGCGCCATGGCAAACGACCCGGCCATCATCCTGGCCGATGAACCGACCGGCGCGCTGGATTCCTCAACCGGGCGGCTTGTGATGGACATATTCCACCGGCTGCACCGCGAGCAGGGCAAAACCATCGTGCTCATCACCCACAACCCCGAACTTGCCGCCGAGACACAGCGCATTATCACGCTCTCAGACGGCAGAGTCATCAAAAACGAACAGGGGGCGGTTTGACATGATGCTTCTGGAAAATATACGCCTCGCCATCAACGGATTAATCGCCAACAAGATGCGTGCGCTGCTGACGATGCTGGGCATCATCATCGGCATTTCCTCGGTTATTGCCATCGTCACGGTCGGCCAGGCTATGACGGGTTCTGTCACCAGCCTGCTCAACGACCTGGGCGCCAATTCCATTCAGCTGTATCTGCAGGATAAGCCCGATGAGTATGGCAACACCGATTATTCCCATGAATGGGAAGATGATGATCTGCTTTCAGACCAGATGATCGACGCTTATCTGGAGACCTTTTCCGGCAAGGTATCGGCGTGGGCTGTCTCCAGCGGGGTCGGCACCGGGCAGGCCATGAACGGGCGCAATCAGGCGAACGGTGATGTTGTCGGCACCAATACCGACGCACTGAAGATTCAGAATATCCCGATTATTGCGGGGCATTTTTTAAGCGAGCGCGAAGTTGGCGGCATGAAATACGCCGCCGTCATCTCCGACCGTTTTGTAGAAAAGCTCTTTCCCGGTACGTCGGCACAGCAATCGCTGGGCAAAGAAATAAAAATTCGCCTCAATCAGGGCATCTACACCTTTACGGTTGTGGGTGTTTACCAGTTTGAGCTTTCAGGCGTTATCGGCAGTATCGCCGGCGACACCACTTCAACAGTCTACATCCCCATCACACTGGCAAAGCAGATTACCGGCAGTACGCAGGGGCGCCACTATGGCCTGCAGATTAAAGGCAGCGACAAGGTGGCCGATTCCAAGCTTCTCGCCGAACAAACAGCCAAGTATTTTAACGAACATTTTTATCGCAATAACAAATACGTCAGCGTCAGGGCGGAAAGCATGGACAGCATGATCGGGCAGATGACCAGCATGATGAGCACCATGAGCATCGCCATCAGCATCATTGCCGGTATCTCGCTGCTGGTCGGCGGCATCGGCGTCATGAACATTATGCTGGTATCGGTGACTGAACGCACCCGCGAAATTGGCACACGCAAGGCGCTTGGCGCCAAAAACAGTGCCATCCGAATACAGTTTATCGTCGAATCGATGATCATCTGCCTCATCGGCGGCGTCATCGGCGTCGCACTGGGAACCGCTCTGGGCCTTACCGGCTCGTCATTATTGGGCTTCCCCGGTTGGCCATCGCCATTCATCGTTCTGATAGCCGTCAGCTTTTCAATGGCGATCGGCATCTTTTTCGGCTATTATCCCGCCAACAAAGCCGCCAAGCTTGACCCGATTGAAGCCCTGCGCTACGAATGACCCAACGTTGAAATTCGGCAGACCGATGGCGAAAATGCTCGAAATATGGGTGTATATGACCACGCCAGCGTTCATTTTCAGTCACAAATAGAGGAATTTTGCCGGATTTCATTTGTGAAAATATATTTTTATATTCCTTCGTTTTCCTATTGACAAATATATTTTTATCTAGTATATTTAACCATAGTGTTTCACAATAAGGTGAGGCCAGAATTTAGATTAGAGGTATTCAAATGTACAACGACAAAATTATCACTTGCAAAGATTGCGGTTCCGAGTTCGTATTCACAGCCAATGAGCAGGCTTTCTACGCCGAAAAAGGTTTCACCAATGAGCCGCAGCGCTGCAAGGCCTGCCGCGATGCACGCAAGGCATCCAGCGGCCGTTCTTCTGAAAGAGCGCCCCGTGAAATGTACGACGCTGTTTGCGCCGAGTGCGGAGCTCCCTGCAAGGTTCCTTTCCAGCCCAGAGATGACCGCCCTGTATATTGCAGCGAGTGCTTCTCCAACAGAAGATAAACATTTACGACATTATGAAGAGCGCTCCTCTGCGGAGCGCTCTTTTTCTATTGCATTTTAGGGTCAAACCGCCTGGGAATTGGTTTGACCCTAATAAACAGGCACTGTGCCGCGGCACAGTGAAATAACACATAACGGGTGAACGCATTGGAAACAGAAAGCGACAACACTTTAAAGGGTATTGCAACGCCGCTCTTAACCTGGTACAGTCAAAATGCCCGCACATTGCCCTGGCGGGAAAATACCGATCCTTACCGTGTATGGGTATCGGAAATCATGCTCCAACAAACACAGGTGGATACCGTCATCCCCTACTACATCCGGTTTTTGGCGCAGGTTCCAACCATCAGGGCTCTGGCTGAAATGGACGAAGCGCAGCTTTTAAAGCTGTGGGAAGGCCTGGGCTATTACTGTACGTTACCAAGATAAATGACAACGCGGGATAGACCGGGACGGGGCGGGAACAAACGGGAAAAACCCGCTGTTTATGCGGGATTGTGCGGGAAACAGCCCCCCGAAACCACGCCGCTTTGACAAATAACCTGTTAAAAAAGGTGCTGCTTTACGCGGCACCCTTTTTTTGTTTATGCGGCAAGCACCGGCGCGAGCGGAAACGCAGCGAAAACCCGCGCCGAAAAGCCGTTTTTTAGAAAAAGGCCAAGCCGCTTAGCACGCCCCGGAAGTCAAACAGCAGACAAAAGAGGGCGGCCTCGCGGCTCAAGACAAAGTATAGCAGAACAGGATGCGCCTGTCTAGGGCGAAAACGTGCGAACGGCGCGTTAGCGCGTGAGAAGACCAACGCCGCCAAAGCTTAAAAAGCGCATGTTTAAGCGGTGAGCGCCGTGCGGCGGGGCGTTATAGCCCGTTACTGAGGGCGTGCGGGCGCGCAGAGGTTGCCCCACAAAAAGGCGCAACAAAGCAAAAAAACAAAGGGACAAAATTTCAAAAAGCTGTTTTGGTGTCCCATTGCCGTATCTATGCGGGTTTACGGGCTTGCGGATGTACATATCTTATCTTCAATCAATGGGACAAAAAAGATATAAAACTAAATCATGAAAGCATAAAAAATTAAGCGGTTCCGCTGGCGGTATTATCATTGTCATCGGGGGCGCTTTTTTGCATCTCGTTCTCGTCGAAGTATGTTGAATAAATGGATATCTCTTCCCCCGTCTTTTGTTGATACTTGAGTTTCGTTATATCAAAAACCGTCTTTCTATCAGGTGCGTCCAGTAAACGATACATGGCCACTAGGTCGGCTTCATTTTCGGTGAGAGGAATACCATCGCAAGATATCTGAAAGCGAGAACTTGCAGATACCTCAGCTTTCTCATTCGCCTTAAAAGTCTCCGATTCACTACGGCCGAAAACCAGCAAGTCGAGCGATACGTGTAGATATTCGGCGACTTTAATTAGCTTGTCTAATCTTGGGCTCTGAGTCTCCCAGCGCTTCATTGTGCCATTGCCAAGCCCGCATTCGCGTTCTACACGCTTAAAATTAGACCCTCGTTCTTTTACGATAGATTCAAGTCGGTCTACTAAAGGCATACAATCACTCCCAATAAATCTCCGATTATCTATTGACTTGTAGCCGAACGGAGATTATAATTAAAATAGATATAAAACTATATCAAGCATATCACAAAAGCAAGGGAATTGGAATATTAAGGAGATGATTTTATGCGGCACGGAAAACGGCCAACACGCAAGCAAAAGATCAGGTTTGGACAAGCCGGTCTCTCGCCGGAGAACTGGCTGGTCATCCGGCAGAAGCCGGACGGGGAGCTCATCGTTTTACATAAGCACACCGACCGGGTCAAAGTCATCCCGGCGACGCTCGGTTAAAGGGCAGAAAGGAAGGAACAGCAGATGGAAAAGATAAGAGCCGCACTAAAGGCTTTAGGAATTAAAGGGAAGATCAGTATTGAAGAGGTAGGGTACAGGAGATATGGCCTTTGGGTAAACGGTGAAGAATTCGGCATTTTCGATTTAGACAGAAACACTTTTGTTGACTGACGAAACTGTGAAAGGAAGGTAAGCAGCATGACGCTTTTAGATATTATCAACGAGGATTTAGGCGAAAACTTTGCCAGTATTGAAGATGCTCTCAACCAGTATACGGCGCGCGAGCTTTTAAACGGCTGGCTCTGCTATGAGGGAGTCATCGGTTATACCGACAAACTGCTGGGGGTCATGGATGACCTGGGCTTTTTCCCGGCTGTGCATGAAGACCCTCACCAGCCGGTGGACAAGCGCGCTGAACGCCGTCGCCGGGGTGAAGGCAGCGCGAAAGAATCGCCTAACAATCAGGCGGCCCCGTACGAGTTAGAATACCTTCTTGCAGGTTATCTTCCGGGTGAGAAACATCACCGCAAATTCAAATCCGCCCGTGAGGTGGGTATCCGAAATATCAAGACGATGACAATAGAGGAAATGGTAGAGGAGCTTATACGCAGGACATCGGCAATGTCGATTAACGTCAAGCTCGGTGACGAGGTCACATTAAAGCCCGGAGAACCAACACAAATTTTGGCGTTTCCCATCAGTTGGATGTCAACGACCTTTTAGCCTCAGCTCTCGGCTTTCCGTAATAATCGTATCTTGCTCCCGAAAAGTTGATTAGATTTTCCTTGTGGAATACCGCGATTAATGTTGCGGTCTGGCCTGCACTTAGTTCTGCATGGAGCACCAACTCTTTCCCTTTAAATAGGAACAGGCCGCTTCTGTATTCAGGGCTGACGTACTCTAGATTGGCATCTCCCACTGTGCTTAAAAATCTATAAGTAGACAGCAAGTTATCAAAAACAGCTTCATCCAAGCTATACATTACAAGTCTGAAAAAAGTATCACCGCAAACAATGTATGCCCTGCGCTCATTTGCTATTTTAATATTCAAACCTGACAAGGCTTTGATCCTGTCCGACATTTCAGACGTATCCTCGGCACTGAGCCAATCTTCAAATCTCACAAGTTGGGTTTGGTAGATGCTCTTAGCATCATGCAGTAAGTCGGCAGAGTAGCTCTTCAACCAGGCGATACGATGAAACAAAATTCCGTATTCTTCCGGATAAGTAGACTTTGCACGTGGCATACAATTCACTCCTTGGTTAGATAAGTTTATTTATCATTATTCTACCACAGTTTACCAGAATCACAATACTACTACCCCGCAGAAAGGAGGGCGCGCAATGAAAGGAAAACCCGGCAGGCTTACCCCGTTTGGGAAGTACGTTTCCGGCGTGCTGATCGACCGAGACATGAGCAAGGCCCAGCTCGCCGCGCTGGTCGGCACCTCGCCGCAGTATATCAACAACATACTGCACGGCGCGCGCTCGGGCGAGAAATATATCCCGGCCATCATCGCCGCGCTGGAGCTCGATCACCGCAAGGTACAAAGGCTTATAGCAGCTTAGACAGAAGGGAGGGACAACCGTGCCGGAGGCATATATCACGCTTGAGGAGGCGGCGGCGCTTGAGGGTGTCGCATACGACACTATAAAAAAGCGCATCCAGCGCAGCCCCGCCGACTACAGCACCAAAACGCAGCCGCGCGAGGGCGGCGGGAAGGAACAGGTTATGATCGCAGTTTCGTGTTTAAGCGCCAAGGCGCGCAAGGCGCACCGGGCCGCACAAAAGATAGACGGCGGCGCGCCCGTTATTGACCGACGCGCCAAGGAGCTGCCATGGTATGTGGGCGCGGATTTGAACCAGTACATTGAGCAGAACAAAAAAGCCTACTATGAGGCCGTCGAGCTGGCGCGGCGGGTGCAGGCATTTATTGAATATAGCGACGCAGACCGCACCCGGTATGCAAAGCATTTCTCCGTGGAGTTGGGCGTCTCGCAGCGCACGCTGTACCGCTACACCGAAAACTTATTGGAGGCTACAGCGTGGGCGCTGCGGCTGGAACGCGAGGATGGCAAAGGACGCGACTACTTCCGGGCGCTGAGCCTTTGCCGCAAGCCCCGCGACAAGGGGGATTTCCCCAGTCTGACCGATGAGCAAAAGGCGTTTGTCCAAAATGTCTGGTTTGACAAAAATTTTGCGAACAACCTCGGAACCGTGCAGATGCTTTATGAGGACTTTGAAAAGCGCGCCGCCCGGCAGGGCTGGGAAGCTTACCCCTCCTATCAGACGGTGGCGCGGTATGTCAACCACCTGATGGATCAGCGTGGAGCCGAAAGCGCGCGGTATCTGGCCGCCAACGGCCTGCGAGAGTGGAAAAACCGCAAGCAGCTCAAGTGCAAGCGCGACGCCACGACGCTGGAGGTCATGGAGTATGTGGTGGCCGACGCGCACACGTTTGACCTTTGGGTCAGCTACAGAACGCCAAACGGCAAGGTCAAGGCCATACGGCCCGTGGTGGTCGCGTGGGAGGACATGAAAAGCCGGTGCATTCTGGGTGCGGTCGTGTGTGAACACTCCAATGCGCAGGTGGTCAAGGAATCGGTGGTCAAGATGGTTTACTCACCGCTGGGCGGCGTGCCCAAGTATATGCACACCGATAACGGCAAGGACTTTACCGCCAAGGAAAACCTCGGTCAAGACCGCAGCAAGCGCGCGATGGAGCCGGTGGCTATGGATTCGGAAACGAAGGGCTTTTTCCGGTCGCTGGGCGCGCAGGAGTGGGACAGGTCGCTGCCATATCAGCCATGGGATAAGCCGATCGAACGCGCGTTCAAGACCTTCTGCCTCAAGCACAGCCGCCGCTACAAGTCCTACGTCGGCACCCTGACCGCATCCCGCACCGACGCCAAGCGCAAGAAGGACATACAGGGCATGCTGGAACGCGGCGAGCTGCTGACGCTCGAAGAATTCTATGAGAGTTTTCAGGCGTTTCTCGATCATGAGTACCACGTCAAGCCGCACCGCGGTCTGAAGGACGCCGGGGAAAAGTGGATCACGCCCCTTGAAGTATTTCAGAATGCGGTGCGCTACGAAAAGGCCGCGCCACCGCGCGAGTACGCCGCCATGCTACTCATGAAAGCGGATACCGCACGGGTCAGATCGCAGGGCATCACCAAGTTTAAAACCCTCTACAGCGCCTATGAGCTTTGCCACTATGAGGGTCAGACCGTGGGCGTCAAGTGGGACATGGACGATGTCACCAAGCTGTATGTATACGACAAGCACGGCAAAAAAATCTGCGAGGCCGTCGCGCAGGAGCTGCTGGAGTTTGGCGGCAGGGTATCACAGTCGGCGTTGGAGGAGCTGCACCGCAAAAAGAACCGGCAGCTTGCCGAGACGCGGGACATCTGGAACGATTTTATCACGCCGTATGAGCAGCGCGTGGAGGCGGGCCGCGCTCCCTGTGTCGCCGGTAAACTTGATCTCATGATCGGGCACACGCCGCGGCCCAAGGTGATCGCGCTGCCGCAGGACAAGGAATATCGCGGCGAGATGGCGGCGAAGCGCCAACCCCAAAAGAAGCACACCGATGATAAGTTTTTTGACAAAAAAGCGGACGACGTGCTTGCGCGTCTGCGGGCCATCAACGAATAGGAGGATAAAACCATGGAAGTCAAAACGGCAATCAGCACCATCGACATGCAAATCCCGCCCCTTGCAGCCCGGATCAAGCGGTATCAGGATGCCCACGACGTTAGTGTGGCCGACATCGCGCGGGAGACCGCGTATTCCCGCACGACAGTATCCCGGTACATAAACGGCAAGTATGACAGTGACCCCACCGAGCTGGAGGCCAAGCTGGCAGATTATCTGGCCAAACATACCGGCGTACAGCCTCAGACCCCCGCCCCGGCTCCGAAACCGGCAGCCGCCAAGCGCCCGCAATTTTACGGCAGCCGTGACGCCAAGGCTGTGCTGGGCGTCTGCCAGTCCTGCCAAGAGTATACCGGCATGGGGCTGGTTGTCGGGCGCTCCGGCTACGGCAAGACCCACACGCTGCGGGAGTACGCCAAGCTGCCCCGCGTCGCGTATGTCGAGTGTGACGACACGATGAGCAGCCGCGATCTGGTGGAGGCCATCGAGGAGGCCCTCGGCATTCCGAACGGGTACGGTACCATCTGGCGCAGGACAAAAGGCATCCGGCACTTTTTCGACATCAATCAGGGGTACCTGTTGATCATTGATGAAGCGGACAAGCTCATCAGCAAACACACACAGAAAAAGATGGAGGTGCTGCGCGCCATCTTTGACAAGAGCCCGGTCGGCATCGTCATGGCCGGGGAGCCCAAGCTGGAGGCGCAGGTTAAAAGCTATCTGGCCCGCATGGCCAACCGGGTAGAATTTTATGCACGGCTCAACGGCCTCGCCCCCTCGGAGGTTGAGGGCTTCTTGCGCGGATTCGATATCGACGATAACGCCATGCTGGAGCTGAAGGCCCGCGCATGCAACCCACAGACCGGGTGCTTTAGATTGCTCGACCGCACGCTTTCCAACGTGTTTCGTATTCTGAAGGATGAGGGCAGCGGGGTTATCACGTTTAAGCTGATCGAGCAGGCCAGCAGCATGATGATGCTGTAGGTGACCGGCATGAGCGATTTTGATATTCTGGGCGTCTTGCAGGGGATGATCTTTTATGAGCGCGAGCTGCTGGCGCTGCCCCCGGAGATTAAGAAGCGGCGCACACAGGTGGCCATGGACTATTGCATTATCTGGCTCTTCCGGCTGGCCAACCGCCTGCCGGAAAACATTGCGCAGAAGTTGGATTGTATTGATATGGCCGCGCTTCAAGTGGCAGCAGAGACGATACGAAAACACCCCGCTATAAACAATCTGAAAAATCCGGAAGTCCTGCAGCAGCTGATCCGCGCCGCCAATGTCTACCGGGACAGGCTGGGGTACCCTCCGCTCGGCACGGACGGATGGCCGAGTAAGCGTAGTTTGGAGAATGCCAATGGGTAATAAAAATTATTTCGCCGTTTATAAATGCACGCTATGCAATCGGCTGATGGCATACGGAGACGCCAAAGAAATACCATACGATGTGCTTCCGGATTTGTGTGGCAGGGTGATTCGGAACCAGATGTTTAAGAATAACCCAGTGCTATATCAAGCGCCTATGTGCTTGCCTCACAAATGTGCAGATGGGAGCTGTGGAATGGCATATTTCGCTGGCTTTAAAGTAGCCGATAAATTGTAATTTGGAGGTGTAACTATGCCTGATAAAATCGGCAGGATAAACAGAGCAATTGCCCGAATGGAGCACGTGCGCAGTCAGTACGAAATTTTAGCGACCGAAGAAACTAACGGCATTAATAAAATGGCGTACCGTGAATACGTCGATGATTATGATTGTGCTTTAGAAGCTCTTAGAGACACAGCGAACCAAGTAAATTGATATGCGGGGTTGAAGGACAGCCGGTAGCCAGTGGCGCTATATAAAATCCCAGCGCCTGAAACGATGGGTAGGATAGATGGCATAATTCCGGGGCCGCGGGAGGTGCTGGGGTTCCCGCCGTACGCCGCTAAATAACAGCTTGGAGGAATAACATGCAAACACCATTTAAAAACGATCCTTTTGCGCTGACTGCACAGGCGTTTAAAAATCTTTATCCGAATACGCCGTATGAGGCGTACATGGACGGAGAGTTGATTGACCGACGCGGTGAAAAAGTATATGGGCTAACGACTTTTCCGGACGACGGAAGCACGCCCATTATTAAAGTCTCGGGCGAACCGTCTATTATTGTTGCCATAGAAACATTTGCCCATGAATTGGCGCATGTTGCAATCGGCCCCCGAGACGAACACGGGCCTGACTGGGAAGCGGCCTTTGATGCCATTTTCAAAGAGTATAATCGCATCGGCGACGAAATGTTCAGCGATGGGAAATAACAGTTGGGAGGAACATCGATGCAATACCGTAGAAAGCCAATTATACTGTCAGCGTATCGATACCGCGTTGATCCGCCTCATTTGATCCCGGCATGGTTTAGTGAGGCGGTCGGTAAAGGCATCATCGTTACACACAAGACCTATTGTCACATTGTCACACGGGATGGGCTGGTTATGGCCAACAGGGGTGACTACATCATACAGGGTGCAAGCGGCGACATATACCCGTGTCGGGCCAGCGCTTTTGTCAAAATATATGAGCCGGTTGACGGCAAGGAGGATTACATATGAGCATCAAGGATATGATCGGGCGCGCGGTCAATGGCGCACACAGCGGCGCGGACAGCTCCGCCGAAACGGCAGCACTGCTCTGGAATTACATTGCGGGCCTGCTGCTGGAATTTGCCCAGGGCGAATCGGTTGAGGCGCTTGACCAGATTGCCCTGCAGTACGGCGTCGGGTTTGTGGCGCAGGGCGGCAGGATCACCGGCGTGGTTATGGAATAGGCGGGCCGGGATGATCAGATATTTTAACATGCCCGATACCCGCACCGCCGTCGCGCTGCTGATTGAGCCGGGCTCACCGGCTGCCAGTGCAACCGCAGAGCAGATAAGCAACAGTTTTGGGGTCAGGATGCAGGAGGTAACCCACAAGGATTATAAGCGACTGACCCGTGACTATCAGGAGGCGCAGCAACATGGTAAATAATCAACATCTGGTATACTGGCCGGTCGGTACCAAGGTGCGCATGGTGTGCTGCCCGGAGGCTATGCTGTACCCGGACAAGGTCTGGGTGACACGATCAATGCCGTGGATGGTATGCGGCTCTCAGGTTGTACTGCTACAAGGAAAAGGCGGTGCCTTTGCTACAGAATATTTAGAACCGGTTAAGGAGGATTTTTAACATGGCAAGACAAAAGGTAAAAAGCGAGCCCGCGCTCAAAAGCTGGCAGGAGGTCGACGGTGCACTGCGGCAGATTGCCGAGTGCCAGAACCTCATCGATGAGCAGGAGATCGAGATGAACCGGCAGATCAACGAGATCAAGGATAACACCGAGCTCATGACCCGCCCGATGCGCGAAAAGGTCAAGGTGCTGGAACAGCACATCAAGCAGTTTGTGGACGACCACCGCCCCGAACTGGGGGGGAAGAACAAGCTGCTGACATTTGGCAAGGTCGGTTATCGGTTATCCAGCAAGCTCATGATCCCGCATGCCGCCGACGTGCTGCGCAGGCTGCGTGAGCTGGGGCTCTCGGATTGCATCATTGTCAAGGAGTCCATCAACAAGGAGGCGGTCAAACGGCTGCCCACCGAGCAGATTTTGCAGGTCGGCGCATACGTCAAGCAAAGCGACGAATTTGGCTATGAGATCGACCGCGCCGCGCTCAACGCCCCAGTCGAATAGGCGGTGCGGTATGGGACGCGGGCAGCACCCGGTATGCGATCCGCTTTGCCGGTTTTTGGAGTTTGAAGCGCATGGTACACGAACGAACGGATTTTGCAGGCTGTTTGGCAAATCGTTGTACATACATAAGTCGGACGGCCTGCCCTACGCACAGCGCATCCAGCCGTGCCAGGGGTGGGATGGCTGGAGAAAATGAGGAGGGATTTTTGTGGCAGCTAAAAAGAATTACACAATCAGTACCGTTTTTGGTCTGGGCAAGGCGCTGGGCCTGTCGCCGGAGGACACCAAGGCAATGGCCTACGGCCTGATCGGCAAGGACAGCCTCAAAAAGTTTACCCAGCGCGAGATCAACGATGTGTGCTACACCATGATGCAGCACAAGGACAAGCAGCTGGACGCCACGAAAAACCCCAGCCGGGCGTCGGATCAGCAGTTGTATCGCATCCGGGAATTTGAGAAGCTGCTCGGCTGGGCCGAAGAACCGGAACGGCTGCAGGCATTTTTGCGCAAGCGGTTTAAAGTCATCGCGGTGGAGTGGCTGTCGGGTGAGCAGGCCAGCAAGGTCATTGAGGCACTCAAACAGATGTACCGCCGAAAGGAGGCCGCGGGATGATTTCGGGCGACTGGATCAAGGACATCAAGATCGAGATGCTGCCGGATGCGTACCAGCGGATCGCGCAAACTATTGGCGTCGAAAACACCGTGAAGATGGCCGAGGTTGTTCAGGGCGTCGGGTTTTACTTCCCCAAGCTGGACACGGTGCTGGCCGAAATCCGCAACAAGCGGATCAAAGAGGAGTTTAACGGCAGCAACTACAAAAAGCTGGCGCTGAAATACGGCATCACGGAACGGTGGGTTTATGAGATTCTTTCGGGCAATAATGTGGACGAAAACCAATGTAGCCTCTTTGAAAACTCTTGAAGTAGTTCAGCTAGAGACTTCAAGGTTAAAGCGGTACCCTAGGAGCAGGTCAAAGACCTGCTCCTTATTTTTTGCCAAAAAACTTGCGAAAGGATGTCTTGTAAATGAATGAAGTCATTGCAACCGTCAACCAGTCCGTGGTGACGATCCTGTGCGCGCTGCTGTCGCTGCTGGCAGCCTTGGCGGTGTCGTGGATCAAAACCTACACCGCCAAGCTGACCGCCGAGACGTTCGCTATTGACGACGCCGCCACCCGTGATCTTGTCAACGACGCCCTCGCCCGCATCAAAAGTCTGGCCACCGCCACAGTTGACTGTACCGAGCAAACCCTTGCGGCCTCGCTCCGCGAGCTTGCCAAGACCAGTACCAACGCCGTGACCGCAGCCGATTACCGCGCGCAGTTGGTCGCCCTCGGCGTGGAGGCCCGCGACACCGTTATCAGGAATCTCTCAGACGATTACAAGCAGGCGCTCATTGACGCCAATATCAATCTGGAGGAGTATGTCAAATCGGTTGTGGAGTCGAAGGTGCTGGCGCTCAAATCCGCAACGGCCACCGCCGCGGGGTGAGGCTATGGAGGCATGGATGACATGGGGCTTTCAACTGGTTATAACCGGCATGATCGGGGCCATCACTTACTTTTGGAAAAAACAGTCCGACCGGATTGACGCCGGTATAAAGGAGCTTAGCGCCCGTGTGGAGCAGGTCGACGCTAAGCACACCGCGGAAACGGCGGACATCCAAAAGGAGCTGGCCGCGCTCAAGGCCGATCTGCCGCTGGTCTACGTCCTGCGCGAGGATTTTCTGCGGGTCATGAACAGCGTCGAGGGCAAGCTGGATAAGCTGCTCTATCAAAACAAAGGGGGATAACACCCGGTGAACGATTACGATTTTGAAACAGCGGCCACCCACAACAAGGCGATCCGGGGCTACATCCTGCGGTCGCTGGTTAAGGGTACACAGTACCGGCTGTACGTCCGGCAAATCGTCAACGCGCTGCTGGCCTCCAGCATGATTGTCTCGCCGGATATCAGCAAGCACCTTGCCTACTTAGAAGAGGCGGGCTACATCGAATTTGTCAGCCCGAAGGTCAACGCCTATAACGCCTATACCAAGGAGGGCGTGATCCGGCTCACCCGCGAGGGCATTGATCTGGTGGAGGGCACCATCGAGGACGATGGGGTTGATGTCTGATGGCCAAGCGCCGCAAAACGCGCATCAACAGCAAAATTGAGGCGCTGCCGCAGGAGATCAAGCAGCAGGTGGACGCCATGGTCGCGGATGTCGGTTACACCTACACCGATATTTGCCGTTGGCTTTTTGAAAAAGGTTTTGATATCAGCCGCTCCGCTGTGGGGCGGTACGCCATCCGGGCCAACGAGGCCGCCAGCCGCGTCAATGAAAACCTTGCTAAAACCAAAGTGATCTTGGAAACACTGGAACGCAACCCGGAACTGGACACCGGCAAGGCATCCACCGCCCTCATGATGGACGGTCTGATGCAGCGCATGTCCACCGCCGAGGAGGACTACCTCGAAATGCCGCTGGATAAGGCCGGGCGGTTGCTGGCCCAGCTGCGACGGGTTGAGATCGCCGACAAAAAGCTCAAGCTGGACACCAAGCGCAAGATTGAGCTGGCGTTCGCCGGTCTGGAGGAGCAGATGCTGCAAACCATCAAGGCGACACCCGAACTGGCGCAGCGCATGCGTGAGCTGCTCATCGACGCCAAGGAGGCAATTCTGAAGGAGGACGGCTGATGGCCATCAACATTAATGAATACATCGGCGTCCTTTCCAACGACCAGCAGCTGCTGGATGAGGCAAAATACCAGCGCGAGCTTTTAGAGCAATATGTCGCCCGGTCAAATACGTGGCCGGAGCTGCGCCGGGAGCTGCAGCGCGATTATCGCGCGGGCGTTCCCATCACCGGCAAGCACGGCCTGCGCCGCAGGCTTGGCGCCATTGACTTGGAATACTTCGGCAGAGCGTATCTGCCACACTATTTTGTACGGACTTCCCCTGCTTTCCATGGGGAACTGGATGCGATCTGGATGCAAGGCGTGCTGAAGGGACAAAACGCATTGACCTCAGCCGAAACTATTAACAAGAAAAAGGGCTGCAAGCGCGCAATCGCCGCGCCCCGCGGACACGCCAAATCCACCTCGTTCACTTTTAAGGATAATTTGCACGCGACTTTATACGGCTATAAACACTATCTGCTGATCTTATCCGACAGCAGCGAACAGGCGCAGGGTTTTCTGGCAGATATTAAAACTGAACTGGAAGAGAACACCCGGATCACAGAGGACTTCGGTACCCTGCGCGGCGATAAGGTTTGGACGGCGTCGGTTATGATTACGTCCACGGACGTCAAAATCGAAGCGATTGGCAGCGGTAAAAAAATCCGTGGACGCCGCCATCGCAACTGGCGACCCGATCTCATAACCCTCGACGATGTCGAGAACGATGAGAATGTCCAGACCTTGGATCAGCGTAAGAAGCTGTCCAACTGGTTTTACAAAGCCGTATCAAAGGCCGGTGACACTTATACCGACATCGTGTATATCGGCACCATCCTGCATTTTGATTCGCTACTCTCAAAGGTGCTTAAGAACCCCGAGTACAACTCGGTTGTGTACCGCGCGATTATCAGCGAATCGGCAAACCGGCAGCTTTGGGACGCGTGGGAGCTGATCTTCACAGCGCTGGAAAATCCGAACCGCAAGGAAGAAGCTGCCGCGTTCTTTGAAGAAAATCGCGAGGACATGTTAAAAGGCACGCAGGTGCTCTGGCCGGAGAAGCTCAGTTATTACGACCTCATGGTCATGAAGGTGTCCGAGGGCGAGGCTTCCTTCAACAGCGAACTGCAAAACAATCCCATCGACCCGGACAGCTGCCTGATCCAAGAGGAGTGGCTGGACTATTACGACGATGACCCGCCCGACTTCGCGTCGCCGGAGTTTGTGCTGTTTGCCGCCAACGACCCATCGCTGGGGAAAAACCAAAATGCCGACACCAGCTCGCTGATCGGCGTGGCCAAGAACATCCGCACAGGGTATATCTTTGTGATCGAAGGTTCAACCGAGCGCCGCACCCCGGATGTCATCATTGATGATGCCATTGAAATGCAGCGCCGCGCCCGTCGAGACTTTAAAAAAGCGTATTACCGCTATGGCATTGAGACCGTACAATTCCAATATTTTTTCTCACAAATTTTGTCAAAACGGGCGTTGGCGTCCGGTGAGCATCTCGCCATTGAGGAAATCAACAATCGGCAGAGCAAGGATATCCGCATCGGTTCGCTGGCCCCGCTGATCAAAAACCACTATATCAAATTTACCCGCCGCCACAAGGCGCTCATCATGCAGCTGCTGGAGTACCCACACGGTAAAAACGACGACGGCCCGGATGGTCTGGAGATGGCCGTGCGGCTGGCCATCAACGCCAACGTGGGCATGACCACCGAATACTACTCGGTGCAGCACCGCGGCGCACGCTTTAGAAGCGGCGCATATTAAAAGGAGGAACGGCTTTGAAAAAGTTAAATGTGCGTGTGGTCAGGCCCCAGCTGGGCCGGATCGCTGCAGCCCCCAATTACAGCCGCTACTCCGATTACCCATCTAACGGCCTTGACCCCAGACGGCTGGCGCAGATATTCCGCGAGGCCGACGACGGCGACGTCAACCGCCAGATGCAGCTCTTTGAAGAGATGGAAGAAAAAGACCCGCATCTTTTTTCACAGCTGCAGACGCGAAAAAATGCCGTCACCGGTTTGGACTGGGAAGTTGTTTCGTTTAGCGATGAGGAACAGGATAAACAGATTGCAGCCTTTGTACAAGAGCAGCTACAAGCAATCCGCAATTTTGACGCCATCCTGCTCGATCTGCTGGACGCTATCGGTAAGGGCATCGCGATCTCGGAGATTGTCTGGCGGTACAAAAACGGCGCGGTCACGGTCGGCTCGGTGCATCCCATCCACCAAAAACTGCTGTTTTGGGACAACGAGGATCAGCTCCGGCTGATTACCAACGACGAGCCGCAGGGCGCGCCGCTGGTACCCAACAAATTTATTGTGCACCAGTACAAGGCGCGCAGCGGGCATCCGGCCCGCGCCGGTGTCCTCCGGGTCTGCGCATGGATGTACCTGTTCAAAAACTATAGCGTCAAGGACTGGGTAGCGTTCGCTGAAGTCTACGGCATGCCGCTGCGCCTCGGCAAGTACGACGGAAACGCGTCGGAGGAGGATAAAAATAAGCTCATGGAGGCGCTGATCCGGCTGGGCTCCGACGCTGCCGGGATGATCCCCGCCACCGCGGCCATTGAGTTTATCGAGGCCAACAAAACCACCTCGGTCGATGTCTACGAGCGGCTGGCCCGTTACTGCGATGAGCAAACCAGCAAGGCGATTCTCGGCCAGACGCTGACCTCCGACAGCGGCGGCGGTTCCTACGCCCAGAGCAAAACACACAACGAGGTGCGGCACGATCTCACCTATGCCGATTGCGTGTCGCTGGCCAACACCTTGCGCGATGATCTGATCCGCCCGCTGGTGCTGTTTAACTTTGGCGAGACCGACCGGATACCAAGTATCGTGTTTGACTGCGAACTGCCCGAAGACCTCAAGCTGCTGGTGGAAATTCTTAAAGAGCTGGTGGCCATCGGCGTGCCGATTCCGCTGTCCCACATCTATGAGCGCTTTTCCATCCCCGAGCCAAAGAACGGTGAGCCGGTCACCAGAATGTCTCAAGGCCTGCCGATGCCGCTGAAGCTGCTGGCCAACAAGGCCGACCCGCCCGCCGATCCGCACCGTGCCGCCGTCGAATACCAGCGCCGCGCGGATGATCTGGCCGGGCGCGCGACCGAGGAATCCGCAGCGCTCTATGAAAAGGTCTTTGCACCAATTCAAAAGCTGATGGCCGGGGCGGGCTCGCTGGAGGAGCTGCAGCAGCAGCTCGCTAACCCCGAAACCGTGAACCGGCTGTATGAGGATTGCTGTTCCGAGGAGCTGACCGAGTTGCTGGCCAACGTCATGCTGGCGGCGGATCTTGCGGGGAGGTTTAAAGCCAATGACACTTGAGGACGCTTTTGAGCTCATCACCAAGGACAAAGGCAAAATGACCTACGAAAAAGCGCTGGAATATTTCGAGGGTAAGCTGGCGCTGAAGCCCAGTGAGTTTTTTAAGCTGCGGGCCAAGTACCGGGCGCTGGCCTTTACGGTGTCCGGGTACTCCTCAGCCACGGTGCTCAAACAGTTTCAGGACACGCTGACCGCTGCCATCAAGGATGGCACCACCCTGCAGCAGTTTCGCACAGACATGAACGACTGGCTGAAGGCACGCGGCTACTCCGGCATGACGCCCTATCAGGCCGAAAACGTCTTTCGGACAAATGTGCAGACCGCTTACAGCGTTGGCTCCTATGAGGAAATGACAAAACCCTCGGTCATGAAGGCACGGCCCTACTGGATGTATGACGCCGTCGAAGACAACCACACCCGCAAGACACACCTCGCCATGAATGGAAAGGTCTTCCCCGCAGACAGCCCGGTTTGGAACACATGGTACCCGCCCAACGGTTACAAGTGCCGGTGCTCGGTTATCAGCCTGACGGCGGCACAGGTCAAGTCCATGGGGCTGAAGGTGGAGACCGAGGTGCCGCAGCGCGTGGATACGGGCATGGGATTTATCGCCATGATCCCCGACCGGGGTTTTAACTATAACCCCGCGACCGTCGCTTACACGCCAGACCTTGAAGGATTCCCCAAAACGCTGGTGGTAGCCTATGAGCGCCGGGAACAGGACAAACCCCAGAATTAACCTGTGTCGCGTTCTACCTGTCAAACGCCCGTATACTTGACCGCGCCGCGACACCGCCGTGCGCACGCGCACTAACGGCGTTATAGGCGAAATTTCCCAAGAAGGAGCAACCGCATGAAGAAATTTATACTTTCCACCCTGCAGCCGGTGGATGACGCCCCGGAGGTTTTTGACATTCTGCCGCTAGGACTGGTGCACACAAACAAGGGCGATTTTACGGTAGACGCCGAAAGCTACCGACTGCTCAAACAGCAGATGGATAGCCGCAGGTTGGACATTGTGGTGGACTACGAGCACCAGACCTTATCGGGTGCGGAGGCTCCCGCAGCCGGTTGGATCAAGGAGTTGATCCTCACTGATCACTCCATCGCCGCACGGACAGAGTGGACGGAAAACGCCGCTCAGCGCATCCGCAACCGCGAATATCGGTACTGCTCGCCGGTGGTGTTTGCCGGAGGCTCTGCGAATCGGGCGTGCCTGCTGCATTCGGTGGCGCTGACCAACACCCCAGCTATCGACGGTCAATTTCCGATTATCAACAAATTTGAAATGGAGGAAGAAACCAATATGGAGTTTTTAAAACAGCTCGCCGCCCTGCTCAAGCTGCCCGATACGGCAACCGAGGAGGATGTAACTACGGCGCTCAAGGCGCTGACGGAAGCGCCGCCGCCCGCCGAGCCGGTGGTGTGCAAAACCGTTGCCGGGTTGCTGGATGTCGACGAAAAGGCCGACACCGCAACCGTGAGCGCCAAGATCATGGCGCTGAAAAATCCCGCTAACTTTGTATCCGCTGCCGATTACTTGGTGCTGAAGGCCAAGCTTGACGCACACGAATCCACCGATCTGGTGGAAAAAGCATTGGCAGACGGCAAGATCACACCCGCCCAGAAAGACTGGGCCAAGGCCTATGTACTCAGTGATAAAGCGGGCTTTGAAAAGTTTGTATCCCTCGCGCCCGCTGTTGTCCCTATGGGGCAGACCGAGCTGCCGCCTCCCGGTAAAAAGGGTGCAGCCGACACTGACAATCTGCTGATCTGCAAAAATCTTGGGCTTAGTGCCGACGATCTCAAGCAGTACGGCGGCAATGAATAACTTCTGACAGAAAGGATGAGAAACACATGGCATTAACAGCAGGTAGAAAGACCGCCGAAACCAATGGCAAGTTTGTTGTACTTACAGCTGCTGCAGGCGTCACCATTTATGCCGGTGCGCTGGTTGCGGCAGACGCAACGGGAAAAGCGATACCCGCTACCAAGGCCGAAAGCATCACGGCTATTGGCTGCGCAGAGGAAAACGCCGCTGCAGGTGAGCGTGTCACCGTCCGGCGCGGCGCGTTTTTGTGGGACAACAGCAGCACTGACGCCGTGACGGCGGCACTGCTCGGCAAGAGCTGCTACATGGAAGATGACTGCACCGTCGCGGCCACGGCCACCGGCAGCTCCGCAGCCGGTACCGTCCTCGGCTTCGAGGGCGATCAGGTCATCGTCGAAACCCGATAACGATTGAGGAGGATGTAATATGCAAATTACCAGTGCAGCCCTGACCGGGCTGAACGTTGGCTTTAAGGCGCTTTTTAGCAAAGCGTTTGAGACCGCCGCTCCCGGATGGGATAAGATTGCTACCTTGTCGCCCAGCGAAACAAGCGAAGAAGTGTACCCGTGGTTGGCGGCGCTGCCCGGCATGCGCGAGTGGGTGGGCGACCGTGTTATCAAGGCGCTGGCTACCGAGGGCTATCGCATTGTCAATAAGCCTTTTGAAATGACTGTCGCCGTCAAGCGCGACGCCATTGAGGATGATCGCTACGGCGTGTACGCCCCGCTCTTTTCCCGTCTTGGTGAGGCAGCTGCCCTGTGGCCGGATGATCTGGTATTCGCGCTGCTCAAAAAAGGCAGCACTGAAAAGTGCTATGATGGCACCGCATTTTTTAATGCCGCCCACCCCATCAAAAAAGGCGTGACGGCCTCTAACCTTGGCACCAAAAAGCTGTCCGCTGAAAGCTACGCGGCGGCGCGCGCCGCCATGATGTCGCAGGTCAACGATGAAGGCAACTCCCTGAAAATCAGGCCCGACCGGCTGGTCGTTCCGCCGCAGCTGGAAAGCCTCGCGCTGAAGCTCATCAAAGCCGAGACGATCGAGGGCACCACCAACACGATGCGCGACACCGCCACGGTGGAGGTCGCGCCCGAGCTGTCGGACGATGCCAACGCCTGGTATCTTATGGCTACGGGGGGTGTCATTAAGCCACTGATCTTCCAGCAGCGCAAAAAGCCCGAAATGGTGACGCTCACCCGGCCCACCGACGAAAACGCGTTTATGCGCGCGGAATTTCTGTACGGCGCGGACGCCAGAGGCAACGCTGGTTTTGGCTTGTGGCAGTGTGCCTATAAGTCTACCGGCGCGGAGGCGTAATGTACTGCACCGCCGCCGATGTCCGCGAGCTGCTCAAGGACGATCTGGTCAACGCACTGATCGGCGACCAGTACATCAGCGATGAGGAGGAGCGCGAGGCGCTGCTGGCCCCGCTGCTGGAACGAGCCGCCGAGGACGCCGCTGCCGAAATCGACGGCTACCTCGCGCGGCGGTATCCGGTGCCGCTGACACGAGCGCCCAATATCATTGTCAAGTACGCCAAGGACATCGCGATTTATAACCTCGTTTCCCGCATCGGCATTGGCGCTGACACCGACCGCGAGAACAACTATCTGGAGCGCTACCGGCACGCCATCAAATTTCTGCAGTCCATGGCGGCGGGTACCGTGTCGCTGGGCATGGAAACCCCCGCCACGCAGGCAGCCACCGGCTTTCAGATGACCTCCCCGCCCCGGCTGTTCAGCCGGGACAGTCTCAAAGGGATGTGACAATATGGTCAGTATCCAGCTCACCGGAGACATTCGCAGGCTTAACAATAAGCTGCGGCGGCTGTCCAACCTTGACTTTGCCGGGCTCAACGAGCAGCTGGCCGAGGGTGTCAAGACCTCCACCCGGCTGCGGTTTAAGACCGGCACTGACCCGGAGGGCAAGCCATGGGAGCCCACGACCCGCGGCGGCAAGATACTGGTGCTGACAGCGCGGCTGCGCAACTCGATCCGCGCCCGCGCCGACGCCAGCGGCTTCGCGGTCGGCACGAATGCGATCTATGCCGCCCGGCATCAGTTCGGTGATAAGCGCCCGATGACCATCAAGGCCAAAAGCAAGCACGGTCTGCGCTTTAAAAACAAGGATGGGAAATGGCGCACAAAACAGTCGGTTACCGTTAAAGTCCCAGCGAGGCCGTTTATGGGCATCAGCAAGAGCGACCTTGAGGAAATTAAACAGACCATGGAACAGGCGGTACAGGAGGAGTAAAGCATGATTGCAGAGGCCCGCGCCTACCTTGCGCAGCAGCTGCGTGCGGTGATGGGTGATAAGACGCAAATCTATCTGACGGAAAAGCAGCTGCGGGCCTGTATGGAAAGTCATGTTGGCTCGGTGTTGATCGGCGGCGAGGCGCTTGTCATAAGCGGCAAAAAGACCAGCGGTGGCACCGGCAGTGCCCGGCGCAAGTATGACCGCAGCGTGCCGCTGCTCGTGACTATCGGTGAGTACGATCTCGCAAAACTGGAGCAGTATTATGAGGCTTTTTTGCTGGCCATCGCTGCCGACATCAAGGACGCCAACGGCTATTGGCTGAAGCTGGAGCCCGCCGAGGCCGAGTGGACGGATAAGGATGACATGATCCTCAAAGCCAATGTTTCGGTGATTATCACCATCAACTGCTCCGGGGGTATCTACAAGCCGGTCAGGGCGGCGGACATCAGCAATTACACGGTCGAGACGCAGATGGTACTCGACCCAACCGAGGAGGATTTAAATGGCAACTAAAACAACGGCAGCCCCCGAGGCGCTCTTATCGATCGAGGTGCTGCAGCAAAGACACAAAACACCGGCTGCCGTGCTGGCCGGGGTTAAAACCCAGACCGGCTGGCGCGCTGGGAAATCCGTTTCAGAGGCCGACTATCTTGCGGCCATCAGTAAATTTTTAACCGGGAGGGTGGGGAGCTAAATGCTCAGAGATATCAACATCAGCCTGTCTGACGGGTCGCTGGCCACCGCGTCGATCGCGACCGGCATCCACGCCAAGATCGGCGCGTCGCCTGTCGTTGCCGATGGTGCGATTACCATCAGAAACACGATGAACGCCAAGCGCATCAAGGAGCTGCTCGGACAGTCGCCGCTGGCCGACGCGGTTATGGACAGCATAGACAACGGGGCCAGCACCATCTACTGTTTGCCGGTTGCGCCGACCACCGCGGGCAGCGCGGGCAGCGTGACTGCCACGGCTACCGGCACCGGCAGCATGACCGTGACCGGCTCGCCGACCAACGCGTTTAACGTCGTGGTCAAGGTGACGGTGGGCGGCGGACTCAACGAGGCGGCCATCGCATACAGCCTCGACGGCGGCAGCGTCTTTACCGACGAGCAGACCATCCCGGCCAACGGCGCGATGACGCTGGCCAACACCGACCTCACGCTTGGCTTTACAGCCGGTGAGGAGGGCTTTGTTGCGGGTGATCAGTTTGCCTTTGCCACGACGGCCCCCGCCATGAGCAACGCCGCCGTGTTGGCCGCGCTCGACAAAGTGCGCAACATCAACGCCACAATCGAGTATGTCCACGTCGTCGGCGCGTCTGACCCAGCATTGTGGTCGGCCTGCGGCGAGGCGGCGGCCCAATATCACAGCGATTATAAGCGCCCTTTCTTTGTGGTTTGCGAAGCACCCGCCCCGACAGCCGGTCAGGCAGCCGACGAATACGCCACACAGCTGGTCGGCCTGCAGCAGGGCATCAGCAGCATCTATATGCAGGTGGTCTCCGCACGCGGCCCCTACACCCGGCTGGACGGTATCACCGCCGACATCAACCTTGCCGGTGTCATCTGCGGCATGTACGCAGCGGCTTCGGTGCAGCAGTCAATCGGCGAAACCAAGTCATTTTCCATCTCTGAGAGCAAGTTGCACGCGCTGACGCCGCCCGGCATTATCGACGAGATCGGCACGCTCGACGACGCGCGCTACCTGACGGTGCGCCGCTACGACGGCCTTTCCGGTTGGTACGTCACCAACGCGCGGATGATGTGCCCGGAGGGCAGCGATTATAAATATGCCGAGCGCATCCGCACCACCAACAAAATCGTGCGCGAGGTGCGCAGGCAGTTGCTGTCGCAGATGCAGGCCACGGTGGATATCGACAACCTTGACGCCGAGCTGGCCGCCATCGCCGAGCTGGCCATGGCTCCGACTGACACGATGGTGGATCGCAAAGAGATCTCTTCCGCGCGCATCGTTGTCCCGGAGGGGCAGGATATCCTCGGCAGCGAGACGCTTAATCTGGTGATCCGCTATGTGCCGGTGGGCCATATCCGCGCAATAGAGGTTGATCTCGGCATGGAAAATCCTTACGCAAAGGGGGCGTCATAAATGGTTAACGGCAGAGCTTACGGCTGGGAGGATATCCGCGCGAAGCTGCCCGGCTTTGATCTGGAAATCCAGAACATTGAGTATGGCGATGAAATGGAGAAGGAAGCCAACTACGGTTCCGGCTCTAAGCCGCGCGGTTATGGTCGCGGCAACTACAAGGCCGACTGCAAATTCTCGATGTTCAAGGATGATTTCGATGATTTTGTAGCGTGGTGCAAATCGCAGGGTGTCTCGCTTTACAAGCTGGAAATTCCGAAAATCGTCGCATCCTACGCCATGGAAGGCGAGCGCATCAAGAACGACGTAATCAACAAGCTCACTATCACTAAAGTGGCCAACAAAGGCGCTCAGGGTGACAAGACCCTGACGGTGGAGATTGAGCTGCTGGTGTACGGCACCATCGTCCGCGACGGGCTTGCGTCCGTTTAATCTCAACTTTTTTGACAAAACAGGAGGATCGTTATGAGTGATACGAACGCCAACAGCGCCCCGAACATCGAAGCGCTGCGTGCCAAGTACGAAAAGATTTATAAGGTGACCATTACGCTTGACGTCGACGATGAAACCACCGAGGAGCGCGAATACGTTTTCAAAAAGCCGACCACATCCAGTTATGACCGCTTTGTCAAGACGGCCACCAACAGCCCCACCAAGGCGTCCCGCGCCTTCGTACTGGACAATATTGTCCCGGAGCAGCTCGACACACTGACCGCCGACATTGAGGAGTACCCGGCCATGGTGGTATCTCTGAACGAAAAGCTGTTTAACCTGCTCGGCCTGTCTAAGGACACCTCCATAAAAAA
Source organism: Bacillota bacterium (assembly GCA_023457355.1). Taxonomy (GTDB): domain Bacteria; phylum Bacillota; class Clostridia; order Oscillospirales; family Ruminococcaceae; genus Yanshouia. The sequence continues at coordinate 8,960 of JAEWLW010000033.1, read as the reverse complement.
GTTATAGAGGATCATATAGCTGCCATCGAGTGCAGCCTGTATGATTCGCTGGCGCTGGAGATACAGACCTTTCTGCCACGGGTGACAGCGGCGCAGCTGGCGCAGTGCGACCTTGACGAGATGTGCGAGCTGACCGCCCAGGCGCGGGTGGTGCAAACCTACTTAGAGCATATCGTAACAAACGGCGTGGCCCGCGCCTTTAAGCAAAAAGAATGAGCCGGGCTTTTAACCCGGCTCAAAGTCTAAAAGTATTTGATGTTGTGGGGCCTGTGCCTCAGTTTGGCCCAGTACCATTTGGTGGCGTTTTTAGCGTTATAAAAAATCTTACGGAAGTCGCTCTTTATGCAGTCCGACCAGACCCAGTCGATGTTACCGCGCGCACGTTCACGCTTTAACCACTCGGTATAAGGAGCGGCATAAATCATAAGGGGAATGGCAGAACAGCCAAGCAACAAGCCAATTCCACCAGCCAAACCCATGATAAAGAATACCATCGACCACATAAAACATCCCTCCTATTTTTAGTATAGCAATTAAAAACCAAAATGCAAGGGGGTGAGACAAAATATGGGAATGGAATCCATTTATAAGCTTTCTCTGTTGGTCAGTATGCTGGATAACGTTTCAGCCCCCGCCGCGCAGATACAGCGCGCAGTCGGTAAATCTGCATCGTCATTTCAGTCCTATAGCGCCGAAGTGTCGAGAGCAGTAAGAGATAGCACCATCCTGATCGGGGCTGGCACCCAAATTGCCAACAGCGCCTTGGCTCCTGTTCGAGCCATCTATGACACGCAGGACGCTCTCGCGGAACTGTCCTCGCTGGGCGTCGAGGCGCTGGGCGAGGTGGAGGCTGCCGCCAAAAGCTTTTCCGACACGTGGGCCGGGACAACCAAAGCCGAATTTATCAGCGCCGCCTACGATATCAAAAGTGGTATCGCCTCGCTCAACGACGTGGCGGTTGCCGAATACACCAACATCGCGGGCGTCACCGCCAAAGCCACCAAGGCAACTGTCGGTGAAATGACCAGCCTGTTCGCCACCGGCTATGGCATCTACAAGGATTATTATGCCGATCTTTCCGACTTGGAATTCGGTAAGCTGTTCTCGGGCGGCATTGCGCAGTCAGTGAAACAGTTCAAAACCAATGGATCTCAGATGGCGTCGGCCATCTCGGCGCTCGGCGGCTCGGCCACCAGCGCCAATGTGCCGCTGGAGGAGCAGCTCTCCATTCTGGGTATGCTGCAGGCCACCATGGGTGGCAGCGAGGCAGGTGTAAAATACACGGCGTTTTTAAATAACGCCGCCAAAGCCGGTGAGGAGCTGGGCTTAAAGTTTACCGATGCCAACGGCCAGCTCAAGGCCATGCCGGAAATCCTCGGATTGTTAAAAGGCAAGTTTGGCGAGACGATGACCGCCGCCGACAAGGTGCAACTACAAAAGGCTTTTGGCACCGTCGAAGCGGTCAAACTCATTGAACTGCTCTACGGCAACATAGACGACCTGCAGAGCAATATCCTCACACTGTACGACACGATGGGCCAAGGAATGAAGATCACCGAGGAGATGGCCAACACCATCAACGCCCCTCCGGGCCAAAGCTGGCAACTACTTCAACAAAAAGTGCAGGGTACTCTGGAGACCATTGGGAATGCAATGCTGCCTACCTTCACGCAAATGATGGGATCAATGAATAAAGGAGCAACAATTGTTTCTGATTTTGCTATAGAACACGCCCACCTTACGAGTATTTTGATGTATTCTGCTGTGGCGTTTGGCACAATGTTAACCGTTTTGGGTGCAACTAAGCTTTCTATAACGGGTGTTTCAATGGCCATTGGTACTGCAAAATTGGCGTGGAAACTGTTTAAGGATGGCACGGATTACGCCCGTATCGCCATGATGCTTACGGGCGACAAACTGGTGATTATGAAACAAGGCTTCTTTAATCTTTTGGCTCCGCTGAAAGCGTCGGCCATCGGCATCATCAATTGGGCGCGGCAGGGCATCACTTCGGCGGCAGCTGCGCTCCCCGGCCTGATCTCCAGCACCTGGGCGTGGACGGCGGCGCTGCTGGCCAACCCTGTAACGTGGATCGTCGTTGGTATCATTGCCCTGATCGTCGCACTGATCGCGCTGTGGCGCAACTGGGACGCGGTGACGGCGTGGTGCCAAGACAAATGGAGCATGTTTGTCGGCGGTATTTCGGACGGTTTTCAACAGGTGCGAGACTGGTTCGGCGCGCTGCCGGACTGGCTGCAATACGCGCTCATGGCGTTTGTACCGTTCATCGGTATCCCGCTGTGGATCATCAACAACTGGGATCAGATCGGGCCGTACATGGCCAGCCTGTGGGGCAACGTCACTGAGACCTTTTTTAACGGCATCCAGCGCATCAAGGACTTTTTCACCGGCCTGCCGCAATGGTTTATGGACTCAGGTGCCGGGCTGATTGACGCCTTTGCAGGTGGCATACTCAGCATGGTTGACAAGCCCGTCGCAGCCGTCACCGGCGTGCTGCAAAAAATGCGCAACCTGCTGCCGTTTAGCGACGCCAAGGAAGGGCCGCTCTCCGACCTGACACTGTCCGGCTCCCGCGTGTTTACGACGTGGGACGAGGGCATGCAGCAGACCGCGGACGTTCCGGCGCGCACAATGGAAAAGGCGCTCGACCTAACCGGCGAAACGGGCGGTGCATTCGGCTCTGGCAGTGGTTCAGGCGGCGGTCGGCAGACGATCATCGAAAAGCTGATACTGGCGATCGACCTGAAGGACATAGAAACACTTCAAAAGCTCAAGGCCCTGCTCATGGAGATCGAGGACGAAACCAACGGCAACGTGGAGATTGACCCGGATATTGCACTGGAGGGATAGCGCGTGATTTTTAGCGAGGATCAGACCATCAAGCTGGGCGGCCTGACGCTGCCCGGACTGGTCAAAAAAATAGATATTAAATCCAGCGCCGCTATCGACGAGGTCGATGTGGAAGGCTCGGCGGTCAAGCCTAAGCAGCCGGTCGGCTATGAGGACAGCAAGGTCACCATCGAGCTGATCGTCGACGCCACCGCCAGCGAAACGGCGCTGGAAAAGCTCACGCGCATCAACACGATGTACAAGGCTACCGGGCAGACGGTGCCGCAGCCGCTTTTGCTGGTCTGCAGCGAGGCGGCTGCCATCGGCCTGACCACTGTGCTGTTTAAGGATTTTGAGTTTAACAAAACCAACAAGAGCGACCAGTACGCCGCCAAGCTGACGCTCTGGGAGTACATCCCCATGGTGATTACGGCCACGCTCGGCGTCAGCACCACCTCAGAGCCGCAGCTAAGCGAAGATTACCGGGGCTACCTAAACGATTCACGCGGGGCGGCCCCCAAGATAGCTGACAAGACAACCAGCAGCCCGGTGTTCTGGGAGGAGATGGAGTAATGGATCTCTTTTATCCGCAGGTTGCGGTGCAGCTGGGCGGCTACACGTTTAAAAAAGGCGTCGCGGTTACCGTCTGCTCCGACGCCGCGTCGGACTCGGACTGGGCGACTGTACGCTTTACGTCGCCGCTGGGCGACGCGATGACACTCAAAAAGCTGGACGCCGCCCGTGTCTATCTCGGCTACAGCGGCAGCTTTACCAAGGTGTTCGACGGCCTGCTCACAACCGACTTTAGCGCCGCCACCGGCAGCATCAAGGAGCTGCGCCTGCGCGACGCCGCGATCCGGCTGGCGGGCACGCCCGTCAACCACGCCTTTGTCAACGCGACGCCGCAGGAGGTTGTACGCACCTGCTGCCGCATGGCGGGCATCACCGAGGTGGTCACCGCCGATACCGTTTACCCTGCTAAAACCTATCCGGTCGTGGGCATCAAGGCGCTGCAGGCCATTAAGGATATTAACCACCACTGGGGTATCGCCGCCACCGGCTATATGCAGGACGGGGCGTATCGCTGGAACAGCCCACCCGAACAAAGCGAAATGATGCTATTTGAATATGGCAAGAACATCGTCTCGCTCACCAAGGAGGGCGGCCTCTGGGTGCTGACCACCGTGTCGGTGCCGCAGATCAAGCACTCCATTAAATTTGCCCTTTCCCATCCGCAGCTCAGCGGTACCTTCACGGTACAAAAAGTTATTTTCAGCAGCATCGACAGGGGCTTTATCCGTACAAAAATCTATTTCAAGGGGGCGAGCACATGAGCTTCAGATATGCAGCAGCCAACATTTTCCGGCAGATGATTGGTGAGCAATACCCGCATATCCAATACCCCGCCGCCCACTATGCGCAGGTGATCAGCAAGCAGCAGATAGGCACCTCTTATATCTACAGCCTGCGGCTACTGTCCTCCGCGCTGCAGGTGGATAACAGCGTGCCGGTGATTCCCAATGTCAAATCAAAGCTGTCGGTGGATATTGACGATATCGTCGTGGTAGTACTGCCCTACGGCCAGCTGGCCCCCTTCATTGTCGGGGAGGCGGTGCTCTGATGATAACTTATGCCTACACCGATATTGCGTTGGATGACAACTTCCAACCGATCCCGCAAGCCAACGGCGATTTTTCCCTCGCTGAAGGGCTGGATTGCCTGACACAGGAAATCAGGATCGAGGCGCTGACTACAGCCGGAGAGCTGTTCTATGACACGTCTTTCGGCTGGAGCCTGCCGGACTTCCAGCAGGCACAAAGCGACGAGCTGACGCTACTGGAGCTTCAGCAGAGGGTACGCGCCAAGCTGGCGGCCCGCGAGGAGATCGATACCTCCAGTATTACGGTGGCCGTCACGACCGGCGATACGGTCAGCCTGCTGATCGTCTGGCGGTATGTCGGCGCAACTAAAAACACACAGCTTGACATCAGTATCGGGCGCGTGGAGATCGAGGTGATAACCGTTGATTAGCAAGGACTTTTTAGACAAGTACCTGCCGGTGCCGACGCTGGATGCGACCATCCTGTCGCTGCAAAGCAAGCTCTCGGCGGCGGGGTTTACGATAACCAACATCAAAAGCGGCTCGGTGGGCTACATGCTGCTCAAGACGATCGTACAGATATATCTTGAACTCAAGACGCTGGCGCGGTCGATGCTCAACAACCTGTTTGTGTCCCATGCTGCCGAGGGCTGGCTGGAGCTTTCCGCAGCCGACTACAGCATAACGCGCAAGGCGGCAACCAAGACCCAAGGCAAGATTACGCTCACCCGCCCCACCAGCACGCAGGCGGTCAAGATCAAGGCCGGACATGTGTTTAAAACCGACTACGACGTCAACGGGGCGTCCCTCTGCTTTTTAGTCACGGCGGCAACTATATTTAAGCTGGGTGATCTGGCCTGCGATGTGCCTGTCGAGGCCGAGTACGCGGGCAGCGCTTATAACTGCGCGCCGGGCACCATCACCAAGACGCTGATCAACTTGGAGAGCGGTGCGGATATTATCAGCATCACCAACGGCGATGGCTGGATCACCCGCGAGGGTACCGACCTCGAAAACCTTGAAACCTTCCGGGCGCGGGTGCTCAATGCGTGGGCGTCGCTGGCGTTGATCCCAACCGCCGACAGCTACAAGGCTGCCGCTGAAGCGGTCACCGGCGTGCTGATCGCGCAGGTGGACGACCGCCATCCGCGCGGGCAAGGCACGGTGGACATCATTGTGACCTCATCCGCAGGAGAGGCATCCGAGGCGCTGCTGGCCGACGTTACCACGGCGGTCAATGCTATCAAGGGGCCATATGATAATCTGCTGGTGAAATCGTCCACCGTGGTTCCGCAGAATATCGCCGTCACGCTGCAGGTGCCGCAGTACCTCAGCGCGGATGGCATCGCCGAAACCGCCGAGGGCATCGTAGCGCAGCTGCTGGCCATGTCCGCTGATCGACAGCTTAACCAGCTGCTGGTGAGCGATCTGATCTACAGCCTGCGCGCGGGCATCAACATCCTGCGCAACGTGATCGTGACAACGCCCAGCATTGATGTGGTGCTGGAAGCCGATAAGGTCATCGTGCTCGGCGAGTTGACAATAACGGTCGAGGGGGTGTAGTTGATGAAGCCGTTCAAGACCTTCGGTGACTATATCTACTATCTGCTGCCGATGCCGCTCAAGAAAATCGCCGAGGCAGTCAACCAGTGGAACATTTTTGCGCAGGTGGTCGGGGGGCTGTTTGACGAGGCCAAGCGTGATCTGATCTGGGTGCGTAAGCAAAAGCGCCTTGCCACCTGTGACGACGCCACGCTGCAGCTGCATGCCACCGAGCGCAATATGCCCCGACTGACCGGCGAAACCCACGCCGCGTGGCGCGCCCGGCTGTTGCTGAAGGGCGAGATCGCCCGGCAGGCCGGGACGCACAAGGCGGTCGCGCTGGCCGTCGACGCGTTGGGCTACAGTGGCAGCCGCGTAGAGCCGTATTACCTTTATGATCCCGAAAAATGGGCCGAGTTTTTAGTCTGGCTGCGCGGTACCGGCAGCGCGATTAACGATCTGGCGCTGATCGATCAGGAGGTCTGTAAGGTCAAGCAGGCCAGCGCCATGCCAAACTATGGTGTCGAGGCGGCGCAGGGCATCGAGATCATGCAGTCGATTGTGTTTGGCCAATGGTATATGCCGCTGTGCGGCACCTTCCGTTGTGGACAATATCCACCAAGGAGCGGAGAAATATGATATCAACTAAATTGACAAAGATAATGTCCCGGTTTGCAGACAGCGTGGCGATCACAGCAACCTTTGAGCTGGGCGGGGTTGAGCAGGAGGCCACAGTGACCACCGTCACATCCGGCAGCACAGTGCGCTCCTTTGTTGAAATCGCGCCCGCTGTAAGCGGATCAATTGCTAACATCAAGCTGTTTGATACGGACGGTGACCTTATCAGTGTGAGCAATCGCAGTATTCTCAAACCGGCGGGCAAGAAATATTATGTGGCATTTCTGCATCAATTTTCCGAGAAGGCGGTGTAATGATGGCTTATGAAAAAACAATATGGGTCGACCACGAAGAAGACCCGATCACCGGCGAGGTCTATACACAGGGTACGCCGGTTGACGCTGCCCACCTCAATAAAATGGAGCAAGGCATTGCCGGTGCCCAATCTGCTGCGGAAACGGCTCTGCGTTTTTACACCACCGAAACCGAGCCGGACGATCCCGGCCCGTATATCTGGATGCAGCCGGTTGGTGCGTCGGGGCCGGGCCTGCTGGCCTTGGAGAATAGTCCCGGGGATGGACTCAACGTTGCGCTGGATGGGCAGACCCTCGCCGTAACCAATGCGGACGCTGCCGAGGGCGACGATCCTTTACGCTTCACAATCCGATAACAGGGAGGGACAACAAATGGCAAATCCGATCAAAAATGCAATCCTGCGCGCCTATGTGGAGGGCATCCTCACCGACCTGATGGTGCGCACTAACGTTGATAATATCACGCTCGATGACGACGGCATCGAAAAAACGCTGGCTGTAAAGCTTGCGGAAATCATCAGTACTTTAAACAACAAGGCCAGTCAGAGCGATGTCGCCGACGCGATTGCCACCGCTGTGGATGACCTGATCAACGGTGCCCCGTCCACCTATGATACGCTCAAAGAGATTGCGGATTACATCGCCGACAATGAGGATGTTGTGGCGGCGCTCAATGCGGCCATCGGCAATAAGGTCGACAAAGTGGCCGGTAAAGGACTGTCGGCAAACGACTTTACCAACGCGCTGCTTTCCAAGCTCAATGCCATTGCAGCCGGGGCACAGGCAAACGTGATCGAGACGGTCAAGGTCAACGGTGCCGCACTTACGCCGAGCAGCAAAGCGGTGGATATCCCTGTGCCGACCGGTGCGCTGGCCAGCAAAGATGAAGTATCTGAAAGCGATCTGGACACCGCGCTGCAGCAAAAGGTTAATGCCGCCTCCGAGGGCAACCACAGCCACAACAACAAAGCGGTGCTGGATACGATCACCAGTACCAAGACCGGCCAATGGGATACGGCTTATACGCACAGCCAGTCCGCGCACGCGCCGACCGGCGCGCAGGCCAACGTGATCGAGACGGTCAAGGTCAACGGTACGGCACAAACGGTCAGCGGCAAAGCAGTCAATATCGCCATGCCGGTGATTTACGCGCAGGCCGACACGCCGTCCGGGCTTAAAGCAGGCGATCTGTTTTTTCAGGTTTTAGAGTAAGGAGGGCTGGAATTGGCAACAACGGAAGTTAACTCGCTCATCCAAACGAAGGATGCAGAAGGCAACACGCAAATACACTATCCCGTCACAAAGCCCGAGTGCCTGACTGGTGATCCGTTACCTGTTAATATGGGTGGCACCGGTGCGGCAGATGCGGCTTCCGCCCTAGCCAATCTGGGCGGAGCTTCCGCGTCGCATAACCATGATGCAAGCAATATTACCAGCGGGACACTGCCCATCGCGCGCGGCGGCACGGGTGGCACCACTGCAAGCGCGGCCCGCAGCGCTTTGGGTATTACGCCTGCAAATATTGGTGCGGCGACTCAGGCTGCAGTCACCGCAGCACAGAGCACCGCCGACACCGCCGTAGCCGACGCAGCCGCTGCGCAAGCGGCGGCGGACGATGCGGCTGATGCTGCTGCTGCGGCCCAGACCACGGCGGACGGCAAAGCACCCGCCTCGCACACACACGCGGCCAGCCAGGTGACGGCGGGCACACTGGCCGGGCAGGTACTGGCGAATGCGAGCGCGCAGGCGACGTTAGGCACCGCGCAGGTGCGCAACATCTATGCGGGCACCGGCGCAATGACGGCGGGCAGCACGGCGCTGACCACCGGCGTGGTGTATCTGCAATATGAATAGGCGGTGACTATATGAATGAGAGCGAAATCCACAATGGCGCAGTGGGGGAAGTAAATGGCATATGGAGAGGGCCGGTAAGACCTCCTTCGGAGGTTATTATGGGCACTGAAAAAGGTCAGGAACTTCTTTCGGGGCCTATATATATCCAGTATGAATAGGCGGTGACGGCGTGGCTAAAACAA
>JAEWLW010000032.1 GCA_023457355.1 Bacillota bacterium | reverse complement strand
GCGGCGAAGAAATAGCCAATATTATTCGTCATCGCATCGAAAGCGAGCTGGGAATCACAGCATCTGTTGGCGTCAGCTTTAATAAGGTATTTGCAAAGCTGGGCAGCGATTACAAAAAACCAAACGCGACCACTGTCATCAGCAAGGAGAACTTTAAATCGATTGTATGGCCGCTGCCTGCAAAGGATCTTCTATACGTCGGCAGCGCGACTGCACGGAAGCTTTACGACGTCGGCATTCTCACCATCGGCCAGCTGGCGGATGCCAATCTCAGAATGCTGGAACTGCGTTTCGGCAAATGGGGTATTATGCTCTGGCGGTTTGCAAATGGCTACGATACATCGCCCGTGGCCACATATGGCGACGAATGCCTCATAAAGAGCATCGGAAACAGCGCCACGACACCGCGCGATCTGGTCAACGACGATGACGCCAGACTTATGCTTTATGTGCTGTCGGACAGCGTAGCCGAGCGCATGCGTGACAACGGCTTTCTGGGGCGTGTTGTGTCCATATCGGTGCGGGATTGTAAGCTGCGTTCTTTCACCCGGCAGCGCACATTGGAACATGCCACCTGTCTGACAGAGGAAATCTCCAATGCGGCCTTTGCCTTATTCCAAAAGCATTATCACTGGGAAGAGCCTATTCGTTCAATCGGCGTTAACCTATCGGATTTATCCCATAAAAATGAACCTATTCAGTTAGATGTGTTTTGTGATTGGCAGAAAAGGGAACAGAAACAAAAGCTTGAATGCACAGTGGACTGGCTGCGGCGGCGGTATGGTCACGATTGCGTACGTCGCGGCATTGTTATGGCCGACAAGGATTTTGCTCACATGAATCCCAAGGGCGAGCATACGATTCACCCGACGGGATATTTTAATGGAGGAGGCAGTATTGGATGAAGCGGGTTGATGTAGAAGTGCTGGCGAAATATCAGTTAGACGGCAAAATCGTCCCTGTTTCGGTCAAATGGGATGACGGCCGCACGTTTGAAATCGACCAGGTGCTGGATATCCGGCCGGCTGCATCGACGAAAGTAGGGGGCGCGGGTATTCGTTACCTGATACGGATTGGACGCACCCGCACCTATATCTTCCTTGAGGAAAATAACTGGTTTGTGGAGGCTAAAGATGTGCGGTAGATACAGCGTTTATGTGGATGATGATCCCGGCATTCGCGATATTGTTGAGCAGGTGCAAAAGCTACACCCGGAAGTGAAAACCGGTGAGATCTTCCCAACAGATTTGGCACCGGTACTCATGGCTGGGAATAACGATGCCAATCTGGCCACCGCGATGATCTGGGGCTTTCCAGCGTGGAAGAGCAAACGGCCGATCATTAACGCGCGGTCTGAAACCGCAGCGGAAAAGAAAACGTTTCAGGCCGGCCTTGAAAAAAGACGGTGTGTCGTTCCTTCCACCGGCTATTTTGAGTGGAACAAGGAGAAGCGGAAATTTATCTTCCGGATGCCGGATTCAGCGGCGGTGTACCTGGCGGGCATCTGGAATGACTACGGTGGGGAGAGACGGTTTTGCATCCTGACACGCGCAGCGGAAGAATCTGTTGCGGGCATTCATGATCGTATGCCGGTGGTATTGCACCCGTATGAGCTGGATGTCTGGCTGCACGACCGTGCCGCAGCCGAACGAATTATGCGCACAGATCCGCCAATATTGGAATATAAAACAGCATAACGCCAAGAGACCGTGCAAAGAAAAGTTGCACGGCCTCTTTTGTCTTTTGGAGCATCTACATGAGATTGTAACCCCATCGAATTCGATGGGGTTATTGTTTTTTGTAATATTTAACGGTACCGCCTGTACGGCGGGTTGCTTGGGAACCGGCCTGGGGTTACGTTAGCGCCCTAAAACTTTTCTTCCGTCCAGTCAAGCAGCTTTCGCGGCATATGCTCGCGCCGCATCCATATAGCGGCGCTGCGCTATTCCACGGTCAACTTGACAGTCCGCGCGAAAAGCGTCTTTTTGCAATTAACGGCGGCAAGCAGGCAGGCTGCTTGCCGCCGACAGTCCACTATGATTGTCCGGCAAACACCAAAATCCCAAACGATTGCGAATTTGAAGGAGAATGCCAAATGAAAGTTGATCGGTACGAACAGCTAACCCATGACCTGTTACACGCTGGGAGAACAGCGGCAATGCTTTTTTGGGATAGCGAAGATGGCGGAACTTGCAACCTCGATGCTATTACAATTACGCTTCCTCAGTGGAATGAAGGCAAGGTAAAAACGGCTGTAGAAGCCGCAGGCATGAGTGCATGGAAGAAAGGCAGCTGTTTTGTGGTCAATCCGCGCACAAGCGGTCAGGCCAACAGGCGCACAAGAATATGTGAAGCGATAAAAAGAGAGCTTAAAAGCAAGGGGTATGATGTTGGGATGTTTTATATGATGGATTAACCGTCTTGCGTTGTAGATACTTCCAAAATCCCAAACGATTGCGAATTTGAAAGGATGGTATTGATGTTAGAAACCGCATTAATTAAAATTGCCGCCCAGCAGGGCGAGGAAGGCTCCCCCGTCTGGATGGTGGGGGAGCAGCTAAAGGACATATGTCGCAGCGAACCGCACAGCGCGGAATTGGTCGCGCAGGATCTCGACGTGCCGGAAATGAGTTTGGCCAACTGTGAAAAGAAGATAAAGACATACGCCGACAAGCATCGCAAAGGCAATTTTGCCTGCGTGGTTCCCTCAGTGGCCGAACGAATCATCCGCGAATTTTACGGACTGACCACCGCGCCGGCAGAACAGCTGGCTGCCGATACGGTTATAAATCTGCTGGACTTGCTGTAAGGGGGATTATCATGCTGACACAATTTGAGGTTGACGAAATCATTCGCGGGTGGCCAAAGCTGCCCGCCGACATTGAACAGCAAATCCGGGACATTGCCCTGCCACACAGCCGTTATCTGTTCTACCGCCGCGGCAAAGCGGTCAGCACCTTGGAGGACCTGCTGTGCGGTACAAAATCCACCGTCTATTACGGCGTTTGCACCCATTGCCAGAAGCAGCATGTGCTGGACAAAATGCCGCAGCACAACGGCCATTATACCTGCCCGAGCTGCGGTTCAGTCTGCACCGCGAAAAAATACGGACTGGGCACCAGCCGTCTTTA
>JAEWLW010000031.1 GCA_023457355.1 Bacillota bacterium | reverse complement strand
TTTGGTAGAGCCAGTTATACCAAATTTCATTTGGCAACTGGCTCTCCGAGGGAGAAGGGGCTTTGCCCCACCATCTGCGGATGGTTCCCCAATGCTCAACGCCCTTTAAAAAGGGCGGCCGCATGGCTCCCCTAAACTTTTTCACTCGCCGTTAGGCAGAGGGAGCAACATCTTTGATCTTGCTCCCTTGCTGGTCAAGTGTATTCCGTGTCACTCCGTCAAGTGGTTCGGGTTGTATTGCCTCCGGCAATCTCCACCCGCAAGAATGCCCGCTTGACTGCGTTCCCGCGCCCTGCGCTCAAGTAATCAGCTTTTTGTAGCGGCGGGGGTGTCGGGGGAACACCCGACAAAACCTTGCAAGTTCATGCAACTTAGTTATGCGGTTTTTCCTGTACAATGGCCGAACGTCAACGGGGCTGATAGGGTACTATCAGCTTCCCGTTGGCGGCGTGGCCGTAGTACAGGAAAAATTCAAGCTGTCAAGCAGACGGTGCAGCCGTCAGCAGGAAGATTTTTTCGTTAGGAAAAATACTCTGCGGTGCTTTACAGATTGAAAGCAATGACGGATGTTTATAGGACATATTCAAGAACGCAACACCGCAAGAGTGTCCGGTAAACATCTTCAAGATTGCAATCTTGGAACTTTTCTCTAAAGACTTTGCGGTGTTGCGTTCTTGAAATTTAGCTTATTTCATTTTCCAATGCCACACGGTGCCGACTCGAACCGATTTAATTCCGAGCTCTTGCTTGGCGTTTTCAATTGTGCGTTTTGAAATACCCTGTACTTTCCCTTGAACAAATATCTCATTAGCCGGATAAGAAGAATTATCTTTTAATAAGTTTTTCAAAAGAGTTTCGGCTTTAGATTTCTTATCGCCGGACGAAAAACCACTTAATAATTCGTCAGCAGATATGTCATAACTACCCATCCATTCAAAACCGTTTTCGCCAAGCTTAAAAGCTACTGTCTCGCCCTCTGGGCCAAGATTGTTCTTGATATGTGCAATAGCCCTAATGTTAGGGCTGTCTGGCACACGGCCTACCAATAGGACGCTACGGGCAATTGCAAAGAAGTCAATAGATCCTATACCTCTATATGCCGCCTTTGCGCCGCTTCCTTTGTTCATATGTCCGATAAGTATAATGGCGCAGCCTGTACGTTCCGCTAGAGCGCCAAGCTTTTTGGTAATGTCACGGGTCTCATTAGCGCGGTTCATATCGACCTTATCGCCCAAGAACGCCTGTATAGGGTCGAGAATAAGCAGTTTTGCTTTTGTTTGCTCTAAGGCTTCCTCAATACGGCTATCCTGCATACTGAGCGATTGCTCACCATCATCTATGACAAGTATCTTAGAGCAGTCCGCTCCTGCATCTTCCAAACGTGGTTTGACGGTATCTGCAAGCCCGTCCTCGGCTGACTGATAAATAATGTTGATTGGTTCGGTGCTGTAATCTGCATTGAAGCATTTGCCTCTGGAAAGCTCTGCGGCCAGTTTTAGAACAAAAGTTGTTTTACCTTCGCCTGGGTCACCTTGTACTATTGTAATCTTGCCGAAGGGAATATAGGGGTACCAAAGCCAGTTGATTTCTTCTCGATCAATGGTATCCATACTGATGATCTTAAGCGCCTGTTTGTTTTCGGGTTCCATTTGCACTGCCCTCCATTTAAGCCTTGCGCACGAAAACCCGCTGTGATATTATAGTTTAGACAGTTGCACACAGCGGGAAAGTCCTTGTATTTCGCAGATACAGGGGCTTTTCTTATTTCGTGACACAGCTTTTTCATTTTTGTATCTCCGCTGCAAAGTCTTTATGAGTTAATTCTTGATAATCTTTACTCACCACCGCATAAATCTGTTCTAGAATGGCTTTGCAATCACCGACAAGGTGCATTTGATCTTGTGTATTTGTCGAGCCTTGCAGCGCCTCTATTTGCTCACGCAGCCGCTTTAGCTCTAAACTAAGGCGGTCACTTTGATATTTACCGACAGCGATCTTGATTTCACTATGAAGCAGGGCTTCAATGAAGAATTTGCCTTTCGGTAAACCGCTTACGATAAACCTTGCTTCAAGCTGCTGACGTTCATGTGGAGATACTCTAAACGATACGGTTTGATTGCGCAACCGGTCTTTTACTAATCCGCTCATTACAATCCATCCTGATATTCTGAATTTAGCCTGTCGGCTAATTGGCCTTGCTTATTAGGATATAAGTGCGCATAGGTGTTCATGGTGGTTTCTATGCGCTCGTGTCCCAGCCTTTCAGCAATGGCCAGCGGCGTAAAGCCCATTTCAATTAGCAATGAAGCGTGACTGTGACGCAGGTCATGCAAACGAATCTTTTTGACACCACTGGCCTTTATCCCACGCTGCATTTCATGCTCCATAAAGTATTTAGTAAACGGAAAAAGACGGTCAGCATCTTCAATGCCATAAAGACTGTTCACATAGTCTTGCAAGTCTGCTGCTAGAAACTCCGGTATGTTAATTGTTCGCTTACTCTTAGGCGTCTTTGGCGGCGTTATGACATCTTTGCTATCAAATCTCTGATAAGACTTAGTTATAGAGATTGTGCGCTTTTCAAAGTCAATATCTGCTAGCGTAAGCGCAAGCAACTCCCCAATTCGGACTCCTGTCCAGTATAACGTGGTAAATGCAGTGTACGATTGACGCTTATCCATAACACAATCAATGAACTGCGTGAACTCTTGTTTTGTCCAGAACTTCATTTCGTCAGCGTTGCTTTTGCCCATACTTCCAGCTTTGGCGCAAGGATTACTTTTCAGGTCGTAGTACTTCACAGCATAATTGAAAATAGCATTCAGCTGGTTGTTAATAGTTTTAAGGTATGTTTCGGAATAACCTTGCTTCATCAAAGAGTTTTGCCACTTGCGTACATCGGCAGGTTTAATAGCGTTTATTTGCAGCTTGCCAAAGTAGGGAAGAATTTTTAAGTCAATTATGTATTTCTTTGTTCGCATGGTATGCTCACGCAGGCGACTGACCATATCGGAATAATACAGTTCCAGAAAGTCTTCAAAATTCATATCAAAATCAGATTGCTTCATCAGAAGAAAATTTCGCGCCCATGACTCGGCTTCACGTTTGGTATTAAATCCGCGCTTTGTGGATTTTCTTCTGTTGCCTTGCCAATCAGTATAGCGATACTGTATTAGCCATTTACCTGTTGTCGGGTCTTTAGCTGCTTTCATTCCATGTTGTCCTCCCTACGCCCCATAACCGTACCAACGTTTTTCAAAGTAGCGTTTTGGAACTTTGCCAGCGATCACGATGTAACCCTCTTTTTCAAGCTCATGATTCATGCGCCTGATTATCTTGTACGCATGACCGGCTGATACGCCTAGCATTTCGCTTAACTCATTTGCAGTAATGTAGATTTTTTCAGTAGTTTTCATATTGCTTCTCCTTGATATAATTTATATTATTTAATATAATAATACTTATATTTTATATTAAGTCAATACTATTCTAGAAAGAAAACTATTTTATATTCTATTCGTATTTGCTATACTAATCATATAAATGGTAAAAGGCAGGTATATTACATGCAAGCCAATAATAATTTTGGGGAAAAGCTTCAATCATTACGAAGACAAATGGGTCTAACTCAAAAAGAGTTTGCAGAATTATTAGACATTCCTCAACCGTCAGTATCAGCATATGAAAATAGCCGCAATTCACCAACCATGGAAGTCTTAATTGCCATGGCGCAAAAGTGCAACGTTTCACTTGATTGGCTATGCGGTCTATCTCCAGCCCCTAATAGCATCTCTACATTAGGAGACATCGCTAGATTTTTATATATGCTATGTGAGTTAAATGAAGTTGGAGTAGAAATAGAAATCCACGATCGTTTACCAAACGATTTAGAAACAGAAGAAGATAAGTGGTTCACAAGGCTCACTATCTATGGAAATGATAAAAAGCATAAATATAATTCGGATTTGTGTAACATTATCCGTAGCATTAAAAATGATGTTGAGGACTTGGAGTCATTTTCTGTATCTAAAGAAATCTATGATATATCCAAGGATAAAACAATAGGTTATTATAACTTACCGCTAACCCCTAGAACGTTTCCTGAATTAAGCCGAGAAGACCGATTAAAAAAGCATATTGAGTATTTAAAATTACTAGAAGAAAAATGAAATGCACTCAAAATGCACTCACAGACAAAAAAAGAACCCCGAAAACCTTGATTCTACAAGGCTTTCGGGGATTTTGTTATTTACTCCCACTCGATGGTTGCCGGAGGTTTTGAAGTAATATCGTAAACGATACGGTTGATGCCGCGCACCTCGTTGATAATGCGACCCGAAATCTTTTCCAGCAGGTCGTAGGGGATTCTGGCCCAGTCGGCGGTCATGAAGTCGGTGGTGGTTACACCGCGCAGCGCCAGCGTGTAATCGTAGGTTCGGCCGTCACCCATAACGCCAACCGAACGCATGTCGGTGATAACGGCAAAGTATTGGTTGATGCTGCGGTCAAGTCCGGCATTGGCAATTTCCTCGCGGAAGATGGCGTCTGCCTCGCGCAGGATGGCCAGCTTTGCCTCGGTTATTTCGCCGATAACGCGGATGGCAAGACCGGGGCCGGGGAAGGGCTGGCGCCACACGAGGCTGGCGGGCAGGCCGAGTTGCTCACCCAGTGCGCGTACTTCGTCCTTAAACAACATGCGCAGGGGTTCAATCAGGCCCTTGAAGTCGACGACAGCGGGCAAACCGCCCACATTGTGATGGCTTTTGATAACGGCCGCTTCGCCGACGCCTGATTCAACAACGTCGGGGTAAATGGTGCCCTGCGCTAGGTAATCAACCGAGCCGATTTTGCGGCCTTCGTCCTCAAAGACCCGGATGAATTCCTCGCCGATAATTTTGCGTTTGCGCTCGGGGTCTGAGATACCCGCGAGCTTGCCCAAAAAGCGGTCGGCGGCATTAACGCGGATGAAGTGGATGTCGCCGTTGCCGAACACCGCCTCGACCTCGTCGCCCTCGTTCTTGCGCATGAGGCCGTGGTCGACAAAAATGCAGGTGAGCTGGCTGCCGACGGCCTTGGCGATGAGCGCCGCGGCCACCGAGGAATCGACGCCGCCGGAAAGCGCCAGCAGTACCTTGCCGTCTCCGACGGTCTGGCGGATGTGCTCAACCGCCGTCACGGCGTAATCTTTCATTGTCCAGTCGCCCACAGCGCCGCAAACATGGTAGAGGAAGTTGTTAAGCATCTTGAGGCCGTTCTGGGTGTGGTTGACCTCGGGGTGGAACTGAAGTCCATATATCTTCTTTTCAACGTTTTCCATTGCCGCCGTGGGGCAGGCCCGGGTGGTCGCGGTGGCAGTAAAGCCCGCGGGCAGCGCATCGATATAGTCGGTGTGGCTCATCCAGGCGATAAAATCGTCGGGGAGCGTTTCGAACAGCGCGCTCTTCTGAGCCACCTTTGTCTCAGTGCGGCCATATTCGCGGTGGTCAGGGCTGGTGACATGCCCGCCCAGAATATGCGCAATCAGCTGCACGCCATAACAGATGCCCAGCACAGGAATACCCAGTTCAAATACTGCGGGGTCAATCTGCGGCGCATTTTCAAGATAGACACTGTTGGGCCCGCCGGTAAAAATAATGCCGATGGGATTCAGCTTTTTAATTTCGTCAGCGGTGATGGTGTAGGGCCGTACCTCGCAGTAAACGCCGCACTCCCGCACCCGCCTTGCAATCAGGTGATTATATTGACCGCCGAAGTCGATCACCAATACCAGTTGATGGCTCATAAACTTCCTCCAAACACTCTTGTTATCCTTATATATTGCCATCAACCGACGCAAATTGCAACTATAATGCAACGGTTTATGGAAGGAATATAATTTTTCGCTGAATTAGGCGCCGTCCTTGTCGGGAATGATAATAATATATTCGTGAAGAAAGGCATAATAATCATGCAGCCGTAGTGGCCATACGATTTTATGCGAATTCACATGTGCCGGAGGGATTGTCTGATGAAAAAAACAGTTTTTCTCTTTGCTCTGATTTGTTTTATTTTGCCTAAACCGCCAATGGCTAAAAAGCCCGCTGTTGATGCCGCAAAAAAGCCGGATGCCATTGTTGTGGAAGCCGGGCGTTATGCATGGGCCTGGGCTGACGCTCAGTATTACAGCTGCTTTGCGCTTTCTGAAAAAGAGGCGATTTAAGACGCATATTTTATAATGGTCGACGCACCTTTTTTGCCATGCGTGTTATCGCCTTTGGCGGGTGACGGCCTGCCCGCATCCTCCTTCTGGCCAAAATTAGAAGTTTTGGCCGAGCTTTTTGGTCTGCATTTTCAATTAAACCGCTTAGGCGCTTCATTGAAAATAAGCCCAGCTATGCTGTGTTTATTATGCGTAAACACGCATAACGCGTCCCGTACGGTCGTAATCAAAAGCGCGCGGTCCGGGCAGCGCCCCAAACGTGCCCTGATTCTATAGGAAGCGCGGGAGAGGGCGACAAAACAGTCCACTGGACTGTTTTGTCACGGGAAATACCCGCGAGCGTTTCCCAATGCCGCCTCAAGCGGCCAGCGCTTTGTGCAAAAGGCCATGAAGCGATTACTTTATCGACAGGCTGTGAGGCGCGCCGTTTTGGCGCGCCTCATTTTTCCGTGTCTTCCGGCAGGTTGATTTTGCCGTGCTTTTCCTCAAATTCTCTGATGCAGCTGTTGATCAGGAACATAATTTGTCCGCTGGCCGACCGGTCGTCGTATTTGGCAACATAATGAAATTTCCGCAATATCTCGTCATCAATTCTGATGCTGAGGTGTTTATCTTTCTTCATATCCGTTTATCCTCTTAAAATGCACTTAATATTCATTTATTTTAAGTGGATAATGTGATATTATTTTTGCGATGCACTAAAAATTAGTGCATTATATTTCGGATAATGTTGGCAAGTGGCGACGCAGGAGGCCCGCCTTTTCCCGCGGGCCTCCTACTAAACGTTGATTAAAACGTAATATCTAAGCGGCCAATGTCATGGCTTCCGGCGTTATCCTCCTTGATGGGCGCCAGCGCATCTGCATCGTCTGCTTTGGCAGATGCAAAATTATCTGCGCTAATCTTTTTGTGTTTTAATCAGTATTTAGTATCAGCTTTCGATGTCTTCCGGCAACTTGATTTCACCGTGCCTTTTTTCATAATTTGCAATGAATTTCAGCATCAGCTGAACCAACTGACTGTTGGCCGAGCGGCCGACATATCTGCATACATACCGGAATTTTGCCAATGTTTTGCCGTCAACCCGGAGTCCGAAATGCTTCTCTCTGTTATTGTCCTTGTTCATGATGCCGTCTCAAATATAAAGTTAATGTAACTTCATTATAGACCTATTTCCCGCTAAAATGTAAAAATAGAGTTAGTATAGAGCCACTATAACTCTACAAATTTTGGAGGAATGCCCATGCTTGCCAACCAACAGCACACCTGCTGCTTCACCGGCCACCACAGACTGCCCATCGACCGCCTTGACGGCATCCTTAAGCGCCTCGGCGACGAAGTCGATGCCCTGATGGGGCAGGGCGTCACAGATTTTATTTCCGGCGGCGCGCTGGGATTTGACCAAATTGCCGCTGCGCTCATCCTCTCCAAAAAAGAAAAGGGCTGTAACGTGCGGCTGATTCTGGCGCTGCCGTGCCACAACCAGGAAGATTGCTGGGCCGAAGAGCAAAAGGAATTGTACCGCTATCTGCTGGCCGGTGCAGATGAAATTGTTTACGTCTCGGAGACACATACCGAAGGCTGCATAAAAAAACGCAATTGCTACATGGTCGACCGGTCGGCCTATTGCATCTGTGCCTGTCAGCGCTTTTTGGGCGGGGTGTCGCAAACTGTTGGATATGCGCAACAAAAGGGTTTAAAGGTTGTCAATGTCGCGTAGACGCCGTATTATTTTTGGCTTTTACTTGCGTGGGTCCCGTTTGTTGGATATAATAAAAGTTAAGCCAAAAAGGGAGGGGTCCACCGGACATGCGAAAAGAACTGGAAAAGACCTACGATCCAAAACAGGTTGAGGATCGAATTTATGATAGTTGGATTAAGGGCAACTATTTTCACGCCGAACCCAATCCGGACAAAAAGCCGTTTACCATTGTTATTCCGCCGCCCAACATCACCGGGCAGCTTCATATGGGCCACGCGCTTGACAACACCCTGCAGGATATTCTGATTCGCTATAAGCGGATGCAGGGCTTCGAGGCGCTTTGGATGCCCGGCACCGACCACGCCTCGATTGCGACCGAGGCTAAAATTGTGACCGCACTTAAGGAAGAGGGCCTTTCTAAAGCCGAGATTGGCCGCGAGGAATTTTTGCGCCGCGCCTGGGGCTGGCGCGAAAAATATGGCGGGCGCATCATCAACCAGCTTAAGAAGCTGGGATCGTCCTGCGACTGGGCGCGCGAGCGCTTTACCCTTGACGAGGGGTGCAACAAGGCCGTCACCGAGGTGTTCTGCCGTCTGTACGAAAAGGGCCTTATCTACCGCGGCGAGCGGATGATCAACTGGTGCCCCAACTGCAAAACCTCCATTTCCGACGCCGAGGTCGATTATAAGGAGAAGGCCGGCGGCTTCTGGTACATCCGCTATCCGCTCATTGACGGTTCGGGCGACCTGATTATCGCCACCACCCGCCCCGAGACAATGCTGGGCGATACCGGCCTTGCCATCAACCCCAACGACGCGGAACGTGCGCACCTTGTGGGCAAAAAGGTGCTGCTGCCGCTGGTCAACCGGGAGATTCCGATTGTGGCGGATGATTATGTTGAACTGGGCTTTGGCACCGGTGTCGTCAAGATGACCCCCGCGCACGACCCCAACGACTTTGAGGTTGGGCAGCGCCAGGGGCTTGAAATTATCAATATCATGAACGACGACGGCACCATCAACGAAAACGGCGGCAAATATGCCGGTATGGACCGTTTTGCGTGCCGCAAGGCTATTGTCAAAGACCTTGAGGCGGCCGGTTACCTTGTGAAGGTTGAGGATTACACCCACAATGTCGGCTGCTGCCAGCGCTGCGGTACCGTGGTTGAACCCAGACTCTCCACCCAGTGGTTTGTCCAGATGAAACCGCTGGCCGAGCCCGCCGTCAAGGCGGTCAGGCAGGGCGAGACCCGTTTTATTCCCGACCGCTTTGATCAGACTTACTTCCACTTCATGGAAAATATCCGCGACTGGTGCATCAGCCGCCAGCTCTGGTGGGGGCATGAGATTCCCGCGTGGTACTGTGGCGACTGTGGCGCCATCACCGTCGCGCGCACCACGCCGGAGGCCTGCTGCAAATGTGGCAGCCACAAGCTGACCAAGGATCCCGATACGCTGGATACCTGGTTCTCCTCGGCGCTTTGGCCCTTCTCGACGCTGGGCTGGCCCGAAAAAACGCCGGCGCTGGAATATTTCTTCCCGACCGATGTGCTCGTTACCGGCTATGATATCATCTTCTTCTGGGTTGCCAGAATGATCTTTTCTTCCATCGAGCAAATGGGTGAGGTGCCGTTTAAGGATGTGCTGATTCACGGCCTGGTGCGCGATTCGCAGGGCCGTAAGATGAGCAAATCACTCGGTAACGGCATTGACCCGCTTGAGGAGATTGATAAATACGGCGCGGACGCGCTGCGCCTGACGCTGGCTACCGGCAACGCGCCCGGCAACGATATGCGCTATTCCGACGAAAAGGTCAAGGCCAGCCGCAACTTCTGCAACAAAATTTGGAATGCCGCCCGCTTCATCCACATGAACCTGGGGGAGGTCGAGGTGCCAAATGTCCTGCCCGAAACGCTGACCACCCCCGATAAATGGGTGCTCACCCGCTATAACCAGACCGTGCGCGAGGTCAGCGACAACATTGAGAAGTTTGAGCTGGGCATTGCGGTGCAGAAGGTTTACGATTTTATCTGGGATGTGTTCTGTGACTGGTATATCGAGCTTGCCAAGCCGCGCCTGCTCTCGGGCGGCGAGGAAGCGCAGGCCACCCGTCAGGTGCTGGTGTATGTGCTGACCCGCGCGCTGGCGCTGCTGCATCCGTTCATGCCGTTTATCACCGAGGAGATTTGGCAGTCGCTGCCGCATGAGGGCGAGAGTCTGATGGTAGCCCCGTGGCCGCAGTATGACCCCGCGCTTAATTTTGCGCAGGAAGCCGCGAATTTTGAGATGGTGATGGACGCGATCAAGGGCATCCGCATGGCGCGCGCCAACGCCGATGTGCCGCCCGCCCGCAAGGCGACTGTTTACATCAACAGCGCTTACGCTGAAGTGTTCACGACCGCCGCGCCGTTTATCGAGCGTCTGGCCTTTGCTTCGTCGGTACAGGCCGTTGCGGACGATTTCGCCATTGAGCATGCGCTGCATGTCGTCACCGACCATGCGCGTATTCTGCTGCCGATGGACGAGCTGATCGACCGCGAAAAGGAGCTGGCGCGCCTGAACAAAGAGCTGGCCTCCTGCCGGAAGGATATTGAGCTGGTTTCCGGCAGGCTTTCTAACGAGGGCTTTGTCGCAAAGGCGCCCGAAAAGGTGATTGCCGCCGAACGCGACAAGCTGGAAAAGGCCACCGAGCGCATGGCAAAGATTAAAGAAAGCCTTGCCGCGCTGGGCGCATAAGCGGTCAAAAGCACATTTGCTAAAACAGAGTTTGGCCGGTGCCGTTTTGCGGCATCGGCCATGTTTATGGTCGGCCAACCCGGTATTTCTTACTTGTGAATACAGGTTTTTAAATCAACCCGACCTTGCGGCCTGTTTTCCGTGCCGCCACATTGCCCGCCACGACAGGCGACAGCCCGCCTTCATCGTCCGCCTTGCAGCGCAAAAACGACGGGCGTTTTTTAAGGTAATCAACGATCGGCGTGTACAGCGGAAAAAATGCACAGCGCAGGAAGATGTTATTCGACAGAATAAGCATAAATCCAATTGTTCTTGAGAATTATTCCTAATATGGTTGTAAATTTCGGCAAAAACAGTATACTAAAAGCATGGGTGACCCTTGCAGGAAAAACCGATGTGAAACAACCGGCACATTTTAACCAACAAAAAGGAGTGAGAATGATGTTTACTGAAAAAGTAGCCAGCCTTCTGAACAATCAAATTCAAAAGGAGCTTTATTCCGCATACCTGTATCTGCATTTTTCTAACTATTACGTTGAACAGGGCCTGAACGGTTTTGCCAACTGGTATAAGGTGCAGGCACAGGAAGAGCGCGACCATGCCATGCTTTTCGTCCAATATATGCAGAATAACGACTTGCCGGTCACCTATGAGGCCATTGAAAAGCCCGCAGTCGTATTGGAGAGCAATATGGATCCGCTTAAGGCCGGATTAAAGCATGAGAAGTACGTGACCGAGCTGATTCATACCATCTATGAAGCTGCCTATGAAGCGAAGGATTTTCGCACCATGCAGTTTTTAGATTGGTTTGTCAAGGAGCAGGGTGAGGAAGAAACCAACGCGCAGGATCTCATCAAAAGGATGGAACTGTTCGGCGCCGACAGCAAGGGGCTTTACATGCTGGACCAGGAGCTTGGCGGCCGGGTTTATACTGCGCCCAGCCTTGTGCTGTGATTGCCGACCGGATTTTATTTTGAGCGCATCCCGTTTTAAGGCAAGCCTTAAGACGGGATGCTCAGTCTGTCAAAGAAGTGGGACTTCGTAAAGCTTAAGCACCGGGGGAATAGTGTGAAAGGGGGGCGGCGAGCCCCGCTTTCGCGTCGAGGCGCATATTAATGCGCCGGATTGCTCGCCCGCAGGCGACAAAACGGGCAATTGCCCGTTTTGCGAAGCTTGGCATAAAAAGACTAAGCCGTGCGAAGGATTTTTGACAAGCTTCGCATCCCGTTTTAAGGCAAGCCTTAAGACGGGATACTTTTGTTTTTGGCGCGGTGTGATTCCGGTGCTTTTTAATGCGGCTTGCCTCATGGCAGAAGCAACCATTTTCGACGATTACCAAGACCAAAACCGCCTGAAAATTGGCATATTCTATAATCCACAGGGGTAAATTCTGAGTAATTTGTATACAGATTTTGCGTTTTACGGTTGAGATTTAACTGCAAAAAGGTGTATAATAATAACATTGGGATAACTCACCATGAAGTACAAAGGAGAATTTGCGCCATGTTTGAAAATTTACTTGCAGTGTTAAAAGCAAACCCGCGCCGCCTGGTTTATACCGAAGGCCCCGACCCCCGTATTCTTGAAGCGGCCAGCCGCCTGAAAAAGGAAGGGATTCTGATTCCGGTTCTCATCGGTGCGCCGGAGGAGGTTCTGGCATCCGCTAAAACGCATGGCTTTGATATTACCGGCATCGAAATCATCGACCCCACGACTTATCCTGAAATGGATGCGATGGTTGAAAAGATGGTTGCGCTGCGCAAGGGCAAGATGACCGCCGAGGAATGCCGCAAGGCGCTCTCGAAGGGGAACTATTTTGGCACCATGCTCGTGGCGATGGGCAAGGCCGACGCGCTGCTTGGCGGCGCCACCTATTCCACTGCGGATACTGTTCGCCCTGCGCTGCAGCTTGTTAAAACCAAGCCCGGCAATAAGATCGTCTCCTCCAGCTTCATTATGGTGCGCGAGAAGGACGGCGAGGAAGAAAAGTACGCCATGGGCGACTGCGCCATCAACATCGCCCCTTCTGAGGACGAGTTGGTCGAAATCGCCATTGAGTCGGCCCGCACCGCCAAGATATTTGGCATCGACCCCAAGGTTGCGATGCTGTCCTATTCCACGATGGGCTCCGGCAAGGGCGACAGTGTTGATCTTGTAAGAAACGCCACCGCAAAGGCCAAGGCTGCCGCGCCCGACCTTGCAATTGACGGCGAACTGCAGTTTGACGCTGCGTTTTCTCCCGTGGTCGCCAAGACCAAGTGCAAAGGCTCGCCCGTTGCCGGTCAGGCCAACACCTTTATTTTCCCGGATATCAATGCGGGCAATATCGGCTATAAGCTTGCACAGCGCCTGGGTGGCTTTGCGGCCTACGGCCCGATTCTGCAAGGCCTGAACGCGCCGATCAACGACCTTTCCCGCGGCTGCGACGCCGAAGAGGTTTATCAGATGTCGATTATTACCGCAGGCCTTAAGTAAGCCTAAGTCTAATTAGATATATCAAAAGTACCGGTTTGGCCACAAGGTCAAGCCGGTACTTTTATGTTTCAACTGTAAAATGTGAAAATTGAGGTTTTGGTCAGCCTTTGATCCACATATTTTAAATTAAGCGCTTAGGCGCCTAATTTAAAAATAAGCGCAGCTGCGCTGTGCCGGATATGTGCCCAAACCACATAACGCATCCCATCCTATCGTAATCAAAGCGTGCGGGGGCCGGGGCAGCGTCACCGGGTTTGTGCCGTGTGGCACAGGTATGGGCGTTCTCACATCCCGCTGAGGAAAGTCAAAAAGGCCGACGGCATGGCAATTTCAGCGTTCAGGCTTTCCCGTGTTACCCAAAAGAAGGCTTCGGGCATGTTGCCGCAGGCGACGGTATAGCTGGACATATGCCATTCGATGTGGGTGAAAATGTGTTTTTTTCGCCGCCCTTTTTTGAGGCTGTAATCCGTCATCCCCCAGCCGTGCAGAATCTGTTCGGCCTGTCCGACAGAGAGGGCGCCATCTACGTTGGGCAGTTCCCAGAGCCCGCCGAGCAGCCCGCTATTTTCCCGTTGCCGAATTGCCAGCTTATCCCCGCAAAGAAGAACAAAAACAGTTCTTTCCTCTTTTTTACGGGGCTTTTTCTTTTCCTTAACCGGCAATGATAATTGGGTGCCTTCCGCAAATGCCCGGCAGAGGGTTGAAACGGGGCAGCCGGCGCATTTAGGCGGGCCGTTGGGCAGGCAAACCGTTGCGCCCAGTTCCATCAGGCTTTGCGTAAAATCGCCCCGGCGCATATCGGGGTAGATGGCGCGCAGCATTTCGGCGATATCGCTTTTTACCCGTGGCGAGGCGATATCGGCGTCGCTGCCTGTCAGCCGCGCCACAACGCGCAGCACATTGCCGTCCACCGCCGGAACAGCCTGTTCAAAGCAAATAGAGGCGATGGCGCCCGCCGTATAGACGCCGATGCCCGGCAACGCTAGAATGTCGCTCAGCTTGGCCGGGAAGCATCCGCTGTGCCGTGTCATAATCGCTTTAGCTGCTTTTTGAAGGTTCCGTGCCCGGCTGTAATTGTAAGCGCGCAAAAATTTTGGCAAAAATTATCAAGATAAATGACAAAAATATTGAAGTGATTCAAAGTAAAAGCAGGAGGTTTTTAGCCCCCTGCTTTTACTGATTTTTAAGGCTTTTGGTGCTTATCCGGAACATACTCCAAAATGTCCGAGACAGAGCACTCCAACACCTCACAAATGCGGTCAAGGTGATCCAGATTGACCCGTTCGATCAGCTCGTGATACATTTCATTGATCGTGGTGGGCCGGATGCCTGTGCGATCTGCCAGTTCCTTTTGTTTCATGCGGCGGTCGCCCAATAGCCTTGATAAATGTATCCGAATCATGTTGTCACACCCTTTCAGGGTAAAGGGTAACACAATCCGGTACACACGGTCGTATTTTGTTACTGCATAACATATTGCGTTATTTATGCTTTAAAAAAATATGATCGTTAGAAGTTTTTAATTATTAGCTCACGGTACTGCTTTTCTTTGTCGGCGTACCGCATCGTTAAATTAGATGATCTTGAAATAGCCTCTATGTTAAATCCTTCGTACAACTTCCGGATAAAATCATCGTCATTATAGGATAAAATGAACCGGCCTCTTATTGCCTTAAGCAAGTTGCGAAGCTTGATATGATCCTGCTCTGAAAATGGGCCATCGTAGTATTTTTCGGTACCGTGGTAGGGTGGATCGATGTAAAACAGTGCTCCACTTTTGTCATAAATCTTGATAATGTCCTCATAACCGCGTCGCTCTATTTTTACAGTCTGAAGGCGGTGTGATATTTTGGAAAAGTATCCAGTGATCCGTTCAAGGTTTTTGGCTGAAGCGCCGTAGGTGCGTCCATCCGCGCCGTAGCTCTCCTTGGCCACGATGAAATAAAGTGCTGCCCGCTGGATATCGGTCAGGCCGCGGACACTTTTAAGCGCCAGCGCGTCCTCGAATACCTCACGGGAGTTGAGCAGCCATTGCATCTGTTTTTGCAGCTCACCACAATGATTTTTGACGCAGCGGAACAAGTTAATTAGTTCACCGTCAATGTCGTTGAATATCTCCTCTGGGGCATGTCGGTCACATGAGAAGAGCACCCAACCCGCACCTCCGAACGGCTCTATGTACCGGATGATTTTGTCTGTAGGGAAATGCGCTAATATTTGCTTGCGGAGCAGTCTTTTGCCCCCGATTCTTGGGATGAAGCTATCCATTAAATTAAATTTCCTTTCCATCATGCGGCCAGAGGTTTTCTGGCCGCATATTTCTTTTGTCAATCATTGTGCTGTGATCGCACATATCTGGTCGTACTTATCCGCCTTTGGTTTGGCCGCAAGGTACAACGTCTTGTAATCCGGCTCGGCATCGGGCTCCTCAGCTGGCACGTCGGCCTTGTCCCAGCCATTAAACCCCGCCCGCCTGATGATTGTCGGATAATCGATATAACAAATATCCATATCAACCGGCCCGGATATGCCCGGTACGCTGCCCTCCCAGCTATATTGCCATATACCATATTTGCCGGTGTAGGTGGTCGCAGCTACTTTGACATGTGCCACCCATGCGGCGTATTTAGCCACTCTGGCAGGCGCATAGTCATGCAGGCGTTGCAAGGCAGATTTACTCATATATAACGCGCCGAAATATCCAGCACGCTCAATGACTGACATAAACGCCTCTATAATTGAGAGCTGCCTTTCGGGACTGTATCCCTCGTATTTTCTGCCGTATTTATCAGTCCCACCAACCTGAAAAGGCTCCTCGAAATCGAACGCCACCGGCATGGCAGGCTTGTATGGCGCGATATGTCGCAGGAAAAATGCAGCCTCTTTTTTTGCATCCTCCGCGCTTTCTGCGAATGAATAGTGAAAAAATCCATATGGGATACCATTGGCCTCGCATCCCTGCGCGTTATTATTAAACTGTGGGTCGACCTGATTGTCATTGTCCCATCCAAGAGTAGCCCTGATAATTGCGAACTCAATACCCGCAGCTTTTACTTGGGGCCAGTCGATTGTGCCCTGATACCTTGACACATCAATACCTTTTGTAACCATATAACTTCCCCCTAAATAAATTTATATTCCGGCATGTGCTCGCGATACCATTTCCAGCGCAGGATATCGTCGAGGATGATCACCGGCCCGGAGAGCAGCACCCACAGCAGGCTGTACTGCGGGCAGATTTGCCCCCACAGGTTGCCCGGCAGCGCGGAATAATCCCACACATTCCAGCCCAGCCAGAGATTGATCATGCAGCCGGTCAGCAGCTCGCCAACCGTGATGATCAGCCCGCCGATCAGCATTTGTTTCAGCAGCGGCATCTCCCACGACAGGTAGTTGTTAAGGCCGCCGACGAGTACAAAGCATAAGCCGCCCAGCGCAAACATCGTCCAGTGGCTGTACCCGCGCCAGAATAGTTCAAAGACGAAGTACAGCGCCCCGCCTGCTAAAAACAGGGCGCTTATCCGCTTCATGAGCCGTAGGCGATGGTGATCGCCTTAACCGCGTCGATGGTCGTGCAGGCGTTGATTGCCACCTCGGCAGCCTGCTGCTGCGCCACAAGCGGCTCGACATAGGCCGCGATGGCCAGCGCCAGCGCCGCAAGATCGGCATAGGCCCATTCGGTGCATTCCTCGCCGGTGGCGTTCCACTTTAACGCAGTCTGCACCCCGGCAGCGGTCGCAATCTGATGCCGCGCCAGCGCCGAGGTTAGCAGGCTTTGCTTCTCGGCGGTGACGCTGTACTGCTTGCCGTCCGAGTATGTAAGCGGATTTGTCACGAGATAGTCGGCCAACTGCGTTTTGCTGTCGGTGATCTTGGCAGCTTTGTAATCATCCAGCGTGACCGGTTCCGGCCCCGCTACAAGCGATTTCAACGCGTTCAGTTGCTGCTCCACGGTGGGCACCGGCGTCAACGGTGCGTCCTCCCGCGTGAACACGCCGTCGTTCCAGTCGTCGCCGATGGCGACCGGGTACTGCCCGCAGTCCCACATCAGCGTGTTATCCGGCAGCACAAAGCCCAGTGCCGCCTCCTGTGTGATCTCGATGATATTGCTGACCTTGCCGCTGGTCATCGAGCCTTCAGCAAGGGTTATGATCGCCT
>JAEWLW010000030.1 GCA_023457355.1 Bacillota bacterium | reverse complement strand
CATACGCACTATTCCTACGCGCTGCGCGACGCGGTGGGCGGCATCGACACGCCGTGCGTCGAG
Source organism: Bacillota bacterium (assembly GCA_023457355.1). GTDB lineage: Bacteria > Bacillota > Clostridia > Oscillospirales > Ruminococcaceae > Yanshouia. The sequence continues at coordinate 2,466 of JAEWLW010000030.1, read as the reverse complement.
GTGCATATCTCCAATGTGGATGCGCGCGAGGCGTTCCGCCATATCTCGGTCATCGCGCCGGCGTGCGTGGCGCAGGTGAAGGGGCGTGGGTTCAAAGGCTATTGCGACGCCATCGATATCCTGCTCGAGGGTCCGCGCGAACGGCTTGGGGAAGGCTTCGAGGAGCGCTACCCTGCGGGCGAGGTTATCGCTGCGCCGTTAAAATAAGGAACGAACGATAAAGGGCGCCTTTGCGGGCGTCCCTTTCCATTGGAGGCTTCGCACTATGGAAAACATAAGCTTGAACAGGATAAACAAGCTTCGTGAGGCATGCGCTGACGCGGAGATCGACGCGTTTTTCGTACGCGAGACGTCGAACGTCCAGTGGCTTTCGGCTTTCGACGGCGTGTTCGACGAGGAGGGCGCGCATGCGATGCTCGTCACGCCCGACGGTGCGACGTTGCACACCGACTCGCGCTATTCCGAAGCTTGCAAGAAAGCGGCGGGCATTCATGGCGGTGTGGTGGAGGTGAACGACGAGCGTGTCTCGCATGCGAAGTTCGCTGCTGCGGCGCTCGGCGATGCATGTGAGCTTGCGGGAGGCAAATCGTGCTCGCTCGGTGTCGAGGACTCGATCGCGCTTTCGGGCTTCCGCTCGCTCGAGCGCGCTTTTGCCGAATCGCTTCCCGATGTGCAGCTGCGCGAGACGTCGAACTTCATCGTGGGTCTTCGAGGTGTGAAGGATGCGGACGAGATTGCTCGTATGAAGGCGGCGCAAGCCATCACTGACGCGGCGTTTTCCCATATCATCACTTTCATGAAGCCTGGTATGACCGAGCGCGAGGTACAGATCGAGCTGGAAGACTTCATGGTTCGCCATGGGGCCGAGGGCTTGGCATTCCCCTCGATTGTGGCGTGCGGCGCGAACGGTGCAAGTCCCCATTCTGTCCCAGGCGCTACGAAGCTCGAAGCGGGGCAGTGCGTCGTCATGGACTTCGGCGCGCGGGCACAGGGGTATTGCTCCGACATGACGCGCACGGTGTTCCTCGGCGAGCCGTCGGAGCGCCTTCGCTCGGGCTATGCGGCCATTCGCGATGCGAACGAGCAGGTGGAGGCCGTGCTTCGTCCGGGGATGACGGGTAAGGAAGCGCACGAGCTGGCCGAGCACGTGCTTGCCGAGCATGGCTTCGCGGGCAAGATGGGCCACAGCTTGGGGCATGGCGTCGGGATCGACATCCACGAGGAGCCGCTGCTTTCGCCTCGCAACGGCGCGCCGCTCGCGCCCGGCAACGTCGTCACGGTGGAGCCTGGTGTCTATCTGGCAGGCGACTTCGGCATGCGCCTGGAGGATTTCGGCGTGATCACCGAAAACGGCTACGAGGTGTTCACCCAATCAACGCACGAGATGATTGTGCTGTAAGGCTGATTCTGCCGCGCGTCTTTGGCACGCGTGCCGTTACCGCATCCGCCACATAACAAGAAAGCCCGACAGCGTTCAAGCTGCCGGGCTTTCTGGAAAATACGTTCGCTTGCTTTAAGCTACATGCGCTTGATGAAGCGGCCGTCGCGGGTGTCCACCTGCAGGACATCGCCGATGTTCACGAACATCGGGACCTGGATGGTGGCGCCGGTCTCGAGCGTTGCGGGCTTGGTGGAACCCTGCACCGTGTCGCCCTTGAAGCCCGGCTCGGTCTCGGTCACTTCGAGCTCGACGAACATCTGAGGCTCGATGGAGATGAGCTCCTCGCCAGCGTACAGCAGGCTGACCTCGTCATTTTCCTTGAGCCACTTGGCCTGATCGCCCACGGTTTCCGTGGAGATGGGCATCTGCTCGAAGGTGACGGGGTCCATGAAGTTGAAGTCGGCGCCGTCGTTGTAGAGGTACTGCATCTTCTTGGTCTCCAGGCGCACGGAGTCGAACTTCGTGCCGGAGTTGAAGGTGTAATCGACCACGCGGCCGGTCTTGATGTCGCGAAGCTTGGTGCGCACGAATGCGCCGCCCTTGCCCGGCTTCACGTGCTGGAATTCAGCGATCGTCCAAAGCTTGTTGTTGTACTCGATGCACATGCCGTTCTTGAAATCGGCGGTAGAGATTGCCATCTTTGCCAGTTCCTCCCACTATACTTTGCACACACGGCCGCAGAGCGCGAACCGCGCGCGTTGGCTCTAACCGCCCCATTATACTCGCGCGCCACTGTGCTCCTGCGAAAATCAGCTCACCTGCAGAAAAATCAAACAGTGGGTTGGCATTAGCTGGCGTGGGGCGTTGGCGCGAAGGCTGCACCCCACGCCAGCTTGCGCATGGCGTGTGCCAGCGAGAGTTCGACGGGGAGCCGCTACGAGGTTGCTGCAAGCGAGGCGGCGAGCTCGGCGTCCCGAAATCGCCGAGCTGCATGGCGCAGGCTGGCGCGCTCGCGCTCGCGAATTGGCGCGGGCTGGCGAGCTGCCCGCAGCACTACCTCGCGGGTTCCTGGGAGTCCCTTACGA
>JAEWLW010000029.1 GCA_023457355.1 Bacillota bacterium | reverse complement strand
GAACACGGTCGTTAAGCTCATCAGTGCCGAAAATACTTGGATGGAGACGTCCCGGGAAGATAGGTCGGCGCCGGCATTTTTACGGACATCCCTGCAATAGCGGGGGTGTCTGTTTTTTTACGTATTTATAAACCTCAGTGGTATCTAACCATAAGAAATATTTATTGATATATCATAATTTATAATTTTGGACGGCGGTTTTTAAGTGCTATAATAAGAATGCGAAAGGAAGTGCACAGTTAATGAATTTTATGAAAAAGAATGGGGCGGGCATCGCATTGTGCCTGCTTATTGCTTTGCCTGCGTGGATGCTGGGGCAGACAGTTCCTATGATAGGCGGGCCTGTTTTTGCAATTCTGATGGGGATGGTTATCACCGCGCTTTTAAAGGACAAAACCAGATTTAATGCCGGTGTTTCTTTTACCTCGAAGAAAGTGTTGCAGTACGCAGTTATACTCTTAGGCTTTGGTATGAATCTTTCAGTGATTGCAGCTACCGGGCTTCAGTGCCTGCCTGTTATTTTGTCCACGATCAGCATATCACTGATCGTGGCCTTTGCACTGTATAAGATAGTCAACATCCCTGCGAAGATTGCCATATTGGTGGGCGTCGGTTCTTCCATCTGCGGCGGTTCAGCTATTGCGGCCACCGCACCCGTCATCGGTGCAGATGATGATGAAATTGCCCACTCAATTTCGGTTATTTTTCTATTTAACATTATTGCGGCGCTTATATTCCCCACTTTGGGCGGTCTGCTGGGGTTGACGCACTACGGTTTTGGCCTTTTTGCCGGAACCGCTGTGAACGATACGTCTTCCGTGACGGCGGCGGCCGCCGCATGGGATGCAATACACGGTTCCAACACGCTCGAAACGGCTGCGATCGTTAAACTAACACGCACGCTGGCCATTATTCCAATCACACTGGTACTTGCCTTTTACAGAAGCCGGAAGGAAGCCGCCGGAGGCGGCTCAGAGGTAAGCATCAAAAAGATATTCCCGTATTTCATTCTTTATTTTGTGTTGGCTTCGATTATTACAACCGTTTGTTCGGCATTTGGCGTTGCACCTCAGGTATTTTCACCGCTTAAAACGTTGAGCAAGTTTTTAATTGTTATGGCAATGGCTGCCATAGGGCTCAATACCAATATCGTAAAGCTTATTAAAAGTGGTGGAAAACCCATCTTTGTCGGACTGTGCTGCTGGATCAGCATTGCGTGTGTCAGCCTATTGATGCAGCGCCTTCTGGGAATATGGTAAAAATCCTTGCCTAAGGAAGTCTAAAAATTCCTGGCAGCGTATACGTCCGTTTACGCCAACAACCAGGTTTACGCAACTGCGTGCGCATTTAAAGCGAACTTGATGCTGCGGCCGTATATTCTAAGCAGTTAGAATATACGGCCGCAGCATTTTTACTGATTAGCGTATTTGCCTGTAACAAGCAGGCATGGACGGCACCTATATACGCTCCAGCATAATGTTCAATATTTCGACGTCTGTACTTCTCATGCCGTCTTTTGCCATACGTCCAACACTTTTAATAGTCGCTTCGGCATCCGCCTTGACAATGCCCTCGCCGGGCTGGAACACCCGCCCCAGTTTTGCCAGCTCCAGTGCATTGAGCGCCATTTCCACCGCCGTAGCAATCTTGGCAGCACACGAGGGCTTGGCGCCGTCGCACACTACGCCGCCCGAGGTGGCAATGCTGTTGACGACAGTATCGCAAATAACCTGATAAGATTCGCCGGTCATCCATGCGATGCCGCAGGCTGCACCCGTTGCCGCCGAAACCGCGCCGCAATAGGCGGACAAGCTACCGATATATTTTTTCTGGTGTACGCTGATTAAGTTTGCAACCACCAAAGCGCGAATTAGTTTTTCGTGTTCAATATTGAGCGCCTGAGCGTATACCACAACCGGCATGGTGACGGTAATTCCCTGATTGCCCGAGCCGGAGTTGATCACGGCAGGCAGGGTGCAGCCACTCATGCGGGCATCGCTGCCGGCAGCGGCTGCAGCACGGGCACGTACATGCAGGCTGTCGCCGCAGGCTGAAAGAAGCGTGGCGCCCATCTGCACGCCCCAGGGATTGTTAAGCCCCTCCTGAGAGAGCGCGCTATTGCAGGAGATTTGACGCTCGATAAGCGCCGACACATCCTCCAACTTAACCGCTTCGGCAAATGCTAAAATGCTTTTGATACTTAATAAGGCCGGGTCACCTGCCTGGAAATTTTCGTTTTTTTGCGGTGCACAGGCGCTGTCCAGCAAAACCTTGCCATCCTTTTCGATGTGCGTAATATTGGTGTGGTAGTCGCGCATGACAACCTCGGCGCTGTGGCCATCCGCGGTTTCCAAATAGACGCGGATATAAAGGTTTTCCACGTTTTCTACCAAACGGCATGTGCAAAAACCCTGTGCAACCAATACTTTGGTTTTTTCAATATCGGGTTGCGTAATATCCTCCAGCACTTCAAGTTCACGAGAGGCATCGCCGCCGACCATCCCCAGCACGGCGGCAACATCGACGCCTTTCATACCATTTGAGTTTGGAACAACCACACCATTGACATTTTTAATAATATTCCCGCTGCAATCTATCGTCAGGTGGCTGGCCTCCATTCCCAAAACAGCTCTGGCCCTGGCGGCGGCATAGGCGGCGGCAATAGGTTCGGTGCAGCCCAGCGCCAGCTTCAGGTTATCTTTTAAAATAGCCAGATGATTAAAATAAAGAGCTTGCTTCATCGGTTTCCTCCTTATACCAGGCAGACGGTATTTGCAATTATCTCAATTAAATGCTAGTATTGCTTTTAACGCATGCATACCCCCTAAAAATAAATGAAAGGATTCGACGGGGACACATGAATTTTTTAAACTTACGCTATTTTGTGGTGGTTGCAGAAGAACTGAATTTTTCTCGGGCGGCCAAACGCCTGTTTATCTCGCAGCAATCGCTAAGCAACCATATCAAAAAGCTTGAAGAAGAATACGGTATTCTCCTCTTTCAGCGTGACCACCACATCACGTTGACCGAGGCGGGGCAAAGTCTTTACCGCAACGCCAAAGAGATTCTTGAAATGCAGAATAAGGCCGAAAAAGAGTTGTTGGATATTAAAGATTTCCGGCAGGGCAGGATTTCATTGGGAATTGCACCTTCGCGTGGCCTTGTCATGCTGCCGCCGCTGCTCACCGAATATCACAGCAGGTTCCCACAGGTTCGCGTTCGGGTCTATGAGGGGGACAATACGCAGATTCAGGAGCAACTGCTTGCCGGGAAAATAGACCTTGCCATCGGTTTTGAATTCAGCGATGAGGCTATAGAGTCGGACACATTGTTCCGCGAGCAGCAGTATATTGTGGTGCCCAGAACAATTTTTGAAACTTGTTTTACACCGGAACAGCAGGAAAACATGTTAAAAAGCAAAACTGTTTCCCCAACGTTGTTCGCGCAATGCCCCTTTGTGGCGGCCAACAGCAGCTCCTGGACCGACCAGGTCTTCAGAAAAATGATTGAAAAGTACGGTTTTTCACCAAATGTCATGGCACGCACCTACAACACCTTTACCATGCTGGCGCTTTGCCGGTCCGGGTTGGGTGTTTCAATATGCTCAAAAACTTTTCTTTGGGATGATCTGAAAAAAAGCCGCAAACCCGACAGGGACCTTTATTGCTTTTTACCCGATGACGAGCTGGCGGCCAACAAAATTGTCATCAGCACCAAAAAAGGCAGTTATCGCACGCGAGCCGTCAAAGAGTTGATTAAGGTTGCCAAGGCGATTTTTTCGGAGTAGGCGGTATCGGTTTAAAATGTCATACGGCTTTCCACAAAAGCCTTGGCGGTGCTGATGTAGGCCAGCATCGCATCGTTGAGCGGATAGCGAATGACACAGCCGGGCGTCAGAATCAGCCCGCGCCCGCCCGTCAACTGGCTGGCGGCGTATATCTGATGGCGAATCGCATTGCGGTTACAGTTGGTGATATCGGTGCGGTTAAGGCCGCCCATCAGGCACTTGCCGGTCAGATGCCTGGCTTCGTCAATGGTGGGCAGCGTCTCCCATGCGTGCCAGTTGAATACGTTGACCGGGTAGTCGCTTAAAAGCTCAAACATCACGTTGGAACCATGTGCATGTATGGTGTTCATCCAGCCGCCTTCGGCAGCTTCCAACACTTGCAGATCATAGGGTTTGCCATATTCCAGATACAACTCGGGCTCCATAATATCGTAAGAGCTCATTTGAGAGGCAAAAAAGATGCCGTCGGCACCAAGGCGAATCGCTTCTTTTGCCACATTGGCAGTGGTTTCCGCAATAATATCAAGCGCCTGCTTGACCTTGCCGCCATGCCCCAGGCGGATATGCTCGAGCACTTTTTTGCCGCAGAGCTTATCCGCGATGGTGATGGGTGAAAAGGATGTAAAGATAACCGGAACATGCTCGCTTTTTACTTTTGCCAGCAGTTGCTTTAAGCTGTCCAGCTCACGGGCCAGGCTGCCTTGGGAAATAACGCAAGGCGTCAGCTTGTCCCAATCCTGCGGGGTCTGAACAGGCGTAGAGATAATATTAGCCACGCCGCCCTTCTCAATTTCCGAATAATCAATTTTACAGCCGAAATCCTCAATGGCATACATACCATTATTCATGGTCTTGATAAAATCAAGGTCGTATGTCTTATAGAATTGATAGGTGGCTTCGGCCAGCTTGGCCGCGTCAAGGTCAATTCCGGGAAGGTGGCTCCAAAAGGAGTAGGGCAGGCGGTCGGTCTTTTGCAGGTTGACCGCGGCATAAATTCGTTCACGCTTGTTCATTGTGCTTCATCCTTCATTCAACTACTTTGGAAATTCTACGATACTAAACGTACACGGGTAGTATAAAAAGGGATCCCCACCGATGTCCAACAGAATTTTAATGAATGGCAACAGCCTATACGCTGTTGTTCTTTTCGCGAAAATATGTTTTCACAGTCTTTTGGCTGTGGGGTAACATTCAAAAAAATGTTTGTAAAATTATTGGTAATATCGGTATAATGAACGCGACGTCTTTCCTACTCTTTTTGTGTGGAAAAGGCAATTTGACTTTGTATAAAAATGGGAGTGCGGAAAATGAAAAAGATGAAAAAACTTCTTGCAGCGGGTGTCGCCACAGTACTGGCGATTTCACTGGCCGCCTGCGGCGGTACCGGCACCAGCTCCGGCAGTGCACCTGAGAGCACGGCCGGCAATGCTTCGTCTGTGGCCGCAGCAAGCAACACCACCGGCGCTGGACCCGAGGGCTTCCCCAACGGTACCATCACGCTGGTTTGCCCCTTCTCCGCGGGCGGCGGCACCGACCTGGGCGCACGTTATATGGCGACGGCGCTTTCAAAGCAGCTTGGTGTCAACGTGGTTGTTGAAAATCAGACCGGCTCCGGCGGCTGGATTGCCTGGACCGACCTGATCACCGGCGACTATGATGACGGTTATACCATCGGCCTGATTAATCATAACTATGTCATGGGCGCTATTGACCCTGAGAATCCCCGCCAGTATACGCTGGACGATGTTCAGGTCATCACCAACCAGGTGCTTGATTACAACATTATGGCGATCCGTTCCAGCGAAGACCGCTTTAGCGATCTTAACAGTTTTATTGAATACGCAAAGAGCAATCCGGTTCTTATCGCCTCGAACGCCACCGGCATCACCGACGGCGACTCCACCACAGCCGAGTGGTTTAACAAGAACTTTGGCACCCAGATCACGACAATCCCGGTGGATGGCGCTTCCGACGCACGCAGCATGTTCCTCGCCGGTGATACCGATGTGTTCTTTGCCTCTGTCTCGGATGTGCAGAGTTACTACCAGAGCGGCGAGATGAAAGTACTCTGCGTCTTTGCTGAGAAACGCACCGATTTCATGTCCGATGTCCCCACCATTAAAGAAGTGACCGGAAAGGAGTTCTACGCTTTTGCGGCGCGCGGCTATTTCTACCCCAAGGGCGTGTCCCCCGAAATTGTATCCTTTGTAAACGAGGCGATGCAGAAGGCCATGCAGGATGCGGCTTATGTCTCGGATATGGCAACGCTGGGCCTGCAGCTGGATACCACTTCTGGTGAAGCTTATAAAGAACTGCTTCAGAGCCAGGTGGAAACCCGCAAGGAAATCTGGGGCTAAGATATCCCTGAATGCCTGCCCGTCACATCAGGATGGCGGGCAGGCATTTCCGGCTTTCTGTCCCATAAACCCCTGACTCTTTTTTGAGGAGAGATTTATAATGAATAAACAACTGCACCGCGATGTGTGGGTGGGCAGTATCCTGCTTGCTTTCTGTTTACTGGTCCTGTATTTTTCGGTTCATATTTCCGGACAGGCGTCTTATTTGCCCACTGCACTTTCACTGATGATGATGGCCTGTGCGGCAACCGTTGCCATAAACGGCCTGCGCAAGAGTAAGCCCGCGGGGACGCGCATGCACTATGCCATGACGCTGCGCAACGGAAAAAACGCATTCCTTTTCATGCTTTTTATTTTTCTTTATTATCTGGCTTTCAAACTGTTGGGCTACTGGGTTACAACACCGATATTCCTTGTTCTGACACAAAAGTACCTCAGAGTGAAATCGTGGAAGACCATTGTTCTGGTAACCGTCCTTTACACGGCGATTACATTTATTTTATTTGTTGTCATTTTGAAGCTGCCCATCTATAAAGTTGGTTTGTTCGGCAAGTATTTCAGAATTGTGTAAAGGGGGCCTTATTGAACCATGTTAGAAAACCTCACAAGCGCGCTTGTCACCTTTACCTCGCTGGAGGTGCTGCTCGCCCTTGTTGTTGGCGTTGTTGCAGGCATGGCCATCGGCATTATTCCGGGCCTTGGGCCCTCTGTCGGCATTGCGCTTTTGATTCCGATCACTTTCTCGATGAGCGCCGAAGCGGCGCTTATTATGATGACGTCGATGTATACAACCGGGGTTTATGGCGGGTCGATCACCGCCGTGCTATGCCACACACCGGGAACGGCCGCCTCGGCCGCCACCACAGATGACGGCTATGAGCTGACCAAACAAGGCCGCGGAATGGAAGCGGTATCGGTTATAACGGTTGCTTCGGTCATCGGGGGCATTTTCGGCGCCATCTGCCTGATTTTGTTTGCGCCGGCATTGGGCCGCCTAAGCCAGATGTTTTCGACACTCGAATATTTTCTGGTGGCCTGTTTTGGCCTGCTGGTCGTTTCCGGCCTTACTGGGGAAAACCGCGCCAAGGGCATCTTTTCGGCACTGCTCGGCCTGTTGATCGGCTGCGTCGGCATGGATTCGATCACCGGTGTTTCACGCTTTACCTTTGGGCGCCTCTGGCTGGAGGACGGTCTGGATTCCACGCCGATTTTAATTGGGCTGTTCTCCATCTCCCAGGTGCTGATACTTGTTGACCGCCTGATTACCGGGCGGGGCGCCACCATTGTAAACGACCCAACGGCCGGGCTGCAGGGCAGGCGTTGGGAAAAGGGGCTCACTAAAAAGCTGGCCCCCACCATGTTGAACGGTTCGATAATTGGCTCATTTGTCGGTTTTATACCCGCTGCGGGCTGTTCTATTGCCGCCTGGATCAGCTATAGCGCGGCCAAGCGCCTGTCCCGCACGCCCAATGAGTTTGGAAAGGGTTCGCTTGTCGGCATAGCGGCTTCCGAGTCGGCCAACAACGCGGGATGCGGCGGTGCTTTGATTCCGCTGTTTACGCTGGGCATCCCCGGCAGCCCTGTTACCGCCATACTCTACGGCGCACTTTTGATGCACGGATTACAGCCCGGCAGCGATTTGTTTATCGGTAAGCAAGCGCCTATTACCTACTCAATTTTTATCGGATTTTTGCTTGCCAACGTGTTGATGGGCATTATCGGCGTTTCGATGGCCAAGCAGATGGCAAAAATCTGTCTGGTCCCGAATTCTTTGTTGGTTCCCATTATTGTTGCGCTGGCTGTTATCGGTACTTTTGCGTTGAGTAACAGCATGTACGAAGTACTTATTATGCTTCTGTTTGGCCTCATCGGCTACCTGATGAAGATTTACGGCTTTGAGCCGGCTCCGCTGGTGTTGGGTGTTGTTTTAGCCGATATTCTTGAAGCAAACTATCGTCGCTCGCTTTTAATTGCCGGCACCAAAGGCGGCATGTTCGCCTACTTTATGCAGCGCCCAATCTCCATCATTATCGTAGCTATCATTGTGTTGTTCGCGTTGGCCCCGGCGGTTATAAAGCTCCTGAAAAAGCGGCAAACCGTTTAATTTCACAGTTGTTTTTATATATCTGTACCATTTCAAATCTGCCATTGTACAAACCAATACGCCTCCTATTCAAAGACGCAGCCCCTGCCGAGTTCTCAAGGCAGGAGGCTGCGTCTGTTTTTGTGCCTGAATGTTGATAGCTTTGATAGCCTATTAATGTCAAAATCATGCCGCCTTTGCGGTCTGTCTTCCATGCGGCTGTGTTGTCCGCTTCGTCAGGTGCCTGCCTTCATCGTCTGCCATGTAGCACAAAAGCAGCTTCGCAAATACCGGCGCGCTTTTAGTTAATCCGCTATTAACCCACCGGCTTTTTGGCTTTGGGGCATCTCTGCACAATGTAGGCCCATACAAAATTAAATTGCTCCGGGGTGGCGTAAATCTGGTTCCTGGCAAACAAACCGCTGATCTTTATGCAGTCGTGCCGTTTTAAAGGCACCAGTTTATTAACGCCTGAAAATGCGGAATAAATTGATTGGGTACTCCCTGCTAAGACGCCCGCGCCCGCGGCGCTCACATTCTTGGATGCGACGGCAGCCAATGTGGTTAAAAGAGCAAACACCTGCGCTTTTTCAAACTGTTTTTGCATTTGGGTATGCCGGATACCCCGGTCGTCCATTTCGAACAGCACACAGTACCGGCCGCCATAAACCAGCCCGAGTATCAGATATGCCAATACAGCCAGAAACAGCATTCCGGCGAAGCCAAACACCAGAAAACCGCCTAACACTTTTAGCGCATCAGCCAAAGTGCTATCGGATGCGACAAGTGCGGAGACGAACAGCCCCGTCGTACCGACAGCCAGCGCGATCACCTTTATCACGGTGAACAAAATCACCGGATTCTTCCACATATTGACCTCATAGGCCCAGACGAGCTTTCCGCCAGCGCCTGTCGTTATTCCGGGCGGAAGCACAAACGGCGCTCCAGTGTTGATGCTCACAGCATCGTTTATCCCATTTTTCAAACCGGCCACCTCCTGCTTTAAGTATAAAGGGTAAAGGGGCGAGGAAAAACCTGCGACGCCGATTTGTCATTGACAAACATGGCATGCCACATTATGACACGCCTTTTCGTCTGGAAAGTGAGGTGACACGCGTTTGATTTTTGTCATTGAACGTTTCTGTCAACCAATACAAATGGCAAAACCGATCCTCTATACTAAAGGAGAGGACTGTCACCGGTTAAAACAAAGACGATGCCAGGCGCTTGTGCCGATAACCGGGGGACATCTTGGCTTGCCTTATAGATTGGAGGAAATCACATGTCCAAATCCTGCAATAAATGCGGTGCACCGCTGAGCGAAAGCGCTAAATTTTGCAAAAGCTGCGGCACAGCTGTTGCGCCGCCGGAACCTTTGGCTGTGGCGGCACCGGGATTCTCCTGTCCGGCCTGTGGGGCGCGCAACCCTTTTGGCGCCACCCATTGCCAGTCCTGCGGCAGGCCGCTGCCCCGTACGGTTTCAACGGTATACCCGGCCGGCGGTATTATTTGTCCGGGGTGCGGCGCGCAGAATGCGCCCGAAAATGCGCAGTGTATGGCCTGCGGCAGACCGTTGCCCGGCAGCGCCTATGTGGCCAAACAGCCCAAAAGGCGGCGTCCGGGCGGCAAGCCGCTTATTCTGTCCGCCACGGCGGTTGCGCTGGCAGCGGCGATGGTGCTCGGCCTGTGGAAGCCGGGCTATCTCTGGCGGCTCATGGCAGCAAATCCGTTACCCAGCTTGCCCAGTATCGGCCAAAAGGCCATCCCCGGTGCAAAAACGCAGCCTGCCGCCATCGAAGCGCCCAAGCCCAATGTAAAAATAACCCAAAATGATATCAGTCGCGCCGAAACTGCAATGGGCCTTGTCACACCTGAAAACCCAGTAGCCAGCGCCGGCGGTGCGTCGGTTGATTTTGGCGCTTACAATTTGTTGGGCGAAGAGACGCTGGAGGTGAGAAAGCTGGCGGCTAAAACCGACCAAAAATATGGCTGCAAAGTACAGCCGTATGATTTTTCGCTGGGCGAGGTCACCCAGTTTGCCAATCTGGTGGATATTACCCTGCCCTATGACGACTGTCCCGATGCGGAAGACAGAATTATGGTGCGGTACTATAACGAAGGTTCCGGCGATTGGGCGTATGTGCCTTATACGATTGATACCGCAAGCCGAACCGTTACCTTTGCGACCGACCATTTTTCCACCTTCGGGATTTTTGAGATGTATGCGTTCGATATCGGCTACACCGGGCCGCTGTCGGAAGCAACCTTCTCTCCCGCTAAACTCGAGAAGATGTGCGCCGAGATGGATAGCGACCTGTTTTATCGCATGCTTGAGGCAAATCAGATTCCGCTGACGGAATCGGCCGAAGCCATGTTGGGGGCGGCCAACAATACAACGTCGGCGACCGATTATACCATTAATGTGCGCAACGCCCTCGCCGCCTTTACCGGCAATGCCGTGATGGAAATGGGCAATAAATTAGGCTATCTGGGAATTGCCCTTGTCACGCTGAAGGTGGGCGCGGGTTGGTACAATACCGGAAACCTGTCCCAGACCATTTCGGCCAATGCCTATGACCTCGCCGAGATGGCGATGGGCATCGCCGCAATTGCCACGGGCAGCGTTTTTTGCAGCGTAGCTGCGGCGGGTATCTGGATCGGCGGCATGGTCGATTCCACAATGCGCGGTATTTTAGACGGCGGCTATGAAAACGGTGTCGAAGAGGCCTATAATCACTTTTCAAAACAATGTGTGACATATATCACAAATGAAAACCGTTGCAGCTTCAAGCTTAAAGTTACCGACCTGAAGAGCGCCAACGTTTACTGGCAGGCGAGCGAGTTTCAACTGGGGTCGCAGGCGGAATGGAACGTCGCCCTTAAACGAATCTACAACAGGTATAAAACCAATCCTCAAGAGATGAGCAAGGCGGTCAACGCGCTTGTGGATGATTACGCCAGCGTATTTTGGCGCATTCCGGACGGCAGCCGAAAAGCATATATTGATGATTTTTCGCTGACAGGAAAACTTTCCGGCTGGCAAATGCCCGATGCGGCGACGCAGAAGCGTTATACGCAACGGCTTAAGGGGCGCATTCTTGCACAGCTTGAACCGCTGTTCACCGAGTACTACAAACTATCAATGAACGAAGCGCGAACCGCCGCGCTCAATGTTCTTATGGACACACAGGCGTACTTAAACCAAATCCTTTACTTTGAAATTGAGGTTCACGGCACAGGCGATAAAGCAACAAAATTCAGCGATTCCGCCTATAAAGATTATGTGATCCTGTTTGAAAACAACGCCTCCAAACTTCCCGATTACTGGTTGTGTTACACCAGCAAGGATTCCAACGAGGTCTTTCAGTGCACGTTATTTGCTTATCTGATGGCGGGGTCCCCGACAAAGCTGAAATTTTATAAATCCCAGGCGGATTTTTCGGGCAACAGTGAACCGGAATTTGAAGTGGAATTTAAGACCGATCTCCCGGTGACGGCGATACCGCTTTCCGATGACCTGAAGTTTGAAGATATTCTGGGCAGCTGGGAGATGACGGTGACGGTCGAAGACTTCAGGAGCGATTATATGGATCAGCTTGTCGGCCAGATGGAGGGCGTATCCGGCATGGAGGACTATCTCGCGCAGTATAAACAGGCGATGGGCGGCATGGATGGCGCGCATGCCGGCACCATGGTGATCAGCAGGCCCGCGCAGGCCGGAGACATTGCAGATATCAAGCTGGTTTATCCCGGTTATGATTATGGCGGCGTCATGTATCGCGGCACATGGGAAAAGGGGGGGACGCTGCACCTTAAACCCGTTGGGGAGGTTCTTGGCGGCAACTGGGTGCTTGCCTTCAAAAAGGATGGCAAAAAGTTGACCTGCCAGGGAACGAGTGCTTTTGAGAGCGACATGGCATCTTATACCTATACGATGGCGGCCACAAAGCAGCAGTAGAAAGGAGCGACCAGGCAATGGCGGATAAATTTTGTGAATATTGCGGTGCTGAAACGCAGCCCGATGATCTGTTCTGTCCGTTGTGCGGGCAAAAACCCAGCGATAACCAGACTATTGCGGGAGAAAGCCCGTCGGATGCGATTCCCGCGCAGGCACAGCAGGCTTCAATTCAGCTGCAGCCGCAGTACCGGCCCGTGCCCTGCGGTCAGCTTGAACAGGCTTTTGCCCCCTTGCCGCCTGTATCTTCCGTCCAACAGGCGTATTCTTATCAGCCGCCTCCCCCCAATAATCCCTTTACACGTTTTTCAGGAGAAATGAACACAGGGGAGCCCCAGAACAGAACCGCCGGGCGCGGCATGGTATTGGGCGGTATGGTCGCAATGGCCATCACCGCGCTGGCGGTGAGCGGTATTATACTGGCAGTACATAAGCCTGCCGGTTCAAAGCCCGTTGACCCCGACGCCATGGCGCATACCGCCAACGCATTCGCGGCAAAGCCGGATGTTCTGCCCGCCCTGCCGGAAATTTCAAATGCCAAAAAAGACGCCACCCTTACGGAAATAGTAGGCGAGTGGGCCGGAGAGATGTGGTTTGTCCGTATGGACGGCTTCGATTCCCTCCCGGCGGAGGAGCTTCCCCCGGATGCTAAAGCGCAGATTGCCCAGGCGATGGCTGCACCTTCCATTGCCCAGATTATGATTGAGGAGGACGGTAACTGGACGCTGAATGTGAATCTTATGGAGGGGATGCAATTTGAGAGCCGCGATTATGAAGGATTCCCAAACGACGCTACGCCCACTGTTATTGAGGTACTCAAAGAGGGCTGTTTTGAGGTTGCCATTGACGGTCAGGAGGATGGCGCCATCATGCAGCTGAAATTTAACGGCGTTGTCTCTGAGGAGAGCGACGGATTGTTACTTCAGGGGGTATTTATCCTCGCCGCAAAACGGGGCGATATGGATGCCGTTATGGAAGGTCATTACACCGTCCGTCCGGCTGAATAAGGGTCGAGCAGAGGGGCAAAAGAACCCTATAATACGAATCCCTAATAAAACAGTGGAATAGATTGGCCAAGCCGGCCCGGCAGGAGATGCAGGCGGGCCAACGCCTGCCAAAGACGATAACCGCCAACAGCGGCAAGGGAATCGTCAGGAGGATATCCGCTGCTTTACCGAATAGTTGCTATAAAGGGTGTCAAAATGGCACGCAGCGGACGTTTAAGCCCGCTGCGTGCCATTAAAATTTAAGAAGGATAGGATTTGTTCTGTCTATTACCAACCTTTTCCGCCGCCACCGCCGGAACCGCCACCGGCACTGCCGCCGTCGGAGCTGCCGCCGCTGCCCGAAGAGGAGGGACGCGAATTCATGGTGGCGGAGACACCGCGCATGCCGCTTTCAAGGTCATGGGCAAACTGCACGGCACTGAACCCGCCATACATGGATGCCGAATGATACCAGTTGGGCGGAGCCGTCATAATCCGGTTAAAGTTCTTTGCCCATTTATCGGTAACGCCCAGCACCATGGCAAAGGGAAGGACATGATAAAAATACTGCGGATTTTCTTCCACCAGCAGCCTGATTCGGTCGAGCTCGGTCGCCTTTAGGAATTCTTTAAATCCGGTCAGGTGCGCCTCATACCAGACGCCAAGTTCCGTTCGGCGATTGCAAAAGCAGGAAAATGTGCCAATTAAGAACAGAAGAACAAAGGAGATGACACAGGTTAAAAGCATACCTTCTGAAAGTGCCGTATAACCCAGTGTGCCACAAAAAACGGTGCAAAAGCCTGATGTCATCAACAGGTGTTGAAAACGCTGGCCTTTGGGCAGCCCCTTCCAGTTTGCCAGCATATAGGCCAGCACAAACAGCGCGATGGTTGTAAACGAAGACATTAAAACGCTTATGCCGAGCAGCGTAATCCCCTTGCTGCCAGAGACCACTTTCATCACCACATAGGTGCAGGGCAGCAGGCCCAACATTCCCACGAGACGCAGCAACCAGCGACAAAGTGTGTTTGAGGAAGCAAAAATACGCGTCTGCTTATCTTTTTCAAAGCTGTTTTTAATCTGTTCCCTGGCCTGCCCGGCGGAAAGGTAAAAGCGGTTTTTTAACTGCTCTGTGTTGACATGCGTGCCGTCACCCAGATAAAACAGTGCTGTAAACATGTCGCGTTCATATGTCCGGGCGTCGTTGCCCGGGTCGCGCAGCCGGGTGAGCAGAAAGCTCTTGCGGGTGCCGATAATCTTTTTCTCAACCTGCTCGGTGATCGTCAGGTACCCTTTGTTTGCCCAGAAAATAATCAGCGAGGTGACGTCAAACGGATCTACCCGCCCATCAATTAAAAAGCCTGCGTCGGCACTCGTAACGCCCTGCGGCGGGTAGAACTCCACCGTCGGAAAACACTGCCGCTTGCGCCCCAGGGCAGCCCACAACCCAACACCGACGATTGCGGCGGCGAGCGGGAATAGCCAGCCGAAGCGGGCCATGGCACTGCTGCGGAGCGGTTGCGCATGGGCATAGTAGCCCTGCGGCAGTGGCAATGCCACCGTCAGCGCCTCGTTGGGCGCAAGCGCTGTCTGTAAAGAGCCGCTGATGGTGCCGTCATCCACGCGCCATGTCACCGCATCGTTTTTCGTACTGCCTTTGCTGCCGTATGTAAAGTTGAGTTTTTCATCATTAAAAGCCCTGGGCATTTTGATGGTGAAGGTGATATTCTCAATAGGGCAAGCCCAATCGGTGCCGATCAGATTCCAGTATAACTCATCCATATCCCGCAGCCCGTCCTCACCGATGGTGTAGACGTAGGAGATCACATATTGTTCCGATGCGCTCGCAAATCGGTCGGGATCGCCGATCTTTATTTCCAGATCGCTGCCGGCCCTGCTGGTTGAAAATTTGTGGTTGAGAACTTTTATGCCTGAAATGGCCGCGGGCCGATTGCGATAGGTTTTCATCGGGAGGGTTCGTATAATACCATGCAGCGCGCGGGAATAGGCAATATCAATGGTCTCGGTGATCAGGTAGCTGTTATCGTCGCACACCACCATATTAATATCATAGGCTGTGATATTAAAAGATTCCAGGGCCACCGAAAAAACCGATAAGGCAAACAAAATTAAGACAATGATTGTCATGCCAAAGAGCCGTCGGGACACTTTCATACCGCGCACCCCCGTCAAAACCGCACCTGCACATTTTGGCGCTCATACTCATCCACCATGAAATAGGGGTATCTTGTAAAACCCAGCAATGCAGCATAAAGGTTCGAAGGGAACATTTCCACTTTATTGTTCATCACCTTAACCACGCCGTTGTAATACTTGCGGGATTGTGAGATATCGTTTTCCAGTGCGACCAGCTGGTTTTGCAGGTTCATGAAGCTGCCGTCCGCTTTTAACTGGGGATAGCTCTCGGAAACGGCGAACAAAGATTTCAGCGCACCCGAGAGAAGGCTCTCATTCTGGGTGCGTTGTTCAAAGGTCTGGGCGCCCATGGCCATACTGCGGGCCTGAATGACCCGTTCCAGTGTTTCCCGCTCGTGGCCGGCATACTGCTTGACGATTTCAACCAGATTGGGGATCATGTCATAACGCTTTTTCAAGTAGATATCCATGGTGGAAAAGGCTTCGTCGGACTGGTTGCGCAGCCTGACCAGCGCATTATAAGTCAGTGCAACGGACGCCAGCAATGCGCCCAGGATAAGCAAAATAATTAAAAATATCAGCATAAGCATTCTCCTTTCCGGCTAACGGCGTATTAACGAAATGCAGGAAATAAAGGGCGCATGAAAGACATAGTTAAAGACTAGCGGAACATGCTGGCCGTTGCGATACCCATGACGATACTTAACAGAAAAGCGACAACCATGATGGTCAGCATGGCCTTGGCAAAATTGCGTTTATTGGCATTGGCTACGCCGAAAAAACTCCATTTAAATAACAAAACAATGTTGACGATCGGAATGCATGTCAACAGCAGCATCACGAGGTATTGACCATAGCCCATTGTTTCCCCGCCTCCAAAAACAGGCTGCCGTACGCCGGGACGTGCGCCGCAGGGCGCCGCGCCATAGGATTGAGCAGGGCGTGTAGCACCGGGTGCCGCGCCGTAAGGCTGGGCGGGCTGAGCCGGCATGGCCGGGGCAGTGGCCTGAACAGGTTGGGAATGCTGTTGCGGGGTGGGGACAGGACGCGAAACAGGCGGCACAGGTGCTTGAAAGACAGGCGCGGTTGAACCGGCTGGACTGGAAGCAGAAACTGAAACCGCGCTCATAACCGGCTGTTCTATCGCCGGGGGAGACGGCACCGTATTTGCCTTAAAACCGCACCCGGTGCAAAAAGCAGCGGTATCGGGGAGCTGTTTTCCACAATTTTCACAGAACATGAAAGCTTCCTCCTTCTCAATAGTCATTGTGGGGCAGCCATTTGTGATGGCTGCATGACCGGCGCACCTTTGAGCAAAGCGCTGCCGCAAGCTTCGCAAAAATAATCGCGCGCATCGCACAACCTGTGGCACGAAGTGCAAAAAAGCACGATATCCAGCGACTTGTCATACTTTTCAATGCAGTTGAGGTACTTACTGCCGTGGTAGTGGACGTAATCACCGATTCGGTAGTAGTCGTATAAGGCGGCATTGTTTTTAGCTGTCAGATTGTAAAGTGAGTCGTCCTGCCTGCGGATTGACACAACAAATTCCGTATAGGTCTCTTTATAGCGGCTGCCGTCCTGATTTTTTCGGGTGGCGGTCTTTTGCAGAATTTCTTTGTTTTCCACGGTACCGTCCCAGTCCGGACGATCCTTGCCATATTGCTTATACAAAAAAATCAGGCCAAAAGCCCAGAAAACTCCCACGATGACGGCTATAACCATCAACCCTTCGGCATTGGCTTTTAGCCCGCCGGTTGCCAGCAGGCCGCCGGGGATGAGCACGCTGAGCCCGATCAACCAGAAGTAGGCGTATTTGCGGTAGTTTTTGATATAGCGCTTAAAGCACGGATGCCCGGCCTGGTCCGACCAGCCGATTCCACCCGCCCCCAGTGCGGGCCGGTTACCATACTTAGTTTTTCCGGCATATCTTTCGCCACAGCCGGGACACAGCTGGTTGCCCTTTTCAATGCGTGCGCCGCAGTTCCAGCAGAAGAAACTGCCGTAACCCATCATTTTTTTGCCCAAGCCCTTCATCCTCCTGTCTTAAGTCGGCCATCTACCAAATATTATAAAAGAAAGGCGTTCCCTTTTCATTAAATGACACCGGTCATTCAATGACAAAACGGCAAAGTGTCATTGATTAACAAACGACGGTATGCTAGACTAATTTTACAATCCTGGTTGAACATGGGTTGCAGTTTTGGGACTTATTCCAAGCCATAGGCTCTTTGACTGAGAAGGTTCCTGCGTAAAAGGGGGCGTTATTTTGGACTTCATGACGAAGCTTAACCGGTTGTTTACACAGCTGGCGTTTACCAATATTAAAGTGGCGCGCTGCGGCGGACTGGACGCCTCGCTGATAAGCCGGTTCAGAACCGGGGACCGCGTGCCCTCCGCCGGCAGCCGGCAAGTCAAGGCGCTTTGCCGGGGACTTGTTTTATTGGCGGAGGAGCAGGGAAAAATAGAAGCGCTCTGCAACTGCTGTGGTATTCCAGGCGGTAATACACGGCAGCTTGACAATGAACTGGAGTATTGGCTGAGTGCCGGGGATGCCGGGCTTAAGGCTAAGAGGCGGGGCAGGGAGACGAATGAGAGCACAGCGATGGCCATAGGGGGTTTCTTTGCCTTTTCTGAAAAGTTGGACGCACTGATGAGCGCCTTTGAGATTACGAATATTCGTTTGGCTAAAGCGCTGCATATTGACGCTTCGCTTATCAGCCGTTTCAGAACAGGAATGCGAAGCCCTACCGCTGGCAGCTGGTTCCCCGAGCAGTTTTCAGCATGGATTGCTGAACGTATTTTGGTTTTTCCATCTCGGACGCGGCGAGAACGATTGATTTCACTAATAGGGGAGCCGGTACCCGATACTGCCGAACTGCTGAAGGCGCGCCTGCTGGCGTGGATGTATACCGAGCCCGAATCCGGCGACTCACAGATGCTCAACCGTTTTCTGGCCCGCCTTGAGACCTGCCAGCCCGTGCTGCAAGTACCCCCGGGGCTGATGGAATCCATCAAGGCCATTCCGGCACATACTAAAAGCGTCGAAACGTTTTACGGTGTGGCCGGGCTGAGAAGGGCGGTTGAGCGCTTCTTAACCGCGGTCGCCGTACAGCAGGCGCCCAGCACACTTTATTTGTACTCCGACCAGCCGCTTGGCTGGCTGACCGACGACCCGGGGTTTGCAAAAACCTGGGCGATTCTGATGGCGGTCGTCTTGCAACATAAAAACCGAATTTGCATCATTCACAACATAGACCGCTCCTATGCCGAGATGTTTGAAGCGCTTGAAAAATGGATACCCTTGTACATGACCGGGTTGATCCAGTCCTTTTATTGCGAGAAACGGCAGGCAGGTCGGTTCCATCAAACCATGTTTATCCTGCCGTCTGTTTGCAGTGTCAACGCTGCTTTTGTCGCGGGGACGGAGGATTCGGCAGCGTATTTGCTCACCGCCCGGCAATCGCAGATTGATTATCACCATCAGCAGTTTCAGGCCCTGATGCAGGAGAGCCGACCGCTGCTGAGAACATTTACGCTAAACTGTTCAAGTGATTATTCAAACTGTATGGCGACTGTTCCTTCGTGTGCCGCCGCGTCGGTTCATTTGCTGAACACTCTTTCGGTTGCAACAATGCCCGCGGATTTATTTGAACATATTATAGGGCGCAGCCAGCTTAAAGAGGATGAAGCCGCTTTTGCAAGGGAATACCGTGCCAGCAGCCTGGCCCGGTTTGAACAAAGCCTGAAAAACGGCGGTGTTACGGAACTGGTTGCCATGCCCGGCGACGAAGCGCTTTTTGCACAACGGGTGCGGGTGGGTGTGCCGGTGCATGAACTTTATTACACCGAAGAGGAGTTTGCACAGCATGTGCGGCATATTATCCAACTCATCAAAACGCACAGGTGCTATCGGTTTTATCCGCTCCCGGAAAGTCCGTTTGACAATGTTATTATTTCGGTCTGGGAAGAAGAGCAGTCCTTAGTCATAAAAACGGATGAACCGGTCACGGTATTTTTCTTCGAAAATATTCTGATGAACCATTCCTTCTTAAAATATCTTGAGAGCCTTGCACAGACAATCATGCTCGGTGCTTATCGGCGGGAAAATGCAGTGGCTCAGCTTGTTAAATTTAGCGGGTGAAGCGCTTAATAAAACCCGCCCCGGCCAAGCAAGGCAGATTTTATCGTATAGCAAAACCACTGGCTAGGCCAGTGGTTCAAAAGAAGGCTTGCGCCGATAATAAATAAAAACTCCCTTTGTTATAAAGTGCGGTCAGCCAACTGCACAAAAAACAAAGGGAGAACATTCAGATGAGCCTGAACGACATAAACAGTTTATTGCATACAAAGTGGAATTGCAATATCATATAGTATTCGCGCCCAAATACGGAAGGAAAGTATCTTATGAGAAAAAACGTTTAATCGCAGGTAAAATACTCAGACAACTATGTAAATGGAAAGGAGTAAAAATAATAGAAGCAGAGGTGTGCCCGGACCATATGCTTGTAGAAATACCGCCCAAAATGGCCGTATCGAGTTTTATGGGATATCTCAAGGGAAGAGTAGCACAATACTATATGAGCAATTCGGCGAAATAAATACAAGTATCCAAGCAGGGAATTTTGGTGCCGCGGTATTACGTTGACATAGCGGGTAAAAACGTAATAAAGATGGCGAAATGCATCAAATATCAGTTAGCAGAGGATAAAGCTGGAGGACAGATGACGCCTATAAAGCAAAACAGCCCGCTTCCAGGCGGCAGAGAACCAAATTTTGCGGCTGGCAGACCAGAACTACGCGACTTGGCGCGCAGCTGGAAGAGAGCGCTATACCCCGCATAAGCAGAGCCCCCGGCTATGCCGGGGAAATCCGGGTTAACCCGCTAAACACCTTAAGATCAACACCAAAAACCCCAGTCTTAAAGAGAATGGATTTGGACTTCGACAATTGAATTGCGCGAAAGGCAAGAAAAATACTTCCTCGGTAGAAAGTGTGCCATGATCCGAAGGCCCAAGGCCTTCGACAAGCGTGCCTGCACTGCATAGCAGTGAGAGAATGCTAATTGTCCTGAAAACCAGGGCACAGAACGATAGCCGGTGAGGAATGCAAAAAACCAAAAGCACAAAATTATCAATACACTTGTATGCTATGATAAATTATTAGACCTAGAAATTTTCAAGGTCTAATAATTTACCATAAGACTATTTGGTGGGAGCGGATGGATTCGAACCATCGTAGTCGTAAGACAACAGATTTACAGAGAAGAGTTACCCTTTTCGCTGTTGCCGAAAGCTTTGCTGATGTATCCGTTCAATTGCTTTACCGCCCTTTTAGCTTCCCTTTCCTTATTGATGTGAGTATAGACTATAAGTGTTGTTCGTTCATCTCGGTGTCCCATTAATGCGGCTGCCGCTTTAACATCTATATTGGCATCATGCAACAGAGTAGCGTAAGTATGTCGTACCATGTGTTGAGTAACATCTGGCATCCCAGCCGCATCACGGTAAGTTGCCCAACGCCGATTAATTGTATTTTCATTCATCAATACTTTTGGATGATCTGAAAAAACAAATCCTTTTTTCTGAACAGATGATCCTTCCATAATAACGCGCTGCTTTAGTTCAAACAAGAGGAGATCGGGAATCGGTATCTCCCTTTCACGCCATCCATTTTTTAAAACATAGTTTAGCTGGGGTTTACTGTTTAGGTAAACGACAACTTTATTAATATGTATAAGTTCCTGTTCAAAATTTATATCTTCCCAGCGTAGAGCCATCATTTCAGAACGCCTTAATCCAAGGAATAAAAGGCAGAGGGCATAAAACCCAAAAGGTTCAATATATCGATTGCTGATAATTTGCTTTATCTCCTCTTCGGTGAGAGCCCGACGGCTTTCCTGACTAGCCATCCGCGGAGCCTTTACCAAGGCACACGGACTTGCAACGGAAATTCCTTGCAAGTTTATGTATCGGTATACCTGTTGGATTAGATACTTGCGCTTATTTATGGTGCTTTTGGATTTTCCGTGCAGAAATAGTTCATTAAGATATTCCTGCACCATCTTAGGCGTTATATCAAAGACGCTCTTACTTCCAAATCGTTCATTAAGTAAACGGATACCACCAACATATTGATAATGCGTGGTTTCTTTTACCTCGTAGGTGCTGACTTCAAGCCAGTGCTCAGCCCATTGTCTGAAGTTTGTTTCCATGATTGTGTCTCCTTTTGGCCTATATCATTAATTTGATATAGGCCTTTTTTTATTGTCTTAAAAGCCTTTATCAATTGATAAGGGCTTCTATATTTTACACTGGCATAACATAACATGACAAATAAACAGGAGGACAACAACATGAAAATTATCTCAATCGCGAATCAGAAAGGCGGCGTGGGCAAAACCACGACAACAATGGCGCTGGGGGCGGCGTTGGGTGCCAAAGGGAAACAGGTGTTGCTTATTGACCTTGATCCTCAGGGCAACCTATCGAGTTATCTTGGCTTTGAGCCGGACGGCGGCATTACCGCGCATGAACTTATCGTCGCCAGCGCGGCGGGTCGGCAACTTGATGCAATTGACTGCATTCGCCACAGCGAAGCGGAACATTTAGATTATATACCAACCACGCTAGCACTGGGTGATGCGGACTCCGCGCTTCAGGTGGCGATCGGTAAGGAGCGCGTTTTGTACCGCAGCTTACAAGCACCGGTATTTGCGGACTACGATTATGTGCTTATAGACTGCCGCCCGGCGCTGGATAATTTGACGCTTAATGCTTTAAGTGCTTCGGACATTGTTATCGTACCTGTCCAGATGCAAAAGTTTGCTTTAGATGGGCTGGACGCGCTGTTTAACTCCATTCGCATGATTCAACAGCTAATCAATCCCGACCTGAAGCTGGGCGGCATTCTGCGGACGATGCGCGACAACACCAACATGGCCGACAGCGTGGACGCCTACCTTGCCCAAAATTACGGAGATGCTGTTTACACCACTTCAATCCGCCGATCTATCGAAGCGGCCAACAGTACCGCCCTTCAAAGAAGCTTGGTCAGCTATAAAAATAAGCTTAGCACAGAGTATGTAGCTTTTGCCGAGGAATTTCTGTCACGGGAGGGGGCCGCATCGTAAATGGCAAATAAATTTGATTTTTCCAATAGACCGCGGCAACAGGTGACGCCGGCAGATTTGCCCGGATTGTTCAGTGGGTTGGGTAACACCGCGGCACCGGGAGCAATCGTACAAATTCCCATCAGCTCACTTGTTCCGTGGGCAAACCAGCCATTCAGGCCATACAGCGACGCAAAGATGCAGCAGCTGGTTGAAGATATTAAGACAAACGGTGTTTTAAATCCTATTATTGTACGCCCAATGGGCCAGCAGTATCAGATCCTTGCCGGACATAGTCGCACCAATGCCAGCCGCGAAGCGGGATTGACCACCGTGCCAGCCATCATCCGCGACGTAGATGATGATACTGCTGTGCTGATTATGGTCAATACCAACCTCAACCAGCGAGACGAGCTGTTACCCAGCGAAAAAGCGTGGGCTTACAGATTACAATTGGAGGCGATGAAACGTCAGGGACAAAAGGATTCTGGCCTAGAAGGGAAGAAATCTCGGGACATTTTAGCCGAACAAACGGGTGAAAATCGCAATCAGATCCAACGTTATATCCGCCTCACTTACCTCATTCCCGAGTTGCTTGAAATGGTAGATCAGGGCATGTTGCCGATGATGTCTGGCGTATCGCTTTCTTATCTGGCCGAGGATCAACAGCATATCGTTTGCGATGTCTCCGCCGAGTGCGACAAAAAGATTTCTACGGCGCAAGCTGAGAAGATCAAGCGGCTGGGACAGGAAGGCGCTTTTACCGCCGACGCTGTCCGACAGCTCCTGTTGCCGGCTCCGCGCTGGAACGCCGCCAACGAGTTTGTCAGCCGCAGCCGTGTCCTGATCCCCAAGACGGCCACTGAAAAGGACATTAACCATATTACTGTGCTGATAAGAAATTATTTTGAACAGACCGCAAAGGAGCGCCCTAATGACTGAAATAGCAGTTTGGCTGGAAAACATGACAACTGTTAATCGGATCATGTTGATTTACGGCGCGCTAATGAGCGGATTAAGCGGCGTTTTTGCTATTTATTGGCCAGGCAACCCCATTTACTACGTCCGTTCTGTGTGCCTTTTGTCTTTCATATTTTCGCTCTTGATTATTTTTGTGGGATAGGAGATGGACGAATGCCTGAAATTATAAAAATCAGTTTAGCGGCACTGGTCGGCTTTACGGTTGGAATGCTATATAAATGGCTCCAGATCATGTATTACAACGGGTATCTGGCCTACAGGGAGTTTTTCAATAGCTGGGTGAAGATTATCCCGAGAACCGCTACCCATGAAGATATCGAAAATGTCACCCGGCTTATAGCGCAGTACTTTGAGCAAAAACAGGCGGAAAGGAAATTGCCATGAAAAAGAAAATGCCGCAGCTGACCATGAAGAGGGCCAAGGAAATTGCCGCCAAGGTTCTGGGCACGTCCAGGGGACTTGAAAAGAATCCACATTATGAGGATGCGCCTTTTAATGTTTTCCAAATCCTTATGGGCGACTTTCGTGCTGAGATTCGCTATGACATCTGCGACGGTATTTTGATTCAGGTGTCCGTGTGCGGACCTATCAACACCTCCTTTGCGCTATATGATCCCGATACCCTCGAAGAAAATTTCAAGGCGGAAGAGCTTCGGAAGAGACGGGAGCGTAAAGAGGCCTTTAATGAGTGGGTATGCGCCAACGGTATAGAGCATTGCAAGGCTGCCGTTGATAAGAGCTGGAATCATTTCAGATAGGCAAAATCCCAAACGATTGCGAATTTGACGATGCCTATGGGAGGGTTACATATCAATAATTTTATATTGCAAGTCATCTTTGGCCTGGTCGTTTGCTGTTTTGGCGTTGGGGTCTGCGCGTTTGTGCATTCAGTTTTCCTGCTTATAGACAGTAAATGTGTGAAATTCCAATGGATGTACATGTGGATCATGTGGGGCCTGAGCTTTGTATTTTTGATACTATTTAAAATTTTGGGAGGTTGATTAAATGGACGCACAAGATGAGTTTTCGAGAAATGGCATGCGATTTGGCATCAGGGTTTCAGCGCTTACTGCCCGGGTACTGGCTGCGGGTATGGCAAAGCTTTTAAGGCACCTTTTAACCCGTGAAAAGGCTGGAATTGTCTCCATCAAGGAACTGATGAAGCATGGGGACAAGCTGATGGGCACGGAGATAAAAAATGCCGAGCTGGAAGAGCTGGCAAGAGTCATGAGGCGCTATAACATTGGGATTTCCGTTATACAGCATGGGGAATCTAAGGATTACAGCATCTTTTTCAAATCGAAGCATGAGAGCCAGCTGAATGCTGCTCTCAACGATTATCTGGCCAAGGTCTTTACCCGAGAACATCCTGACAAAACGTTGCCTAACGAACCGGCCGCGCGTCAGTCCGTTGTGCTGGAGACATATTTAGCCCTTCCGGCGGCCCCTGAAACGCCCTTGCTTGAAACCAGAGAACGGCCCCTGCTGGGCACGACGGAGCCGCTTAAATTGAACAGCCCGCCCGAATATCTGCGGCTGGTGGAAGGCGGCAGGCCTGTGCAGCCAGTTGATATGTCCTATTCATTGGGCCGCACGACCGACCAGTGGCCTTTACGGCCAGAACCGCGCTCCATCCCAAAGGAGCTTCGGGAGGCTAAGCTGGAAGCTCAAGCTTTGCAGCAGGCCCGCGAAATGGAGCGTGGCGTTAAGTATATGATGCGTGACCTTGAGAGAGGGCGATCACGATGACCCGGATAAAGCTGACTTTTAATTTCCTCATAGGCATCATCATTGCTTTATGCTTTTGGTTTGTTAACCGTATTTGCCAGATTGTCCGGTTAGCCTATGACGGTGGAGATCCGTTGCTCGACGCCATCAACGGTGCGGGGAAACAGATCAAGGCAAAGCCACTGTACTTATCGACACATCAGGCAGACCTGATTGTTCCTGCTTGTTTAACCGTAGCTCTGCTGATGTTTCTTTTCCGCTATCGTAAAGTCTTTCGCTACGGTGAAGAATATGGCTCTGCGCGTTATGGCACAAAGCGCGACATACAGCCGTTTGCTGACCCTGATCCTGATCATAATATCATCCTGACTGAAACGGAGCGGCTTTCAATGTCGCTGCGTATGAAACGCACGAAAACAGAGGATTACAACCGAAATAAAAACGTCCTGGTCATCGGTGGCTCCGGCAGCGGTAAAACCAGGTATTTTGTGAAGCCGAATATTCTGCAGATGTACGGTTCCTATGTCGTTACCGACCCGAAAGGCACCGTTCTTCGTGAGGTTGGGCATGCTTTGGAAATAAACGGCTATGACATTAAAATGCTCAATGTCACAGATGCCAGGGGCATGCGGCAGTCGCTGCATTATAATCCGTTGGCCTACGCCAGGGACGAAGCCAGCATATTAAAACTGGTTGATGTGCTGATGACAAACACGAACGGCGAAGAGCTCAAGCCTTCGGGGGACCCTTTCTGGCATTCATCGGAAAAACTGCTCTACTGCGCATTAATCAGCTACATTGTGAGCTGCGGGGAACCGGAGGACAAAAACCTCGGGACATTGGTAGACATGATCAGTGCCTTTGAGGTACGTGAGGAGGATGCCGGTTTCAAATGCGCCGTTGATCTGCTGTTTGACCATCTGGAAGCCGAAATTCCCGATCACTTTGCCGTAAAGCAGTACAAAAAATTCAAATTGGCAGCCGGAAAGACGGCCAAAAGCATCCTTATTTCCTGCGGGGCCCGTCTGGCGCCTTTCGATATCAAAGAGGTTCGCGACTTGATGGATTACGACGATCTGGAGCTGGATAGGCTGGGTGACAAAAAAACCGCCTTATTTGTTATTACGTCAGATACCGATAAGACTTTCAATTTTGTTGCCGCCCTGATGTACTCCCAGATGTTCAACCTGCTTTGCGACAAGGCGCTGTATGACTACGGCGGGGAATTGCCCATACATGTCCGATGCATTTTGGATGAATTTTACAACATTGGCCGTATACCCAACTTTGAGCAAATGATTGCGGTCATACGCAGCCGAAATATGTCAGCCTGTCCGATTTTACAGTCCAAGGCGCAGATTGAAGGAATCTACGACAGGAAAGCAGACATTATCGTGGACAACTGCGATACATTACTCTTTCTCGGCGGCAAAGGAAAGATTTTGAAGGAGGTTATCGAGTTGCTCGGGCGGCAAACCATCGACCAATTTGATGAATCCCAGTCACGCGGCGCGCAAAAGTCGAACAGCACCAATTATAAAAAGCTTGGTCGCGATCTCTTGACTCAGGACGAGCTTGCCAGTATGAAGCGCAGCCAGTGCATATGCCATATTGGCGGCATACGCCCTTTTAAATCAAAAAAATATGACTTGATGCAGCATCCGCGCTATCATCTCACATCGGATGCAGACCGAAAGAACGAGTATGTGCCGCTTTGGCTGCGTAAACCCGTAACAATCTCAACCGAAGAGCGGTTTGAGGTTTTAACATAAACAAAAATACATAAAAGGAGACTTTTAAAATGGAAATTTTCTCGGCTGGGGTCGGTATTTTGCAAACAATTCTTAACGTTATAGGCGGCGGAATGGTTATTATTGGAATCCTCATGTTTTTGGGAGCTCAAGGTGATAATGGCGGTAACCCGGCCGGAAAGCAGCAGGGTATATCGCTTATGGTAGCGGGGGGTGGTATTTGCTTGGTTGCCAATACGCTCGTTCCCATGCTAGCCAATATGGGATAGGTAATTCGCATGGATTTTGTCTTTGAGCGTTTGGATTTATGGATTAAAGGTATACTGGCTGATACGGTTTGCAGTAATCTCAGGAGCATGATGGAGACGATTCAAACACTGACCGTCGGTCTGGATTCAGAGCTTGCCCTTAGTCCGGACAGTTATAACGCGGACATGTGGTCCATGCTGCAAAACGTTATCGACAGCGCAATTGTTCCCGTTGCTTCCCTAGTATTAACGGCCATCATGTGCCTGGAGCTGATTAGCTGGCTGAACGAGCAAAACAATATGCGCACGACGGGAGACATTATGGCCCAGTTTGTCAAATTTATTGTCAGACTGTTCATCGGTGTGCTGCTGGTGCAAAAATCCTATGATATTACACTCTGGGTTTTCCGGCTTTCAAACTTTGTCATTTTCAATGCGATTGGTACGATCAATACCAGTATTTCAGCGGATATTCTTTCGGGCAGCAGCTTGGAAGCGATTAAAGAAACGTTGGTAACTTTGGAAATAGGTGATTTGCTCACAATAATCGGCGTCAGTTTTTTGGCCTCACTTGCAACAGTTATTATTCAGGCTGCGGCTTGGATCGTTATTCTGGGGCGCGTGATACAGATTTACATGTATTGCAGCGTAGGCGCTATCCCTTACGCAACATTGACACATAAGGAAACAAGCGGTATCGGGAAAAACTATCTGTTAAATCTGGCCGCCCTGGGATTTCAAGGTTTCTTTATGCTGATTGCCATAGCAATGTACGGCTACCTCATTAACGACGCGATCAGTAAGCTGGATCCCGGCGACCTCGTCAGTCCGATGGGCTTCATTTCATTTGTACTTAAGCTGCTCTGCTGCGGAGGGGCACTGCTCTTTACCCTGATCGGTTCCAAATCCCTAAGTAAGTCGATTTTCAACGCGCATTAATACGCAAAATCCCGATCGTTTGGGATTTTGAAAGGAGCGTTTTGTGTGCCATATGTAACTGTTCCCAAGGATTTTGACAAGGTTAAAAGAAAAGTGGCACTGGGACTGACAAAGCGGCAGCTTATTGCTGCCGCCGCGTCGGCTGCTGTGTGCCTACCAGCATTTTATTATTTATTACCCCTTTTCGGAAAAAACGCCGTCTATCTCATCGTCCCGCTGGCTGTCCCCATATTTATTGTCGGTTTCTGGCCGATTAAGGACGGCAGGCCGATAGAAAAAGTGATTATGAATTATATTCGGGTGCGTTATCAGCGCCCCGCGAAAAGACCGTATAAGACGGAAAATATATATGCCGGTCTGGAACCGGCCAGACAGATTCAGGAGGTGATTGACAGTGTTGAGCCAGACAGTAGCGCAGCAGACGGTAACGATCAAGCGGCTCGACCCATACGCAAATCTGCCAAAGCCGGTAAGGCAAGAAGTCGTAAGACGCGTTAAACTCGCAAAGCGCAAGGGGCAGATACCCGGCAGCGCGCAGAATACGATCCCGTACCGACAGATGCTGCGAAACGGTCTTTGCTTCGTGGAGGCGGGCGCTGATCCGCGCAAAAAGCACAGCCTATGGCGCAAGGCCATGTCCTGTGTTCCGCTGCCCGGTTTTCGTCCTGAGCCACCTGGGCCCCAGAGCGGATTCTATACAAAGACCATCGAATATTTTGATACCAATTACAAATTGGCCAAGCGGGAGACAAAGGAAAATATCTTTGAAAACTGGTGCAATTTTTTAAATTATTTTGACGCTTCCGTGTCGGTGCAACTGACATTTGTTAATCAGAAAATTGATATAGAGGAGTTTTACAGAGCTATTGATCTTCCGGGTACAGGTGATGCTTTGGATGAGCTACGGGCGGAATATGTCCAGATGCTTCAGAATCAGTTCTCCAAAGGCAATAACGGTTTAGTTAAGCGTAAATACCTCACATTCGGTCTCCATGCCGAAGATCAGGCCACCGCGTTGCTGAAGCTCAATCGCATAGAAAATGAAGTAATTAATGCTTTTCGAGATATGAAGGTTGCGGCATTTCCGAGAAACGGCTATGAACGCATGGAAATTATTCACGATATTTTGAACATCGGCACCGACCGGAAGCTGAACTTCAACTGGGATTTTATTGTAAAAACAGGGCTTTCGACAAAAGATTTCATCGCGCCAAACAGCATGAATTTTAGCAAGAAAAACATATTTGAGCTTCAGGAATTCGGGGGTCGCACTGCGTTTCTTCAAATTAATGCGCCAGAGCTTTCGGATGATATTTTGGCGCAGTTTCTTGAAATGGACACACCGCTGGTGATAAATGTTCATCTGCGCAGCTTGGAGCAGGCGGCTGCTATCAAGCAAATTAAGGATACCATGTCGGATCTGAATAAGATGAAAATTGAAGAGCAGATGAAGGCTAGCCGCAGCGGCTACGGTATGGACATTCTGCCGCCCGATTTGGTGACCTACATAGACGAGGCCGACGCGCTGCGCCATGATCTTGAAAGCCGTAACGAACGACGGTTTCTCCTGACCTTTACCCTGACCAATTTTGCACAAGATGAAAAAGAACTGGATAATATCTTTTCCACCGCCAAACAGATTGCCCAGCAGCATAGCTGCGAGCTGCTGCCGCTGGACTGGCAGCAGGAAGCGGGCCTCATGTCCGCCCTACCAATCGGGATCAACAAGGTCCCGATAGAACGCATGCTGACGACTTCCAGCACAGCGATTTTTATCCCCTTCCAGTCACAAGAGCTATTCCAAAAGGGCGGATTATATTACGGCGTCAACGCGACTTCTCAAAACATGATTATGATAGACCGTCTCACCGCCAAGAACCCGAACGGTTTGATTTTGGGTGTGCCGGGTTCAGGCAAGAGTTTTGCTTCAAAGCGTGAAATGGTCAACGTAGCACTGGGCAGACCCAAGGACAGCATTTTGATTCTCGATCCAGAGCGAGAATATACCGCGCTGGTTCGAGCGCTAGGCGGTCAGGTGATCATTATATCCGCGGACAGTCCGCATCACATCAATCCGATGGATATCAATATTGAGGCTAAGAACGACGAGGACTCCCATTTTGATCCGGTACGCGATAAAAGCGAATTTCTGATGTCTTTCTGTGAGCAGGTCATGGGTGCGGGAGATGTGGGCTTACAGCCGATTGAGAAAACCGTCATCGATCGCTGCGTGACGCTGGTTTATCAAAAATACCTCAAAGACCCGAAGCCGGATAACATCCCAATTTTAGGAGACTTTTACGCGCTTTTGAAGGGGCAGAATGAACCGGAGTCGCAACGTATTGCGTCCGCTTTGGAACTGTATGTCACCGGTTCGTTTAATGTATTCAACCACCGGACAAACGTCGAGGTTAAAAATCGGATCGTTTGCTTTGATACTAAAGATCTGGGTCAGCACCTGAAGGGGCTGGGCATGCTGACGGTTCAGGATCAGATTTGGTCCCGTGTCCGTACAAACAGGGCCAAGAAGTTGATCACCTGGTATTATGCCGACGAAATCCATCTTCTGCTAGGCGCAAAGCAAACCGCGTCCGCGCTGGTGGAAATCTGGAAGCGCTTTCGCAAATGGGGCGGCGTCCCGACCGGCATCACTCAAAATGTCACCGATTTTCTGGCCTCACCGCAGATCAAGAATATTTTCAGCAACAGTGATTTTATTTATATGCTCAACCAGGCGACAGGCGATCAGAAAATCCTTGCGGAAGAGCTGAATATTTCCGAGCACCAGCTGAATTATGTCACCAATACGAAGCCCGGCCAGGGCCTGCTGATCTTCGGTGGCACGATTATTCCCTTTGTAGACGATTTTCCGGAGGAAACGCGGCTTTATAAGCTGATGAGCACCAAGCTTGAGGAAGCGGTGACATCGTGAAAGGAGGATAGGCCAAATGATTAAAGCAAAAATCAATATTTCAAATATGATAGATACATTTGTGGAATTGACTGCGTATATCATGCTCTGCATGGCGTTCTTTAATGAATTACGGTATTCCTTTTTAAGTAATCTTGGATTTTCGATTAGCATTGCTGCCATTTTATTCTGTATTTTAAGTGCTTTTAATAAGCAGGCGGATTATCCGGCAACTACGATTAAATTTAAATATGAATGGGTATTGTTCTTAGTTGCTATGGTTGGTCCAATGGCTTTATCATCTGATGAATTATTGCTTGGTAGACCGGCTTTTATTCTCAGCTTTTACATTGGATTATATTTAGTCATTAAGTATTGTCGGGAGCAAGGCTCAAAGCCATTAATAATTTTTTTAGCAGTCATAGTAAGTAGCAGCTTTTTTTATTTGGCACATACTTGGGGATATATTCCTTTTATTGCTGCCAGCGTTTTGGGGGGATTCTCAAACGACTGTAAAGAAGGGGGGAACGCGAAAGAGCGACAGGCATTAACGGATTCCTTATCGTCAAAAATTGTGGATTTGCTTAAAGAAAATGAGCTTTCTTTAAGAGAAGTAAGAACTGTATTAAGTAAGGTGTACGATGAATTCCCCAAACTTTCCAAATATAACTGACAAGTACGAATCTGATATTTAGGGAACTATCCCCCTCTGCACCGGCTGAAAATCCGAGATTTGCAACAGCGCATTCACCCCCGCACCCGCAGGGGCAGGCCGGTTAAGGCCGGTCATCTGACCTTTCAAATTCGCAATCGTTTGGGATTTTGGGCATAGAAAAGCCCCTCTAGAAGGATGTCATTCAAATCAGAAAGCTAGTGAAGGAGGTGAAAATATGGAAGAACGTCAAGATTCAATGGACGCATTGGTAACTAAAGTCATTGAATTGCTAAAAGAGAATGCGCTCACCTATGGCGAAGCAGTATTGGTGCTTACCAAGGCGAGCGCAGAAATTCAGAAATGCCGAATTATTTAATCTTTTCCTGAATTTCTTTCAATGCTTGTGCGATTTGGGGAATGCAACAATCGTAAGGCGGCTGGAACATTCTCCATTCGCAATCTTCGCGACATGATTCACCGGTCATTGGACAGAATGCCGGTTGGCGAAAATATTTTTGATTCATTCGGATCACCCCCTTTATTCCAAAGTATACCATCTGACAAAATCTGACGCAAACCGGATATTCAGGGGACTATCCCCCTCTGAAGCGATTGAAAACCCGAGATTTGCAACAGCGCATTCACCCCCGCACCCGCAGGGGCAGGCCGGTAAGACCGGCCGTCCAATCTTTCAAATTCGCAATCGTTTGGGATTTTGGACATGAAAAAGCCGCCCCGGTGAAGGGACGGCGGAAAGGGCAATCAGATGGGAATTCTTATTCAAATTGTAGTCTTCATTACAGTTTCACTAGCGTACTCAATAGGCTATTGGGTGTGGCGAAGTAGAAAAAATCGCTGAATTTCAGTCAAATGGCAATGCCGACTTTGCGCTCTGCGGTATGTATCCGCTGTTCGTGATCTTTAACATCATCTCGCAGAATATCAGTTTCCTCATTGAGCGCATTAATCTTTCCAGCGACCTCATGCTCATATTGTAGGCCAAGCTTGGTAGTCTGGTTCTCCAGTAGCTCCGCGACTTGCAACAGCAGTTGGGTGCTGTTTGCGTCAATCTTTGCATTAAGGCGCTGCTCCTGAGCATCGATCTTAGCATTCAATTCACAACGCATATCCTGCATTTCAATGCGGAGTGCATCAAACTTGCTGTCTATAGATTGTTCCATGCGCTGCAATTTACTATCAATGGTATTTTCCATCATTTGCTGCAACAGCAACATTTCTTCCTTTGTCATCGTCATCCCTCCTGTGGGTGGTGCTTTTATTGTAACTGCTGCCGTCAAAAAAGGCAATGGACAATCCGTACAAAAGCATCGGCGTCGGTTCGGATACTGGCAAATTCGCAATCGTTTGGGATTTTGGGCACAAAAGAAGCCGACCCCGGAGAAGGGACGGCGGAAAGGCAATGAAATTCAGCTTTTTTGACCTTGCCGGCGCAGTGCCTCCAGCTTGGCCTCCAACTCCCGACGCTCACGCTGCAACCGTTCAATCTCCCGCCGGTGAGCCGGACTTTCGTAATCATCAGCTTTCATAGCTTTGGCTTGGGCGGCTTCGGCGGCAAGCATTTTATCTACGGTAGATCTTCGTATTGCAAATAGGTGCAATCTTGCGCATCCTGCCAGCGCCAGCACAAATACAACCCAAAAGGCTATTTTATCATTGGAAAGGCCAAAAAGCCATGAAGGGATGATATACGCCCACATCAGCGAGAAAACGGCGGTTGAAATATAAAAGCCGATTCTGGAAAAATGGAAAAGCAGCAGGAACGCACCTCCCACGGCAATGCCAATAGGAAGGCCGATGCGGTTATCCAGCTTGAACGCATAGGCAAAAAACCACGTCACAAGCCCCAACACGACAGCGTCAAACCACTCAATATACTGGGTGAATTGAATCGCGAGCCATAACGGCCAGGAAAAGCAGATTTTATAGGCGAGCTTTACAAACAGTCCCATCATGGTGATGCGCCACCTTTCTAATTAATTCCATATTATCACAAAACCCGCATAAATACAAGCTTTTTAGGAGAGGAGAGAGCGTATGAGCGAAGAAAAAAGCCTTCATCCGGAACGCCTGTTAAAACAGAGCAGCCGGATAGAAAGCTCTGAGACCGCCGAAGGAACCGACAAAAAGCCGCTTGGCGCACACGATGCCGTGTACGCTCTCCTGAGAACGGCGGAACTGGCCGCAAGCCTTCGCCGCGGGCGCAATAAGAGTGCAAAAAAGAAGCTGTACCGGCCGGGGAGAATACGGCTAAAAGTAGACGAGGATGTACCGGAACGTCCGCCTAAAGCAGAAAAGTATTCTGAGAATAAAACACACCTGCGGCTTTCGGAGGATTCAAGGCATCCGTCGCTTCATACGTCAATAAATTCGAAAACCAACTCCCACCTGTTGTCTAAGGCAACCGGAAACCGGCTGCGGTTTGATCGCCCGAAGCGAGGTGGCGTCCAAGATAGCGGCAGCCGGACTGCCGACCGTGCTTTACAGTACCGAAGCCAGCAACAGCGGTTTTCCCGCCTGCGCTTTTCACAGGGAAGCAAGCCGAAGTGGCGGGATTTCACCGCGAACGCACCTGAAAATATCAGCGCACAGCCTGTACCCGAATCAGCCAAGCGCCAGCTACGTTTTGTACGGCCTAGCCGTATATTCGACGGCGATAGCAGTGAACATTGGGGCGGTATCCTGACACAGGGAGAACGGCAAAAACGCTTGTATTTTTCCCCACAAAGCGTCAGGGCTCAGTCTGGTATGGCCCCGAAGGCGATACAGCTGTCAGATTCCAGGCTGGTAGCGGAACCCACCAAGCGGCGACTGCGCTTTGAGAAACTTGCTCCCAGTCCGATCAGCGACAGCAGTGGCACCCCTCAAAGTGCTGTACCGCTGAACCAAAGGCATCAGCAACGCTTGCGTTTTTCCCCGCAAAGCGGTCGAGTACGGCAAAGCACTACCTCAGACATGCCACTGTCCGCAATGAGGAGGCCTCGGGTGGAACCGGAAAAGCGGCGGCTGCGCTTTGAACAGCCAAGCCGCAATCTTACCGGGGCAAGCAAGCAGCCGCATCTTGGCATATCCGGGCAACAGTCCGCCCGAATAAATTTGCATCAGCCCTATAAGCGGCTGCGCTTCAGCGAGTCGAACCGATTATGGCAGCCAGGGACTGCCGATTCAGCAGGCAGCTTTCACTTGCGTTCACACTCCGTGCCCGGTCCGGGACGTGTGCATCAGGAGCCTCACGCGCTACAGCAATCCGGGCAAACCGGGTTGATTCCAGTCGCAGGCCCACCAGAAGCCGGCTTGCATACCACGGCAATGAAACAGCAGACCTATGGTTCCGATTTTCACTATTATGCTTCCTATACGGTTTGGGAAGAGCGCAAGACTCAACGTTTTTTAGATAACGGCGAGGGGCGGAAATCCCGCCTGAAGTTTGAGGACGACCGCAAACTGCTGGGAAGCGGAGCATACAATAAGCCGCTGAACGATGATAAAGATAAATTTTCTACTGATAAAAATATAAGAAAAGAAGGTTTCTTTGCAAGTGCTCTGCGACACGAGACCGACCGCATGCTGGATGAAATTGCGCGTAGCACCGAGGATCCCGCGGTGGAAGGTGCTAACGCAGAGCGCAAGGTTGCCTCCGCCGGCGGCAGGTACGGCCTGAAATACGGGAAAAAGTGGCGCGGGAATCATGACCAGCGCGTCGCACAGCGGGAAGTTACACGTGCCAATAAGCAGTATATCCGGGACGCCAAAGAACAGATCTATCAGCAGCAGTACGGCCGCCCATCTCGTTCATCCAGATGGCGACAGACAATGCAGGGCTACGGCAAGCAGGCGCGCAAATTCACAGAACGGAAACTGGGCGCTAAAGCTACAGCGGAGATTGAGAAAATCATTGCGATTATCGCCAAAAAGGGCGCCGCAGTTATTCGCGTGGTTGCAGCCTATGTCGGGGCCCCGCTATTGGGAATTATACTGGCTTTTATCCTGCTTTTTCTGCTAGCAATGCTATTTGTAGGCGGTGTTCAAAATTCCGCCGTCACAGTGCTCACGGCCTACACCGCTGAAGACACCGAGATCGAAGCAGCCAGCAGTTACTATTCCAGGCTGGAGGCCGAGCTGGACAAGGAGATTAAAAATGTCTCTATAGATTGGAAATGGCAGCATATCGACGCCTTTCACTACGATCTGGACGATATCGGGCACGATCCTTTTAAACTTATGGCGTACCTCAGTGTCAAATACCCCGGTTTTACCTTTGATCAGGTCAAAACCGAGATGGATTACATATTCGACCATTGTTACACGCTGACTTATGATGAATGGTCTGAAACGCGGGGAGACCCCCCCGACACCTATACCTATTACCATCTGGATGTTACGCTGCGCGCGAAGCCCATGGAGCCGCTGCTTTTGCAGGAACTGGCGAAGGACGCTGAAAACGATCTGGTAAGCTGGTATGACGTGCTTATGGAAACCAAGGGCGCGCATCAGGGATATGCAAACCCTTTTGATATAAATTGGTCGGATAAAGTCAGCAGCCTGTACGGTTACCGGGTGGATCCCATCGGCGGTAGGGAGCTGCAACAGCACCGCGGTTTGGATATTTCGATGCCAACCGGCACACCGATCAAAGCTGGCCTTACCGGTACCGTGCGGTATGTCGGATATGACGCGGTGATGGGCAATTACATTATTATCGATACGGATGAGGGCGATAAAACCATGAAATACGGCCATTGCGACGAGGTGCAAGTGAGCGTCGGCGATCAGATCGCCGCCGGTGAGACGGTGGTCGGCACGGTGGGCAACACCGGGCAGTCCACCGGGCCGCACCTTCATGTGGAGATTTTGGAGAATGGCGAATATCTTAACCCAATCTATTCGCTGAATTACAAGGCATCGTAAAAGGAGCGTGACAGCATGGACAGATTTATACCATTTGGAGGACAAGAGCTTTTTAGTGACAAATATTACGGCGGCAGGGACATTACCGGACGGCTGCTGCCAAGAGATTATCCGGAAGGATGGCAGGCCGGGCCGGAAACCATTGTATGGATTGACATTGAAAGCGAATATAATGCGCTGATTGAAGCGCTGGACGGAAAGGTTGTGAAGCCATGAAAAGAGTTTTAACAAAAGCAGCCGGAATAATTATTGCGCTTTTGCTGCTTCTCCCGGCGCTTCCCATTACGGCCAGCGCGGCAAATACGCTGGCGGACTATCCGGAAGGAACAGTCTTTAAGATACAGGAAGACGGTACTTATCAGGATTGGGTATTGATCAGCCATGATTATTTGTCCCAAGGCAATCAGCTACTGATGAGATATGACCTGCTGACGTATTCCGGAACTATGAATATCGGGTATCAATCCGAGGGAGAGGATGGTTTAAACCGGCCGTTTCCTCAATATCAAGGATCAGCGCTCGCTTCATACCTGAATGGCAGCTACATGAATAAATTCATAAACGCTGTGAAAAGTTCCATAAAAACGGTCAGCATACCGGTGCTTGCCAATGGGGCGACGGTCACCAGCTATAGCTGCAAGGTGTTTCCGCTTTCCGCCTATGAAGTATTGGGTACCGGCATTAATTATTCTGCAATACCCAGAACAGGAACGCCCATATTTTATTTTAATACGGATACAAGCCTTCGCTATCCGCCGACATCTTCGACCAATTTAATGCTGAGAGATTTCGGCAGTGACAGCAAATCCTATCAGTATTACGTGTATTACGGGTATTTATATACCGGTCCATCCGGTAGCGGCAGCATTGGCAGCCAAAGATATAACAGTGGCCTTTTTAATACTTCGCGGCCCTGCATTGTACTGCCGGCCACCATGGCGGTCGGGACTGGCAATAAAATAGACGGCATCATAACGCCGATGATCAGTGCGGCAACGGCATCCACCAGTTGGGGCACGACCAATACGGTCACGGTTACGGCAACCAATGCGGTATCCTACGCGCTGACAACCTCCGGCACAGCGCCATCCACCGGCTGGCAGACAGGCAATACCTTTACCGTATCATCCAACGGTACATATTACGCATGGGCCAAAAGCAGCACCGATACGGTGTCCGCTTCAAAGAGTGTTTCTATTACCAAGGTGGATAAGACCGGGCCTGTCATCAGCACGGTAACGGTATCGGACGCATGGGCGTCCACAAATACAGTGACCGTCTCGGCATCCGACGCGCAGGTCGGTACCGTATCCTATTATGCGGTTACAAGTACCGATACTGCACCGTCCACCGGCTGGCAATCCTCCGCATCGTTTGATATAAGCACCAACGGTACCTATTATGCCTGGGCAAGGGACAGTCTCGGCAACGTATCCGCTTCCAAAAGCTTTGTGGTGAGTAAGGTGGATACCACCGCCCCGGCGGTTACAGCGGTCACTGTACCGGATGCTTGGGCGACCAGCAGCACCGTGACGCTGATAGCGGACGATGAGGGCGGCAGCGGCGTGGCGCAATACGCCGTCACAACGGGCGGCACCTCGGAGCCGGTCGCCGGGTGGCAGGCTTCTCCGGATTTTACCTTCTCGGCAAACGCGACCTATTACGCCTGGGTACGTGATGGCGCGGGCAACATCTCAGCCAGCTATCAGTTTAAGATCAGCAAGATTGATACCACCGCGCCCACCATCAGTTATGTTACAGTGCCATCCGGTTGGGGATCGACCAGCACCGTTACCATATCGGCGAATGACAGCGCCAGCGGTCTGGCGGCCTACGCTGTCACCACCACAGGCGAAGCGCCGGCCACAGGCTGGGGCGCCAGCAAAAATATAGAGATCACCGCCAACGGCACCTATTTCGCCTGGGCAAAGGACAATGTCGGCAATATCTCAGCGCGGTATGAGTTTGTTGTTTCCAAGGTAGACAGCATCAGGCCGACCGTTACATTGGTCAACGTACCGGATGAATGGGCAACCACCAGCAAAGTGACGCTTGCGGCGTCGGACCTGGGAGACAGCGGTCTTTCAGCCTATGCCGTTAGCACCACGGATACGGCGCCCGGCTCCGGCTGGCAGTCCGGGACAAGCTTTACGCTGGACGCTAATGGTACCTATTACGCCTGGGCGCGGGACGGCGCCGGCAACATCTCGGACAGCTATGAGTTTACAGTCAGCAAAGTTGATACGGACAGGCCGGTTGTTTCCTCGGTAGAGATTCCCGCAACGTGGGGCATGAGCAGCACCGTCACCGTCAACGGATCGGACGCCACCAGCAGCATCGCGGCCTGTGCCGTCACGACAGGCGGGACATCGGCGCCGTCCTCCGGCTGGCAGATCAGTCAAAGCTTTACCTTCAGCGCAAACGGTACTTATTATGCCTGGGTCAAGGATCAGGCCGGAAATGTCTCACTTTCCGGGCATGAGTTCCAAATCACGAAAATAGACCTTACCGATCCGGTCATATCCTCTATCACAATTCCGACCGACTGGACAACCGCGGCGGAAATCACGATCAACGCCGCAGACGCCGATACCGGCATTACCGCCTATGCGCTGACAGGCAGCAGCACGGCCCCGGCCGGCGGCTGGCAGGACGGCAGCAGCTTCACAGTCACGGTCAACGGCACCTATTACGCCTGGGTCAAGGATGGCGTCGGAAACACGGCCTATAAATCCTTCACCTTCAGCAAGATCGATGCCGTAAAACCGACCATCAGTTCGGTGTCGGTACCCACAAGCTGGGGCGCGACCAGTATTGTAACCATATCGGCCACCGATACCGGCAGCGGTGTGGCCCAATACGCCGTCACCGGCAGCGACGAAGCGCCCGCCACCGGCTGGCAGACCAACAAGAATGTTGAGGTGTCGGCCAATGGCATCTGGTACGCCTGGGCAAAGGATAATGTCGGTAACATCTCAGCAGGATATGTATTCACTGTCAGTAAGGTGGACGATACCGCGCCAACAATCAGCACCGTTACGGTGCCGGATAGCTGGGCGACCAGCAGCACCGTTTCGATCAACGCGTCGGATGCGGCCAGCGGCGTGGCCACCTATGCGGTGACGAATACCAGTACGGAGCCAGCCACCGGCTGGCAGACAGGCAGCAGCTTCACGCTGAACAGCAACGGCACCTGGTATGCCTGGGCAAAGGATAGTGTCGGCAATATCTCAGCGGGCTACGCCTTTACTGTGGCCAAGGTGGACACCGAAAAACCCGTTATTGATTCGGTCAGCGTGCCCGCCGCGTGGGGCGGGAGCAGCACGATTACCATAGCAGCCAGCGATACGGCCAGCGGCGTAGCATCCTACGCCATCACCACAAGCGGCAGCGCCGCCCCGGGAACAGGCTGGCAGGAAAGCGATAGCTTCACTTTTTCGGCCAACGGCACTTATTATGCCTGGGCAAAGGATGTTGCAGGCAATGCTTCGGCGGGCTACGCTTTCACGATTGACAAGATCGACACCACCGCGCCGGAGATATCAGAAATAACCGTCCCGGATAGTTGGGCGACCAGCACCGAAATAACAATCCTGGCGGCCGATACGCAAACAGGTGTCGCATCTTACGCCCTGACCAAGAGCAGCACAGTCCCGTCATCGGGCTGGCAAACGGACAGCACCTTTACCGTTGCGACCAACGGCACCTGGTATGCCTGGGCAAAGGACGGCGCAGGCAACACCGTCTACAAGCAGTTTACCGTCAGCAAGATTGACACGACCGGGCCGACGGTCAGCGCTGTCAGCGTGCCGTCCGGCTGGAACAGCACCAGCACTGTAACCGTCTCGGCCAGCGACTCCGCCAGCGGCGTGACGGCCTATGCCGTTACAGATACCGATGCCGCGCCGCCGACGTCGGGCTGGCAGAGCGACAGCAGCTTTGTGCTGACGGCCAACGGCAATTACTACGCCTGGGCAAAGGATGCTGTGGGAAATGTCTCGGCGGGACGCGCGTTTGCGGTGACCAAGGTGGATGATACTGCCCCGGCAGTCAGCGCCGTTGCTGTACCGGGTAGCTGGGGAACCAGCAGTACCGTGACGGTCTCGGCGGCTGATGCAGGCGGCAGCGGCGTGGCGGCTTACGCTGTCAGCGATAGCGACGCGGAGCCTTCGGTCGGCTGGCAATCGAATGTCAACTTCACACTGACAATCAACGGCAGCTACTACGCCTGGGCAAAGGACGCCGCGGGCAATGTTTCGGGCGGCTATGCGTTTACGGTCAGTAAAATTGACACCGCGGCGCCGACGGTGGATGCCGTCGCCGTGCCGGACGCATGGGCATCCGGCAGCACTGTGACCGTTTCTGCCGAAGATATCGAAAGCGGCGTCGCCGCCTATGCGGTGACAAGCGCCGACAATCCGCCCGCCTCCGG
Organism: Bacillota bacterium; assembly: GCA_023457355.1. Taxonomy (GTDB): domain Bacteria; phylum Bacillota; class Clostridia; order Oscillospirales; family Ruminococcaceae; genus Yanshouia. Next base: position 31,257 of record JAEWLW010000029.1, on the reverse strand, counting down.
TTGGCAGACCGGCGACAGCTTCACGCTGACGGCCAACGGCAGCTATTACGCCTGGGCCAAAGATGCGGCGGGTAATGTTTCAACAGGCTTTGCCTTTACGGTTTCCAAGATCGACAGCAATGCGCCGTCCATTCTCGGCGTTATACTTCCGGAGGATTGGACAGCCGCCGCGGAGATCTCCGTTGTGGCCACCGACGATGAAACCGGTATCGCCGGCTATGCGCTCACCCGCAGTCTGGCCGCGCCAATGGATGGCTGGCAGACTTCCCCGGATTTTACGGCGACGGCCAACGGGACTTATTACGCCTGGGCCAAAGATCAGGCCGGGAACACCGCTTATAAGTATTTTTATTTCAATAAAATTGACGCCGCAGCGCCGACGATCAGCTCAGTATCGGTACCCACAAGCTGGGGCGCCAGCAACACTGTGACCATATCGGCCACCGACGCGGCCAGCGGCGTGGCAGCCTACGCGGTGACTGACACCGACGTGGCCCCGACTGATGGCTGGCAGAGCAACAAAATCATCACCGTCACCGGTAATGGAACATATTACGCTTGGGCAAAGGATGCGGTTGGCAACGTATCATCGGGCTATGAATTTATGGTATCCAAGGTAGACAGCGACGCGCCAAACATCAGCGCGGTTGCTGTACCGGAAGAATGGGGTACAAACAGTACCGTGACCATCACAGCGGCGGATGCGGGCGGCAGCGGCTTATCCGCCTATGCTGTTACCGGCACAAACGCGGCGCCCGCCACGGGCTGGCAACCCGGCGGCAGCTTTATCCTTACGGCCAACGGAAATTATTACGCCTGGGCCAAAGATGCGGCTGGTAATGTGTCTGAAGGATACGCTTTTACAGTGGCCAGGGTCGATACCGGAAAGCCGGTCGTGGATGCAGTCACCGTACCGGAAACCTGGGGCTCCAGCGGCATGGCAACCATTTTGGCAACCGATACCGGCAGCGGCATCGCCGCCTATGCCGTCACCCAAAACAGCACCGCGCCGTCCACCGGATGGCAATCAAGCGACAGCTCTATCCTCACGGCCAACGGCGCCTATTATGCCTGGGCAAAGGATACGGTGGGCAATGTCTCGGCCGGCTACGCCTTTACGATGGCGATGGTAGACGCCACCAAGCCGGTGATCAGCGAGGTATCCGTGCCCACGGACTGGGCGGACGCCGCCGAAATCACCGTTGTGGCATCGGACGATGAAACCGGCATTGCGGGCTATGCGCTTTCCAAGAGCGGCACGGCGCCTACCACCGGCTGGCAGACATCTCCGAAGCTCACCGTTACGGCCAACGGCAGCTATTATGCCTGGGTCAAGGATGGCGCCGGCAATACGGCCTATAAATATTTTACCTTCAGCAAGATTGATGTTACGGCCCCCAACGTCAACTCAGTGTCTGTGTCCACGAGCTGGGACAGCTCCGGCACGGTAACGATCTCGGCCACCGATGCCGCCAGCGGTGTGACGGTCTACGCGGTGACGGGCACCGACGCGCCCCCGACCGATGGCTGGCAGAGCAGCAAAACGGTCACGGTTTCCGGCAACGGCAGTTACTACGCCTGGGCGCGCGATGCTGTCGGTAATGTTTCGGCGGGATATTCCTTTGCCGTTTCCAAGGTGGACAGCACAAATCCTGTTGTCAGTGCGGTTTCTGTTCCTTCAGATTGGGCCACCAGCGCAAAAGTAACACTGACCGCCACCGATGCGGGCGGCAGCGGCCTTGCAACCTATGCGGTTACCGACACAAACGAAGCGCCGTCCTCGGGCTGGCAGTCCGGCGGCAGCTTCACCCTTACGGCCAACGGCGCCTATTACGCCTGGGCAAAGGATGCGGCGGGCAACGTGTCGACGGGCTATGCCTTTACGGTAGCGAGGGTTGATACCGGCAAGCCAGTCGTGGACGCCGTCACAGTGCCGGAAATATGGACCTCCGGCAGCAGCGTCGCCATTGCGGCGTCCGACGCCGGCAGCGGCGTTGCCGCTTACGCTGTTTCAAAGTACAATACCACTCCGTCCTCCGGCTGGCAGGAAAGCAATAACTTTACGATAACCTCAAACGGCGACTGGTACGCCTGGGCGCGGGACGCCGTGGGCAACGTGTCGACAGGTTATGCATTCGAGGTTGCAAAGGTGGACGCTAATAAGCCGGTGATCAGCGAGGTGACCGTACCCGCGGACTGGACGGCTGAAGGCAGCGTGACAATTGCGGCCGCCGACGCCGAAACCGGCATTGCGGGTTATGCGCTGACCAAAAGCAGCGCCGCACCCGAATCCGGCTGGCAGACCTTGGCGGACTTTACCGTGACCGAAAACGGCACCTGGTACGCCTGGGTCAAGGACGGCGCCGGCAACACCGCCTATAAGAGCTGCTATGTTTCCAAGATCGACACGACCGCGCCAAGCGTCACCTATGCGTCGATTTCAACCGGCTGGGATACAACCGGCACCGTGACCATATCGGCCAACGACGCCGCCAGCGGTGTGACGGCCTATGCCGTGACCGATTCCGATACCGCGCCGGCAGACGGTTGGCAGGAAAGCAAGACAATAACCGTAGCCGGCAACGGCACCTGGTATGCCTGGGCGCGCGATGCTGTAGGCAACGTCTCGGCAGGCTATAAATTCACCGTTTCCAAGGTGGACGGCACCGCACCGGCGATCAACGCCGTTTCGGTGCCGGATACGTGGGCCACCAGCGCAAAAGTGACGCTGACCGCCACCGATGCGGGCGGCAGCGGCGTGGCGCAATACGCCGTCACAGATACCGATGCCACCCCTGACTCCGGCTGGCAGTCCAGCGGCAGCTTTACCCTTACGGCCAACGGCGTCTATTACGCCTGGGCACGGGATGCAGCCGGAAATGTGTCTGCGGCCTATGAATTTGCCGTCAGCCGCGTGGATACCGACAAACCGGTGGTGGATTCGGTCAATATCCCGACCGATTGGGCCATGAGCGGTACGGTTAGTATTTCAGCCAGTGACGCCGGCAGCGGCATTGCGGCCTACGCCGTCACGACGGGCGGCAGCGCCGCCCCGGTTTCCGGATGGCAGGAAAGCAACAGCTTTACCTTTACGGCCAACGGTACGTATTTTGCTTGGGTCAGGGACGCCGTCGGCAATGTTTCGGCCACCGGATTTGAATTTGTGTTGGGCAGGATCGACCGCACCAAGCCGACCATCACCGAAGTAGTAATGCCTGAAAGCTGGACAGGTACGGCTCAAATTACGATTATGGCCACCGACGAACAAACCGGTATTGCGGCCTATGCCGTCACCGCCAACAGCACGACGCCTAAGGACGACGTCTGGCAGGATTCCAGCACTTTCACTCTTGCGGCCAACGGCACCTATTACGCCTGGGCGCGGGATGGCGCCGGAAACACCGCCAATCAGTACATTTATTTCAGCAAGCTGGACGCCGGTGCGCCGGCGATCACCGGCATTCGCTTCAACAACGCAAATACGGTTGTCACGGTATCGGCCACCGACGCAGTCAGCGGCGTCAAGGCCATCTTCATTGGCGAAAACACCTTTAACGGCGGCTACATACAGTACCAGATCCCGGACGGCACGCGGTATCTCACTATTTATGCCGAGGATAACGCCGGAAACAAGACCGAGGAACAGACGGTACGCGTCCCGGGCTGGTTTGACGTTCTGGAGACGTTGACCATTGAAACGGTGACTTTTGACCCCGATGTCAAAACCGCCACGATCACGGCGGCGACCACAGATACCAAAATTGCGGGTGTGTATGTCAACGACAAGCTGTGCGCCGGAAATCCCGCCGTGTTTACCGTCAGCGGCGCGCAGTATCTGGATATGCAGGCGGTGGATATCAACGGCGATCGCAGCGCCCTCTATCGGCAGCGCGTCCCAGGCTGGGCCGAGGAAGTAAGCGGCCTGGCCGTCACCGACTGCGAATTCTCCTATGACGATGCGACTGCGGTCATTACAGCGACCGAAACGGCGGAGGAAGGCAATGCGCCGCGGGGAATCACCGGCATTGAGATCAACGGAGAGTTTGTCAGCGGCAATCCGGTCGCCTATTCCATCCCCGAGGGAACGCGGCACCTTGAGCTGCGCGCTTACAACACCGATGGCGATTACTCGCCGCTGCTCATCCGGCGCGTGCCCGGTTGGAGTGAAATTGTTTCCACCATCACGATCAGCAGCATCGAGTTCTCAGACTACAATACCCGCGCGACCATCACGGCGCTGGCCACCGGGGGCGACAGTGTGACCGGCATCTTTATCAACGACGAATATTTTGAAGGGAATCCGGTCGTTTACAAAATCGGCAAGGACGTGGAAACGCTGCATGTGCAGGCGGTCAACCCAAACGGCGACCTTTCCGCGATGGTCAACAAAGCGGTACCGCGCAGCACGGTGAAATCCACGCTGAAGCTGGAGATCGAAGCGCCGGACTGGACGGGCGCCAGCCGCGCCAAGGTGAAGATCACCGCGGGTGACAGCATCGGCCTGAAGGCCATTATGGCCAAAACCGGCGAGGACGATGACTGGACGGACGTCACTTCCAGCCGCTATATCTGGATCGACGACGATACGACCGTTTATGCGTCAGTGGAAAATGACGATGGCACGGTCAAGGAAACCTCGTTGGATATCATCTGCTTTGACCGGGACGCGCCCCGCGTGACAGCAGCGCAGCAGGACAAGGTCGTGAACATCCGCGCGGAGGATAAAAAGTCCGGTGTCAAGGCGATTTATGTCAACAACGTGGAGTACAGCGGCAGCAAAATCTATGGCGGTAATCTGACTTACACCATTCCGGAGGGCACCACCACCGTGACGGTCAAGGCAGTGGACGAAGCGGGCAACATTTCCGATGTCGTGGAACTGGCGGTACGCACGACCGTGACGGCTGTGCCGGGCATCATCGCCCCGTCTCAACCGGCGCCGATTACGCCGGAGCCCGACCCGGCACCCGCAGCCATTCCCGATCCCGAACCGGAGCCTGAACCGGAAGTGGAAGCCGAACCGGAACCGGAAATTGAAGAAAAGCCACAGGAGGAACCGAAGGCCGCGGGTATGACACAAGGACAGATGGCAGGACTGGCCGCCGGTGCGTTCACGCTTTCCTCCGCTGGCACAGCCGGCGCGATCTGGTGGCTGCGCCGCAGACGGTTGATGAATACCGAGGTGCCGGAGCTGGACCCCAATTATAAAAAGGTCTGGGATGAAAGCGAATTTCGCGGCACCAAGGATCCGCTGGAGAAAGGCAATGTGACCGAGGTTGATTTCAACCGTAAGATATCGTAACTGCAAAGGAGGAAAAACAGTATGTACAGCAAAACCATTCTGATCGGGCGGCTCAGCGCCGACCCGGAGCGCAAGACCACCCCGCAGAGAACAAGCCTCTGCAACTTTCGAATGGCCGTAGAGCGTCCCTATAAGGACGGTGACGGTAACCGTAAGGTCGATTTTATCAACTGCATCGCATGGCGCAGCACCGGTGATTTTGTATCAAAGTATTTTCAAAAAGGCAAGGCCATCGGCGTCGAAGGGGTTATTGAAACCCGTGATTTCACGGATAAGGAGGGCATTAAGCGGTATACATTTGAGATTAATGTCGATCAGGTGTTTTTTGTTGGCGACAGTAAGAAAGCGGACGCTGACGACAATATCAGGGAGTGAGGCTATGGAGGCTTATCTTTACGGCACGGCCAACGAAGTAACAAAGGCGCAGGCGGCGCTAAAAGTCGTTTTCCCGGAAAGTGAGCATTCACTGCCGGTCTTCGACCTGCCGGACACGCCGGAGCAGCTCTATTGCCGGGTGGTTATTAAATGCGGGCATAAAGCTCAGGAATTGGGGAACAGTCGATGACGGGCAAAACACATATGGCGGCGGGTGTGTTGGCCGGGGCACTGACAACCCGGTATCTGGGGCTGGACGCGGTTAATACTGCCGGGGTTCTGGCTATCAGCGGCATCGCGGCGCTTTTCCCGGACATTGACACGGCCAACAGTACAATTGGCCTGAAGGTGCGGCCGATATCCACGCTAATCAACTGCATCTTCGGCCATCGCACACTTTTCCACGCGCCACTGGTGTATTTGGCGCTGGCACCAGTGCTTTACAATGCGCTGTCGCTGAAGCTTTTTCTCAGTCTCATGGGCGGGGTGCTGTCGCATTTGCTGCTGGACAGCATCACCCGCCGGGGCATCCCCTGGCTCTACCCATTCAATCGCAAGGCCTTTGGCATCACGCCGATCAGCGCCGGGGGCATCGTGGACAAGCTGCTGCGCTTGGGGTTCGCAGGCTGCGCGATCTATATCGTGGGCCTTAATATATGACAATGAGAGGACGGGACAAAATGGACGACAAATCAATTAGCCAGGCCGACAGGGTCAAGGCGCTGACCGAGCAGCTGAAGGCGGGTGTACAGGATATCTTCAGCAGCGGCAAATACGCTGAATACCTCGGCACGCTTTCCCGCTTTCACCGGTACAGCTACCGAAATTCGATGCTGATTTATCTGCAAAATCCCGACGCCACACGCGTGGCGGGCTTCAATTCCTGGAAAACGCTTGGGCGCAGCGTCAACAAAGGCGAAAAGGGCCTGCAAATTCTGGCCCCTTCCCCCTACAAGGTGACGGTGGAAGAGACAAAGGACGAATACGGCAACCCGCTGTCGGAGCCACAGAAAAAAGAAGTGCAGCGCATGGCGTTTAAGGTGACGCATGTCTTTGATATTTCGCAGACCAGCGGCAAGGAGCTGCCGGCGCTGGCGCACCGGCTCACCGGGCAGGTGGGCGAATACGACCGCCTGATGAGCGTGCTGCGAAAGGTGTCGCCCTATCCGATTGCTTTTGAAGAGATTTCGCGGGCATCCGTTAACGGCTATTGCGATTATGAAGCCAAGCGCATCGTCATCCGCGAAAGCGTTAGCCAGGAACAGGCGGTCAAGACGGCGGTGCATGAAATGGCGCACGCGCTGCTGCACAGCAGCAAGACCGGGGAGGAGCGCGACCGGCAGGCATTTGAAGTGCAGGCCGAAAGCGTGGCCTACGTCGTTTGCCAGCACTTCGGCATTGATTCGTCTCAGTATTCCTTTGGATATGTCGCCGGGTGGAGCGGCAGCATCCAGATGGAGGTGCTGGAGCAATCCTTGACGGTTATCCAAACCGGCGCTTTGCGGATTATTGACAGCACGGAAATGGAACTGATGGTACGCGACAGAGAAATTACGCTTTCGGATCACACCTTTGATGATGACAACTATTTGCATTTCGTTGCGACGGTTGATAATCGCGCATATGAAGGCTTCTTCCGGGTTCACGATCCGGCTAACGGAAAATCCATGCAAATTGTGTCCATAGACAACGGTGAGCAGCACCCAGCCTTTGAAGGCCAGTGGGATAAGCTGACTGAAAGCTTGCGTGAATATTCTCAGGAAAGATACGGTGAACTGATTACCCGGGAGAATCCCGATTTGGCCGCACAAATGCGAGCGTTAGCGCAAATTCCATATTATGTGGATGGATTCAGCGAAGATTTTCTGATGTGGAAAGACATCACAACGGGAAAAACACACGGTTATGATGGTTGGGAGGGTGTGGCCATTCGTCTTGACAGCTTAGACGGCCTTCATCAAACCGAGCTGCGGCAGCTCTGGGAGATTGAAACGAACGATCCGGCTACGCAGGAATGGCGCAGCCTTCTGCATCCGGATGAACAGATGTTGGTCACTCAATGGGATAAGGAATATGCCCTATCCATACGTACACAGGAATCGGAACGCCCGAATGGCCGTTCCATACACGACAAGCTAAAGGACGCCAAGGTTGAAGCCGACCGAATGAATACAGAACGCCACGCCAGGCGCACCGCTAAACAACACGATATAGCACGATAATAGGAGGATATGAAAATGAACGTTTGCTTTACTTTAGAAGAACTGGCCCTGATGGGCGCATACCACCCCGAGAACGGCCATCTGGCCATGATCACGACATTAACCGAAGAATTACCCTATGTGGGTGATGAACTGACCGGAGAGACGATGCAAAGCACTCTGGACAAGCTGCATTCCATGGATGATGCGGAATATAGCCGCCAGAATTTTATGACCAACGTATTTGATTGATGCCATCGAAGCGCACGGACAGGCCCCCGTGCACGGCGGTGGAGATTGGCGAAGCCAATACAACCGCTTGGGGCTTGTCCGGTGTGCCGATGCCAACACTGTCGCAGCAGAGCTGCCGTCCTTTATGACGGCGGCTCCTGCCACACGGCGAGTGGGGGGAGCCCAGAGGGGGAACACCCTCTGGAAAAACAAATAACCGCTACATGAGCGGTCAGGACAAAAGCTCGAAGGGATGTTTGGTATGGATAGAAACGACAGAACGGCTACCATCAGACGCATTAAAAAAATTTGGCTGATTACGGCCCTCATTATGGCGTTTGGGATTTCCCTTTATGTTCTGCGGCCCGATGCCGCACAGCTTAAAACTCTGGTATTCTGGGGCAACCTGGCTTTTACCTTTCTCATGGTATCTGACGGCCTGTTTCTGGCCGGTTTCCCGCTGCTGTGGCTTTTGATCCGGAACCGGTTTATGCCGCCCTTGAAACACTGGGAGCTGAATGCTTTTGTAGAGTTTATTCACCCGCCGAAGGAACTGGGAGCAAAAAATATTTATGATTTGCTGCCGCCGGAATACTTCCCGGCCAGATACGAAAATGAAGCGCAGAGAAAGGCCCGGATCAGAAAAGATAAGCGGTATCTTGGCGTTATCCCGCTTATTATAAGTTCCCTATGTTTGATCTTGATGGGCGTTGCCTTATTACGGAATGGGTTGGATGGTTTACTGGAACTGTTCGTAAAAGAGGACAGATCCTTTTTAGCACTATTTTTAACGGGATTGGTCTTTTTCCCCTTTTCGTATCTGTTGATATGGATAGGCAACAATTTTTTCGAGCCCGGTGCCAAAAAAGTTCGATTTTCAGATATTGACCCTATCGCACGAATTTTAGCGACTATTGTTCAAAAATTACGCAACAAGGAGTGACGAGGTGAAACTATGAAATTACAGTTGCTGCCCGTCCTGATCCTGATATGGACTATTTACGTTTACGACCTTTTTAGTTGATCTTAAACCGGACAACGGAAGAATCCCTATGTTTTTGCAAGCCGCTTGTCGGCTTGGCGGTGATCACTGGCAACAGTGCTTACCGCCAGGTAGATAAGTAATAACATTTTCATAGTCGCAACATCCCACAAATGGCTGCACGGCCGCTTTTTCAAAAAAGCAAGACCGTGACGGTCTGTTAAAGTGCACCCAAAACCGGGCGCGTTGCGGCAGAAGGAGAAGGACATGGAAAGCAACGGGATTCTCTCAAAAGGATATGGCATCGTACCAAAGCTCGTCATGCTAGAAGGAGGTTTAAGCATCGACGCCAAGGCGCTGTACGCTTATTTCTGCGCTTATGCAGGAAACAGCTTCAGCTGCTACCCGCCGCGCAGCAAGATTCTGAACGACCTGGGGTTTTCGCCTGCAACCTATTACAGCTACCTCCGGGAGCTTCAGGACGGCGGTTATATCGACGTCAAGAAGCACAAGACTAGCCGACAGGAATGGTGCAACAACCGGATTATCCTTTTGCAGAATCCGCCGATCATGGCCAAGGCTGCGGAGAAGCATCGTCGGCGCTTCGGCATCACCGGCGGGCTGCGTGATTATGGCTATGGCCGGGTCCCGCTGGCGGTCATGACCGACCGGCGCATCAGCCGCAAAGCCAAAGCTATGTATGCCTATTTCTGTGCTTTTGCAGGCAGCAAAAGCATCTGCATGCCGCAAATTGATTTCACGCTGAGTTTTTTACATATCTGTCTTAATTCCTATTATAAGTACCTCAATGAACTGCTTTGCTACCACTACATAATGGTATTTCACCGGAAGAACGAATATGGTCGCTACATTTCCAACAGCATCATGCTGAATCCCATGCCGGATCATGCCGAAGGTTTGCTTCAGCTGGAGGAGCGCCGCGCACGATATGAGCAGCGGCTAAAGGGCGGCGAAACACAGCGACCGCCCAGGCGCCGCAAAAAACGCCGACCCATTGGCCAGACTCCGCAGCAGTTCACCGAAAAGATACGGCGGCAGATTGGCTTTGATGAGCTTGTTAAAATACGGCCGCAGGGTCTTATCAACGGGATCGTCGGTTTCATTACAGAACTGTCTTTTGACCCTTACAGTCCCGTAGAAGTTGCCAGCATCAATTCCGATTGTGTTGAGGGATTTCTCGTTCACATGGAGCGAAACGTTAATCCAAATGCCGACATTAAAAATTATGCGTCCTACTTTAAACGATCCTTTATTAACTATCTCATCAATCTGCAAATGCAATCCGCCGGGGAAATAATCTGTTGAAAACCTTCGTCAGGATTGCATTTTTTAAGGATTCCACCGTTTCGCAAGTTTTGGTATATCACAAATTTGTATCATCGCAAATTAATACACTACAACCAGCAGACCCACTATAAGCAATAATATATATTTCTATCCTTCAGATAGAAAAGAATAAATATCAGTTCTGCGGAGACAAAAAGGTGTCCGCTTCTATACGCTGTTGAAAAGCCTACGCATATAAAAGCGGACGGTTGGATCTGAAAAGGGCGTTACCCTCTTTACCGCCTAACGGCGGTAAATTCACCCGGCCAATAAAGGATGATAATCCTTCCTGTCGGCCGGAAACAGAGACGAAATTTAAATAAATAAAAATTTGCACTCAATCAGACGGCCGGTCTTAACCGGCCTGCCCCTGCGGGTGCGGGGGTGAATGACGCTGTTGGAAATCTTCGGAATGATATCACCCGGCGATTGTGATTCCCTCGATTTTCAACGGCGGCAGAGGGGGATAGCCCCCAATACAAGGCTTTGACCACAAAACAATTATTCGAGAGGAAAAAGAAAATGAAAGCTAATCGTGAGGATTTTAAATGGAACGGTATTCTTATCTTTGGAAAGCGGTATGGGCGATATAACATTGCACTTACTTATTTGACGACTACCTTTATAATTTGCCTTTTGTTTACTGCCAACCGAATACTCTTAACTGGTTTGGAAGCTGAATACCTACGTGGAATCCTCACAGGTGCGTTCCTGGGTTGTACGTGGTTTGCTTTCAAAGTTATACTGCATACTAACGTATTACTTATTGCCTCGCCTAAATTATTTGCTTTAGTTTTGCGCATTGTGATGCCAAAACTCTCATTAATTGGAAGCACTGATATCTGTTCTAAATTTAAAAAAAAGACTAAAGAAGACGGTTTTATCTACGTCTTTGATATGCAGCGAAATATAATTTGGATTGAAGAATATCACATCGGGCATTTCCCGGAAGAAAGGATCCCATCATGAAATTAGAAATTATGTTAAGCGTTAATCCCCCATATTCAAAAATGATTATGTGCGGAGAAAAACCTTTTGAGTTCCGCAATAGCATTTTAAATGCCGTGAAAGCACTTCAAGATGGCGAGAATATAACTGCTTATATCTACGAAACCAAGAATAAAGGCGGCTGTGGCATGGTTATTGGCAGAGTTAAGATCACAGGGCTTTATGATTTACATTATAACGATAAACGAAGCACAACCACTGAATTAATAAATGCCCGATACCGCTCGATCAAATACTTATATCTTCACTGGTGCTGTATGAATGCGTTGGAACCGAACATGAATGAAGGGTGGTTTAAATCAAAAAGATTTACCGCCTATAAAGAAAAAATCGGCTTTGGCGGTAATTATGCTCTTATTCTTGATTCGCCGATTACTTTTTGCAACCAGATAGATATAAGCTATTTTAACTATGCGAATGGAAAAGTATTTAGAAGGCCCCCGCAAAATATGTGTTATGTGGCGGATTGTATTTTAAAGGATTGAAAGTGAACGAATCAAGCTATTGCGCTATCACTTCTTCCGCTTTAGGTTAGCGCCCTAAAACTTTTCTTCCGTCCGGTCAAGCAGCTTTCGCGGCATATGCTCCCGCCGCATCCGTATAGCGGTGCTGCGCTATTCCACGGTCAACTTGACAGTCCGCACGAAAAGAGCCTTTTTGCAATTAAGGGCAGCAAGCAGGCAGGCTGCTTGCCGCCGACAGTCCACTGTGATTGTCCGGCACAGGCTGTAAAAAATCAGACGGAGGAAGAAAAATGTTTAACCTAGTGGGAGAAACCAGAAGCGACTTTTATCCGACACCAAGCCTTTTAATTGATAAGATGCTAACAGGCATTGACGTTGATCTTGTGAATACCGTTTTAGAACCCAGCGCTGGAAAAGGAGATATCGTTAAGTGCATAAAAGAGAAAATGGATTTTGCCAATCGTTATTCAAAACAGGAGGCGGATATTGACTGTATCGAGATAGACCCAAACTTGCGACACGTTTTAAAGGGTGAAGGCTGTCGCGTTATACATGATGATTTTCTGACGTATGAGTGCTACAAAAAGTATGACCTTATTATTATGAATCCGCCTTTTTCTGAAGGTGACAAGCATCTTTTGAAAGCATTACATATTCAGCGCAGGGGTGGCGCAATTGTGTGCCTTCTCAATGCTCAAACCATCAAGAATCCGTATACCAACACAAGATACGAACTCGTAAAACTTCTGGATAAATACAACGCAAAAATTGAATATATTTCCGATGCCTTTTCTGATGCAGAGCGATTAACAGATGTTGAAGCAGCGCTTATTCGGGTAAACATTCCACGTGAAGCAGAACCAAGCGAAATATATGAAAAGCTAAAAGAGGCAAAGAAAATAGAATTTTCGGAATGCTGTGAAAACACGTCGCTTATGGTAAATGACATTATAAAAGCGATCGTCATGCAGTATCAAGTAGAGGTTGAAGCCACATTGGCGCTTTTTCGGCAATATAATGCCTTGAAACCGTATATGCAGCGTGAATTCAATGGCCGCAATGAATCGCTTTTAGTTTTATCAACCTATGATAGCCAATATCATTACTCTATTGAAGAAGGCAATATCAACCATTATTTAAAGCTTGTCCGATATAAATACTGGCGCACATTGTTTGCAAACCCCGAATTTACAAAGAAATTCACGAGCGATGTTGCTAAAAAGTTTTTCGGAATGCTGGAGGACCTAAAAAATTATGACTTTACCATCCACAACATTGAAACGCTTGCCCGCGAAGCAAATGCCCTGGTGCATGAAAGTATCAAAGATACCATTATGAAACTTTTCGATCGTATGAGTGCGGAACATTCTTATTACCCCGAATGCAGAAACAACCTGCATTATTACGATGGATGGTGCCATAACAAAGCGCATAAAGTCAATAAAAAGGTGATTTTACCCTGCTATGGTGTATTTGACGCTCAACGCTGGGGCGGTGAATTTAGAGCATATAAGGCCGCCGACGTACTGAATGACATCGAAAAAGCGCTTGACTTTTTGGATGGAAAAGGGATTCAAAGCGATATTTCATTGCAGGAACGTATCAAAGCGCACGGTTCGCTTTCAAAAATTCCTTGCAAGTATTTCAACGTTTCTTTTTACAAAAAAGGAACCATGCACATCGAATTTACCGATTTACAACTGCTTGACCGATTCAATATCTTTTGTTCACTGCAAAGAAACTGGCTACCGCCCTATTACGGCAAACGCCAGTATGCCGATCTTAACGACGATGATAAAGCGGTCATAGATTTCTTTCAAGGTGAAAAGGAATATAAAAAAGTTGTATCGGATAATAACAGCTATATTTGCAGCTTTGATAATATAGCATTGTTGTGCGGCTGATAGTCTTTAATGCCGGGCCGGGCGGTTACTTCCCGGCTCGGCATATTGGCCAAAATCCCAAACGATTGCGAATTTGAAACCTGAATATGAAAGCGAGGAATTTAATATGGGAACAGAACAGGAAAAAGAAATTGCGACGATCAAAGGCCGAACGCTGGTATTGCAATTGTCCGATGCGGATATTACCCGCCTGTGCGAAAAGGCGGCTTCCGTCGGCCTGACAGCCGAAAAGCTGCTGGAAAGCTTCATCGGCGATCTGGTGAACGGCACCTACAGCAATGGATCTGACGAAAGAATGTATGCGGATGGGTGGCTGTGCCGCTGCGGTTTTGAAATGTCGTCCGAATACACCTTTTTGCGTCATTTGATTAACTGGGGACTTCTAGAAAGTTTTCTTGAAAGCCATGAATCCATTCAAACGGATCAGGCGGAGCTGGCCGACTATGAGCAGGCGACCGACAAGGACGCCGGCGATCTGGAGGAAATGGACTGCATCCGGGAGAATATCGGCTACCATCAGAAAATTCTCGCTGAACTTTATGACGATTATCTGAAGGTCAGCAAAAACGGTCCCGAAAAAAACTTCGATGAAGCTATACGGGCGGTCCTTGAGTGGGATCAGGCCAGGACGAAGCTTTTAAATTCCTGACGGGTACTGCTTTCCGCAGGTTGCCAAAATCCCAAACGATTGCGAATTTGAATTGGTAACGCCAGCCTTTTACATGTACCTCTCGTCATTAACGGCGGGAGGTTACCCAACTCACCGCGCCAGTTACGCATTTTCTATGTTAAGCGAAAAAGTATCCAAGCGAATTATAACAAGGCTACTCCCGTACTTTCGCTTCCAAATAAACAAGGGGAAAGGCTGCTTTGAGCACCTTCCATGTTTGTACAGAAAAACCATTTTTATTGATGAAGTCAACATACTCTTCTGGTTTCCATTTGGAATAGGTTTCAAACCCAATCATCTTTAGCAAAAAAGCGTTAAAATGCCATGTTGAATCTCTCAAGTGACCATGTGAAAAAGTAGGCGCTATCAGTAGGCCTTCTGGCTTTAGGACTCTTCTGATGTTTTTTAGTACTATTGCTGGATCTGGCATGATATGAAGGGCGTTTGATATAATTACAGCATCGAAAGTCTGATCTAAAAAAGAGAGTGCGGTAGCATCTTCAAGTGAGAAATGCACGTTGTCAGGTGCTCTTTTTTTCATTGCGACCTCTATCATTTTGGACGAAAAATCAGTAGCCACAATTGATTGCACGGAATCGGCAATATTAACTGCAATTAATCCAGTACCTGTTGCAATTTCAAGCACTTTCATCTCTTTCGTAAGTGCCTCCGATATAAGGCTGTACATTTCTGAATAGGCTAATCTGTTAAATCTGTCAATCTCAATATCATATATCTTCGCGTAGCGATTCCAGAATTTTTTATTATTTTGATCTTTTTTCAAATTTATCCCTCTTATGCGCGCATTATAGCCATTCTTGTTTATAAACTTTATTCCAACTGAATCTCCTATTTTGGAGCTTGGGTATGTAATATACAAACCATACCGGTTGCGCGTTATCTATGTTAAGCGAAGCACAAATTGAGCCCGTTTTGGTAGGTCATATCAATAATGCGCAGCTCGAACTTATAAGAACAGGTTACCATATCAAGAATTACAGCCATTATAGTATTTAGAAAAATTAACCATGATACAACTTATTATTAATAATTAATTGTTCCGTCGTAGGTTCAACTGGATATGATTTTTTGCATTTGGGATAATTACTGCAGCCAGCGAAAACGCCCTGTTTTCCATGCACCTTTCGCAAAGGAGCCCCACATATAGGGCATTTATAATCTGATATTCTTTTAATAGGCGCAATATGGTTAAGATCTTCAAATTTCTTTTTCAATTCTTCTTGCGGTGTGTCAAAATCATCAATATGGTTGATATGTTTATTAGCCAAACACAACAGATTCTCAGAACTCGCATCATAGCAGTATTCACATTGTACACAGTCATCCCATGTTGCGGAATAGATATTTCTAAATCGACTTTTTTGTGCTGAGCATAAAACTCCGCCTAAAAACGTCGTGGGTTGAATTGCGGCGCTGCGATATTTAGCATCAAACTTATCTATAACGCGGTTATAAATCCACTCTTTGCCTTTGGACGTATCGACAACATATTTGATTAACATATCTAGCGTAAGAATTTTATCTACGTCGTCCAGATGTATAAGCAATAGCGCTACATTGTTTTCTTTAGCAGTTTGCTTTAGAGCGTTTAGATCCTGCCGACTATAATAGCCTTCAAAATCAAGGAGAATTTGAAGTTTGTTTTTACCAACATGGCACAATAATGTAGGCGGGTACTGTCCCTTTTCACATTCATAAGATACGTCAGTTATTGTCTGAAGGTATGCAGGTTTAATTACTTCAGGTGGTTTATAAGAATTGAATCTTAAAACTGCGTCTGGTAAAAATATTTGTTTGATATTTTCTAATATTATTTGAAAGGCCTTATAAACAGAAATTTCAAATCCATAAAGGCACTTATAATTTGAAACATGGGCAAAGTGATGCCTTCGCATATCTCCTTTACGCGCTTCCATTTCTTGACCGCATGCTACACAAATACAACCACATGCTAGCCCACTTTCAACAGATTCTATTGAAACCAATTCACCTGTTGCTTGAGATAAAGCAAAATGAATATTTTTTAAGCTTTTCTTTTTCTTTATGTTCGCTTTTTCGGTATTGTTTTCACTCACATCTATACCTCTGAGAATGCATATATCATCCGTAATCACAATGCAAAATAATATTCTTTTATCCGCTGTGTCATAAGTTTACGACGCTCCAGCATGAAAGTGCGATAATCCTGTGCCGCCATGTTGATTATAGTTTGTGGTATGCAATTCGCAGCAAGATTATTATTAAAATCAAGCTCATTAAGTATGGTGCCTATTTTTAGTTCTTTCGAATTGCACTGAGTTAATGCAGTCGCAAAGTATTCGTTGGGAGCTTTCTTACCGATCGCTATATTTACACCGGTGTCAAGATAAACATAATTTGATACTTGATTATAAACTGATTTATCATCAAACCCGTTTTGCTTAAGATACTCTCTTGGGAAAATATGATGAATATCTCCCGCATCAATTAAATCTGAAACACGTGCACTATTTGAAAGCAGTGATCGGTCTCCAAAAAAGACCTGAGAAGCAATAAAGGTATTAAAAAAGGGACTGTTAACTGAAGAAGTTTCAAGATTTTGAACTAACCTTACATTCCAGAAAGTATCAGAAAGCATTGCATTTTCGTTTTCATTGAAAAATGATAAGAAGCCTTTTGTAGCTATACTTCGCAAATCTCTGTCCATCTGAGTTTCAGGGGAACCAATATATCGGCTCGTTAAGGTAGATAGTACAAACCACTTTTGAATGTATTTCTTTATTAAATTCTTTGAAACATCTCCGCTTTTTTGCAACAGAAGATAAAGCGTATAAGAAAAGTCCAACGTCATCTTTGAGTTTAATAACTTGGGAGAAATAAAACCTGCAGATTTTATTGCAAGTACAAATTGTTCAAAATTGTATTGATTCATAAAATTTTGAACGCCTTGTCCTAAACGTTTGAAGCTATTCTCCGCAATCTCTTCCTTGAACTTGCGGTCGTTAAAATCACGGCCTGAGAGCAGACTAACAAGGTCGCCTAATTTACCTCTTCCAAAGGTATGCATAAAAGATACACGGAGCATATCGTTATAATCAGGATTATAAACATCTTCTTTATTGTCCTTGAGCCAGCGGAGCTTAACTGCATATTCACTTGATATAAAGTTTTTATCTGCATTAGCAAGCTGATTATAAAAGCCAGGGTCAACAGCTAGATGGCAAAAGTAATCAATGGCTTTGCGCAGCATATTGCCACCGTAACGCTCATCTGCCGCAATTTTAGACATGGCAAAGTCAGACTCATTAAGACGCTTACCCTGCGAATTAATACGGACAAAAATCTCGGTTACCTCACTTATGTCAAGATGAGGAACAAGAATAATGGCACCAAGTTGACAGCTTTTAATGGATAATAGCTGTGTAATAGCCTGGTTAATGGTCTTTTTGCTTACGTCTGGATTATTCTCGGCGTATTTGTCTACAAACTCATAGCTATCAAAATCCGATTTAAAGATCTCCGAAATATCAGGAATCCACCTGCTGCTGTTAATATGCGCAGGTGTTTGAACCGCAAAACGTTCTTCATCATCAGTAGCCAAGGGATTAAACGCAATTTTTATAACACGCTCTTCATAATCCTCAGTAAGAATTTTCTGTCCTGAAATGGCGGTCATAAGCGCAGTAACACGCTGTTGTCCATCAATTAGTACTTTTTTTCCGACAGCCTCTTTACCAGTTTTAAGCTTAACATTTGGATTCTGCCAGATAATCAAATATCCAGTAGGATATCCATTATAGAGTGAATCAATAAGATCGCGCACCTGCCTACCTTTCCAAACAAACGGTCTTTGAATTTCTGGAATAGCGATATCTCCAGCTTCAATGTAACCCAAAATGGAATTGACCGAGTATTGCGTTACGGTATATTTATCATATGATGCACTCATTGGCGGTGTCCTCCTAAAAGCAAACTAAAGTCTCTCCATAATGTTCAAAAGGCTTTGATAACTGTCTACATCGTGGTAAACAACATCTTCAGTGGAGATTTCGTTAAACAGCTTCTTTGCACAGGCAATTTTTGCTTGCTCAATTGGGCGTAAGTTCATACTTTCCATCGTGCCTTTTGTCTCAGCGATAAAGAAAATATGCTTGACAGTTCCAGCATAAAATGCGATAGCCCAGTCAGGCGAATAATTGCCGACAGGGGTAGGAATTGAAAATCCTCTAGGTAGTTTAGCATAGACACAGACCTCTGCGGCGCTGTCCATATCCTCAGCAAAGCGGCGTTCTACGCTCTTTTCAGCAGTCCCGTCTGTAAACACATAATCTTGTATATGCTTTTGTGCACGAAATGCACGGGTAAAATCGCCGCATTTTTCAGCAGTAAAGATTGTGCTGTCATACTTCCCATCGGTGTGGTTGTAGGAGATATGCTCAACAATCATAGTCGCTTTCTGTTCCTTGATAAGTTTAATTGCTTTTGTAATAAATTCCTCGGGATTATGGCGGAACATTGCAAACACCGGCTTTTCTAAGCCAGCTAATATTGCTGCGACTGTGCGACGCGTTAGGGTTGTACCCTCAGCGATTTTCCCGATAAGATCATATTTAATTTGACTAGTTTCAGCATGTTGTAGGGTTTCGGTTCTGGTCTTTTCACCCGTAAAGCTGTCGCCACGGGATATGGCGTGCTCATCCATATCTCTGATTTGGCGACCGGCTGTGACAGTATATTGCAGCCGGGTAACGTAAAGCTTATCGTTCATATGGGCGATAGATTTTGATATCAGCTCTCCGCTATCAAAATCTACGGTGTAAGCATATTGGTGGTTGATATACCCCCATAGTGTTTGAAACTCTTTCTTATAAAAGTTATCGTTCAGCGCGTTCTCTTCAATCTTTGTTTTGTTGCCGTCCATAACCATGTCAGACAGCACACGTTCATCAAAGACGCTTTGGATCAGTATGTGAATGCCTTCTGCCATTAGTGCAACACTTTGTGGCAAAGGCGCAAGGCGCTTATTTTGCAGATCAGTACGGTAGGCCTCAGTAACATTGTCGTCATTGTCAATATAATCATTTTTGAGCAGATAGCGATAAATATCCTTGGCCTGCTTAACGTCCAGCTCCATCGGCTGCTCACCAACCATAACGGTTTTGCCGATGAAGTACTCCTGTGTCGCCTTGGAAGGCCGGTCGTACAAATCCTCTTTGATTTTCTTTTGTAGGTCAGCAACAAACTGTTTGTAGCTTTCACTGGCAATAACGGTGAGCATATTTATGTCATGTACGCTATCGCCGCAGAATTGTGCGTCCATGCGGTCACCGCACTGGTTGACAGCTAATCGAAGCCCACGCCCAACCTCCTGGCGCTTCTGTGTAGTGCTGTCACTGTGTTTTAGCGTACAAATCTGGAACACATTGGGGTTGTCCCAACCTTCACGCAGGGCGGAATGCGAAAAGATAAAGCGTACCGACTCGTCAAAGCTGAGCAGTTGCTCCTTGTTCTTCAAAATCAAATCATACGCCGAGGTATCATCGCTTTCGTCGCTTCCACGTTTTACAGAACTATCAACTTTGTGGCCTTTTTTGTCTATGCTGAAATAACCGGCGTGAACTTTCGCCGGGTCACTACATTTTGCCTTTAAATAACGTACGTACGGCGTATCCTCAAGTGTGATGTAATCATTTAACACTGAAAGATATTCCTGCTCAAAAATGCTGCCGTATTCTGAGTTGGTTTCGTTCCCGTCTTGATCATAAACGCGATATTTAGCAACTTCATCAATAAAAAACAGAGACAGCGTTTTTATACCAAGCGCAAAGTTGCGTTTTTCTTTGGCAAAGTGGGAAATAATCGTTTCGCGAATCTGAATGCGGCGCATGTCTTTTTCAGAGACGTCACCAACTACCTCACCGCGGGAGATTGTTTTGCCGTTTGTGAAGGTCACCGAGCCGCGAATAGGATCAATGTCACTGATGTGATAGCCTTTGTATTGCTCCATGTTGTGAGAAATTGCATACAGGTCATCATCCACACCAAGAAGTCGACTCTCGCGGTTTATAGATTTATTGTAGCTGATTTCCAACTCGATTTTAGCCGCTGGCGGCTTTTTAGGTGAAATCAGGATGTTCTCAAGAAACAAATAGTGGTCGGTTCCACGAAAGTTTTTTACTTCAAAGCCCTTGACCTCAATCTTTTTGACCAGTCGCTTATTGTAGGCATCTAGCGCATCCAGCACATACACAAGATTGTGGTGCTGGGCATGGGTTGCCGAATAGTTTAGGCAAAATAAAGGGTTGAATTCCTTTAGGCTTTCTTGCGTTGCAGCGCCGCCCATTTTCTGCGGTTCGTCCAAGATAACAATAGGGCGGTTGGCTTTTATGACATCTATAGGCCTACGCGAGCCGAAATCATCCAGTTCTTCATAAATGCGACGAGCATCTGCGCCACGGGTATTGAAGGCCTGAATGTTGATAATCATCACATTAATTCCAGCATGGGAACTGAAATTATCCAGTTCATTGAGATTTTTGCTGTTATAAATGAAGTAGCGCGCCTTTTTACCGTAGTGTTCCATGAAGTGGTCTGCCATGGTTTCAAAGGACTTTTTAACGCCCTCACGAATAGCGATGGAAGGCACCACCACGATGAACTTGCTCCAACCGTAGCGCTTATTCAACTCAAACATGGTTTTTATGTACACATAGGTTTTGCCGGTGCCGGTTTCCATTTCAACATCAAGGCTGCAGCGTCCAAGATGGCTGATTAGCTTTTCTGACTGCTTGATATTGTTGCGAGCCTGCATATTGCGGATATTCAACAACAGCTGTTCATCTTGGATTTGCAGTCGGGCGTTTTCAAA
The DNA here is from genome assembly GCA_023457355.1 of Bacillota bacterium. Taxonomy (GTDB): domain Bacteria; phylum Bacillota; class Clostridia; order Oscillospirales; family Ruminococcaceae; genus Yanshouia. The sequence continues at coordinate 9,905 of JAEWLW010000029.1, read as the reverse complement.
ACCGAGAGCCACATTATCAGAAGTGTCTTCCGCATTTCCGTAAAGGGTTGTCTGCTGAACCCGTGCCGCTTTGGATGCACCGAGATCTCGCACATAACTGATGCGCTCCTGATAGGGCTGTTCAGCAAAAATGTTAACGACACTGTTTACTGCGTCGGTTTGATAAGGTTGTATTTTAAACTGAAATTTCACAGCGTCAGCCTCCTTTCGTGGGTATCCCAAAGAAAACTGACAAGCGTTATGCTACTGCCAACAGCCAATTTTGCATGACGCTCTTCAAGCCCTTTGTAGGAGGCACTCTTGCCATGACCGCTGCCATATGGATTACGTAAGGCTGCAAGGTTTGTAGCGATGGCACGCAGATTACCTAAGATTGCTTTCATTTCAGTCGCTGCAGGTGCTGTATCTGGTAAATCCTTTGGCATTAACTTTAAAAGTTTAAGTGTTTCACCTGTTAGTTGACCGACATCCCAGCTTTTATCCCAAGTGATTTTGTTTTCATCAAGGATTGTCTTACAGCAACTTTCTACTAGCTCTTTAGCTTTTCCAATGGCTTCCGTTGGATTTGAGGCCTGCATACCGAGCATTAAATCAATTTGGGCAGAAAGATATTCGCTTGAGAACTTTTCTTTAAGAGTTGTTGCGGTTGGCGCTAAAGGAATAGCGCAAAAGCACACTCGACCGATAATCTCTTGGCACTTACGATATGTGCGGCTATACTCCCCATCATATCTGAAATCATCATCTTCTTTTAAATATTCATGTTGATAATGTGTTTCATAGTAGTCAAGCAGTTGCTTAAAAAGTTTGATTATATCATCTTCCGAAGCCTCATTTATATATGCCATCAAAGATTTTCCTTTTGATAATTTATATGTTGCACACAGAGGCACTCCAACACTTTCCATGGTAAATACATCAAAGTCATTAGTGGAAAAGTCCAGTACATACCCTCCGCGATTAAACAGCTTCATGAAAATTCCTTTTTCAATTTGTGTAAGCTTCGCCATACCTACAGCACCTTCCTTATGGTTGTGGGGCTGTAGGTAGCAAAAATCTGTTCAAAGTTAGTGGCTACACTGTCACCAGCAAGAGAACTGTCGCGCATGACAAAATAATAGGGCTTGCGTTTGGCAATGGCAGTAACCACTTCATCGGTAACAGCTTCATCAAAACAAGCAAGCAAATAACCGTCGGCAACGTTATAGACCGTTTTGCCGCCGATTGTTACCTGTTCTATTTTGCTTGAAAGTAGCACACCCAAATCCAGCATGATCTGGAACAGCAAATCCTCTGGTGTGCGGTCGGGCTTAATATTATCTGCCAAAGTGAATAGGGTGGATTGCTGAATTTCAGCTGGGTTGTAATACACGTCCTTCATGTTAGTGGAATCAACTTTTAACACGCGGAAACCAATATCTAGATTCTTTGCAGCTTCTCCCGCCTCGCCCTTGATTTTTTTGCCTGCACGGCGAATGCGTTCTTTGCCAATTTCGCAGATGTTTTTATAGCCCGCCTTATAAGCTTCGCTTTTTTCGTCTGTTTCTTCAGGCAATTGCACCATAATAAACTTGCGATTACCGCCGTCTTCGGCATTGAGCTGCATAACAGCGTGGGCAGTGGTGGCAGAACCAGAGAAAAAATCGAGGACAATGGCGCTTTTGCTTTGTGACATCTGAATACATTGTTTAATCATAGCAATAGCCTTGGGTGCCTGAAAAAGTTTTTCTTTAGTTCCAAACAAATTGCTGATTGCGTTTTGGCCTCTTTCAGTATAAAACAAATTTTCATTCCAGATAGATTTAACTTGTTTTAATGGAGCCTGACTGTTCTCAAACGCATATGCCTTCCGGTAAATCTTCCATTTACCCGACACATGTTTTCCGACCAACATATTTATTTCTTTTCTCGCTTTATCAGCGCCCCAAGTCCAACAGCCTTCGAAGCCATCATCCCAGATAGGATATACTTCAATACTATCTTTACTCGCAGATAGTGATACAGAGCCATTGCATAAAACATAAATCGGGTACCACAATTTCGGACGATTAAACTTTCCAAAATCTCGATGAGTATTTCTCAACTCTAATTCTCTGTATACGTGCCCATTTATATCTCTCAATTGGTAATCTTTCTCTATTTCTTCTTTTGTTTTTGACACTGAAACACTTCCTGCCGCAAGATCGCATTTTGAATAGATCAGAACATATTCATGGCAATTTGCAATGTACTTATCTTGTGACCGCCCTTTTGGATTACATAATAAAGTTATTTGTGCAATAAAATGCATGGAGCCAAAAATTTCGTCACAGCACTTGCGTAAGTTGTTTATTTCATTTTCATCAATACTAATAAAAATAACCCCATCATCGGTTAGCAAATCTTTTGCTAGCTTTATGCGGGGGTAAATCATATTTAGCCAGTCTGTGTGAAAGCGCCCGTTGGTGTCGGTATTTTTAACAAGGCGATTGCCTTCGTCGTCATAGTCACCGCTGCGCCCCATGTAGTCTTCGGCGTTTTCGGCAAAGTCATCATCATACACAAAGTCGTTGCCTGTGTTGTAGGGCGGGTCTATGTAAATCATCTTGACCTTACCTAGGTAGGTTTCTTGCAGCAGCTTTAAGGCGTCCAGATTATCGCCCTCAACATAAAGGTTTTCGGTGGCTTCAAAATTCACGCTTTCTTCACGGCAGGGGCGCAGAGTTTTGGTAATTGGCGCATTAGCAGCTAAAATGCTTTTACGCTTTTCCGGCCATGTAAACTGGTATCGTTCAGCAGGCCCATCCACCACCACATCAGAAAGCTCCTGACGCAGAACGTCAAAATCTATTGCGTGGCAAACCTTGCCGTTTTTTATCACTTCCGTTACGCAGTTTGGAAACATTGCCGCAATTTGCTCTATATGTTCATTCATCTTATCAGCGCTATGCATTTTAAGCTTGTCCATTAAGAGATTCCTCCTCGTAAATAACGATTGTAGTTTCATATATAATCGGGAAATTGCCATGTTCAACGTTAATCACTTTGCATACTGGAAAAGCTTTTTTCCTTTTCACTCCGACTTTCTTTATAAAGTCTGCATCTGAAAAGCTGCCAAAATTCTTAATATCAAATAAAACAAAATGTTCATCATGAGTGGGTTGAATAAGAAATATATTTTCGAACCGGTGATTACTAATGTAAGTTGAATAGAGTTTGTCAAAAAACTCATCTCGCCGTTTAACCATAGTACCCCACGCAATTTCTGAAAGTGGATCTGGTTTTATGAACAAAGGATAATACCATGATAACAACGGGCTTAATGTAATTACCACCAAACTGGGGGTACAAGAATAGTTTTTATCTGCCTTGCGTTTTATTGCTGCGGTTATATCATTAATAAGGGAGTCTTCGATATTATAACTAGACGAATCCAATGTCTTAATGCCTTTTAGTTGTGGTACTAAAGAGGCTTTAATGGCAAAAGTTACTTCGTATCCTTTGAAATCTGATACATAGTCAGGTTCATGTATTTCTGGGTTGCCTTTTTTTATTTCTTCTTCCTTTAATATTTCTATAAGGAAGGCTTTGGCGATTCGTTCTGAGACAGACTCAAAATTATTCTCGTCATTTGCAGAATCAAAAAAATGAGGTGGGATATTCAGTTCCATTTTTACATGCATATTAGCTTTTCCCGCCTTTTCTCTAGCTCTTGTACTTGCTGATACAGCTCAAACCGTTTTTTCGGCTGTTTCTCTGCGCGTGCTAGCTTTTCAGCCTTATCAAGTTCCTTTTGAAGCTTCTGTATGGCTTCATAACGTTGAATGCGTCGGTCTAAGGTCAAATCTGTGCGCGGGCAGTCTTCTTTTCCAGCCAAAATAATCTGTTCCAAAAAATTGTCCCATACGGTGTCAAGTGTAAAGCCCTTTGCAACTAGTGCTAAAGTTTCCAGCGGTTTCCACTGTGTACTGTACAATTTATTATTATAACATAAAGCGAGCTGCCCTTGCTCCTCAAAACGCAACAAAAAAATTAGCTTATGTTGGTTTTGCCGCGCAATATTATCTAAAATTCTGGTATCGATAGCCTGTATCTTTAATTCAACTGCGATCACAAGAATTTCCCTAATACTTTCGCTGGGTTCCAGGCGCAAAGTGGTCGAGGTCAGCGAATTAAGCAATACTATGCGTTTGATGTCACTGACGAATTTCTCTTTTAGCTCAGTGCTAAGCGTCAGACGCTTATAGAATGCCTCTTTTGGCAGAATGCGCCCAATGGCTGTTGTCCCGGGAAAAGTAATCATGCAATCACCACCATAAAGCAAATCAATTCAAAATCGTCTAGTCCGTTTGCACTTCCGGTTAAAAAGGTTGTTTGCCCGCTACCAAAAAAGCTGTCGATGTCGCTTTCTTCCTTGACGCTGATAATTGAAGCGATGGCCTGTTCCAGTAGCTTTGATATGGTGCGCATATCACGCCCATCGCGGGTTTTAGCATTGAACGCATGGCAGGTGGACAAATCGGGCTGGGTCTTCCCACGGGAAAGGAGACGCATAGCATCTAGCGTATCCTTTGGTTGCAAATGGTTGCAGAGAACCTCACCATCCTCACCGATAAACACCATATAAAATGGATGCAGGCGGTTCTGGTTTGCAATGTTTATTTTAGAATTGATATTTTTGAGGACAAAGATAACGCCAGGTTTTTCACCCCGAACAACAGCATGAATGCCAGCGGGCATGCGGTCAAGTCCGGGATGCTCTTTTATGTAAGCAAGTAAATCCATACGAAATTCGTTAAGGCCTAAGTCCAGAATGGAAATTCCGGAATTCATTTCTTCTAAATCGACCACTTCAGATTGCAGCTTCTCCAATTGCTCACGGCGGTATTGCAAATCGCCCTTTTCATCTGGGTTGATGTAATCGTCATCACCTGTGGACGTCATGACAGAAATGCGCATGCGCGCTTCCACGCGTTCTTTAAGGTTGATGTAGTCGTCTAGCGTTAAATCCGGCCAAAAGTTCACCAGCTGAATAACCTTATTCTTGCTGCCAATTCGGTCTATTCGTCCAAAGCGCTGGATTATCCGTACTGGGTTCCAGTGAATATCGTAGTTAACTAGATAATCACAATCCTGCAGGTTTTGACCTTCGGAAATGCAGTCGGTCGCAATAAGAATGTCAATCTCATTACGGTCATTGGGCATAATGAGTGTTTTTTCTTTTGAAACGGGAGAAAAGCAGGTGAGAATATCATTTAGATTCGGTGGAAAACGCGGAATTGTTGTTCTGCCGTCCACTGTGCCGGTTATCAAAGCGGTGTTAAGGCTATATTTATCTTTGACAAAGGCACTAACGTTATCATAAAGATATTCCGCAGTATCCGAAAACGCTGTAAAGATTATAATCTTCTTGTTACCCGGATTAATCGGTTTTTCAATCTTTTCTGAGACCGCCTGCATTAATTGACCCAACTTAAAATCGTATTCCGGCGTAATGTCATCCACCAAGCAGAGCAGCCTCTCCAACACATCAAGATCGGCTTTTAAATCGCGCTGCCACGAGAGATAATCCATGTCACGCAGATCAATTTTAAACTTCTTACCAACCGAATAAGAATCAATATTTTGATCGTCAAAATCAAGATCAGGAGCCTCAGCCACATCCTGTACATCAATACACATGCCGGGCTGAAAAGCAGCAATTTGTTCTAAGGTGTCATAGTACAAGCTAAAAATGCGTTTGATGGTCAGCTTAAAGGAATGTACCGAGCTTTCCATACGTTTTAGCAGGTTAATGCTCATCAAGCGACGGATGCCGAGTTCACGCCCAGATTGAGAGATGGTTCTGGAATGTTTGCAATCTGGATCAATATACTTGTCAACCTTGCTGGGAAGTATGTAGGTTGAAGGAGTATATATCGAAAGATTCAACGAGGCAATTTGCGCATACACCTCGCGGTAATTTATTGCATTGGGTTTGTCCGTTAGCTTCGGGCGAAGAGAAACAGGTTTGTTTCGGGTAGGGAAATTTCCGATCTCTGTGGTGTCATAATATCGCTGAATATGTTTGCGAGAACGGGCAATGGTTACGCTATCTAATACTTCAAAGAAGTCAAAATCCAATTCGGATAGCAATGCTGATGTTGTACGAATTTCCGATGGTCGCTTGCTCCAAGCATTGAAGACCTTTTGCGCATTGCGAAAAATCGCATCTATGTCTGCTTTTATATTTAATTTGCTATTAATACGCTCTGCCTGGCCTTCGTAGGCCAGCGCAAGCTGATTGCGCAAATCATAAAATCGATTATTGACCGGTGTTGCAGAAAGCATAAGAACCTTCGTTTGAACGCCAGCTCGAATAACCTTGTTAAGTAATCGTAGATAACGGTTTTCTTTTTCGTTATCTTCGCCGCTTAGTTCGCCGCCATTTCTAAAATTATGGCTTTCATCAATTACAACCAGGTCGTAATTACCCCAGTTGATGCGATCTATCGGCAAGCCCATAATTGTATCCCCACGCTCACGCGAAAGATCGGTATGATATAAAATATCATACCGTAGTCGATCCTTTGAAAGAGGATTGTTTATAAGGTTCCCGCGATAGGTTATCCAATTGTCTTTTAACTTTTTGGGGCAAAGAACAAGTGCATTTTTATTTCTTCCCTCATAATATTTTATTACGGCTAGGGCAGTAAAGGTTTTACCCAAGCCGACACTATCGGCCAGAATACATCCGTTGTATTGTTCTAATTTATTAATAATGCTAAGCGCGGCGTCTTTCTGAAAGTTATATAGCTTATTCCAAATAATGCTGTCTTTGAAACCGGTGGCCTCATTCGGTAAAACATCTTCAGAAATATCTTCGAGAAATTCGCTAAAAATGTTATACAGCGTCATAAAGTATATGAGCTCGGCAGAGTTTTCCTGATATACTGCAGATATGAATTCTATTACATCTTCAGTGACGTCCTGCATCTTAGTCGCATCGTTCCAGACATTTTTAAACAACTCTAAAAAAGACAAGCTGGACGGGGATTCCATTCTTGTCACCATATTGCTGATATTGTTGCTACGCTCACAACCCAAATCAACCGTAGTAAAACTATTTAACGGCATGTAAGTATAACAATCATCTTGATTTTCGACGCAAAGAAAATTATTCATGCCATTTCGCGTGATATTAGACTGAAATTTTACTTTCTTTTGTATCCAGGCGGCACATTCTTTTGCAATAGCCTTCTGAGATAACTCATTGCGCAACTTTACTTCGAATTCGGTGCCATAGATACTTTTTTCTCGATTTAACCGCGGAATATAAAACTCCCGCTTTTCTTTAGGCGTTTTTTCAGCAATAAATGTAGGAGATGTAAAAATAAATTGTAGTTCGCTGATTGATTGTAGTTGATCTTTTAGATGCTGAAAAGCGTAAATTGAAAAACATGCTGCGGCAATAGAAACTTTACTACCAGGAGTTATTATCTTTTCTAAATCGTCCCGAACAACCTTTGTTGTATTATTGAATAATTCCATATAAATATCCCCGTAAGATCAAGCCTAATTTTATAATATACTCGGAGTCTGCAACCTCAAGCTCTCTTTATAATTACAATGCCCATTTTTATGTTAAGCCCAGAAGAGATTCTCTGGCTTGTCCCTTATGAAAATATTATGGGCTCCCCCGGTTAAACCAGCTTTGCTATTTATAAATTTATCTTCCCATTATTTTTTCATAATAGAGTTTTGCCATTTCTACTGCACGTTCACTTAGCATGGTCTCATCCCAAGTCGGGTGATCTCGGCAAAATTGTTTTATCCATGTATAGTTCGATTGGGCATAGAATGTTTGCTTTTTTATATACTCTAATGCCCCTGCGTCAGAGTTAATCTTTTGCTCTAAAAGAATAAGATTTCCAATTCCAAAAGCATGCTCACCTTCGGCCTCTGGGACCAAATGCTCAATACTACCGTCATCTTCAAAAATTTCTTTGTGTGAATAATAGCAATTTAACTTATTTATTGCATATTTTGTTTTTACATTTGATGGATTCTCTGTTTTTGAATAAGTCAAAGTTATAAATTTTCTACAAAAGTCTTCGAAAGATGGAAATAGTTTCTCAAGGGGATCAAATAGCCTGTCGTTGATAATTTCCTTCGCATCTACCTTGTTGGTGGCCTTTCGAAGGGCAATGGCAAAAGTGGAGTAGATTTTTTCTAGTCTATTAGCTCTACCACTAATAATTGCATTATAAGCAAAATGAAAATTTTCCAAATATACTATAGCTGTTTTGAGTGTTTTTAGATCTATAATTTCTCTGTCTTTAAGATCAAATAAAGCCAGTAAAGCGATCCTAATCTGTACAACATTAAAATAATTATTTAAAGCATTTAGGCTTTGAACAAGCCAATAGTATTCCTTGCGATTTTCATAATCACCTCTTCTTGGGTTCACAATTTTCATGTAAATTTTCCCGTTAAGTAACATATCATTTAAAAATTGTCTATATGAAGTTTCTGTTTTAGAAATGGTAGAATTAAATTCATCGTATAATTTGTTTGAATATGTTTTCTTATATTTTGAAATCCAAAAATGCCGATAAAATGTTGCAATACCTACTGTTTCTTTTCCACCATTTAATGTTGACTTAATCTGCTTCCAACTCTCTTCAGCAAAATCTGCGGGTTCCTGTTTTTTTAATACTTCAAATATCTTATTCTTAATTAAATCAATATCTGCAAGACGCTTTCCTTTGGCATTAAGAATCTCGAAAATTTTATTTGCTTGTTCCTTATCTGTGGTAGAAATTGAAACAAAAGTTGAATTGAGTACTTGGTCACGTATGGCCTTTAAAATATCAACTTCAGATAAAAAATCAATCTCTACACTTCCGTGTTTAAGTTTTAGGAGGGTTTTCAGTCTATCACTTTTTAGTTGAGACATAAAATAATCATATGCTTCTTTGATACAACTCTCTTCATCACTATTGGCTTCTTGCTTTGTTTTCTTTTCTTTATCTTGAATAAAGTAGGCAAAAAAAGGGTAATTGGTTTTACTCTTTAAAATACGCACTTCATTTCCGTCATCATCTTCTGTCATTATGTAAGTAAAAATTTGTTTACTTAAGGTGGGCTCTCCTAATGTAAGAAAGCGATCCGACAATGCAGAGAATAGAATCGTAATAGTCGTTAATCTTTGCTGCCCATCGACAACTTGTATTTCTTGATCTGTACCTTCCGTAAAATTGCCGATAAAAAGCATAGTACCAAGAAAATATTGACTGGAAGAGACTTTTCCTCCGGTAAGTACAAGATTTCCAACCATATCCTCAAAAAATTCTTGATAATTCTTTTTTTCCCACGAGTATTCTCTTTGAAAGCGAGGAATCACAAATTGTCTTTTAGAGCCAAGAAGATCTCTAATTGTTTTATCATATGGTTTAATATTCATAATATCGTCTCCTTCGATAGATCAATTCTACTTTAGTCGGCCTCGCGTTATATTGGAAATATGCATTCCCTAAATAGGCAGTATTTCTACTAAGGCGATTTATTATGATCTTCCCCGAATTTGCTATGATGCTCTTTTGCATCAACTGCCCATTAGGTAAAACCTGTCGTTAGACGAATTGCGTATAATTGCTAAAATATTCCATCGTGCGAACTTCGCTTTTCCTAAGATTAAAACCTGCTGTTGAACGAACTTCATTATAAATTGATTTATTGTAATAATAACTCATTTTTCATATTTCTCCAACATATTCCTATTGTTTTCAGCAGTATAAATAAAGAAATCAAGAGAAATTTTATTGCCAGTATTTTTACATTGAATTCAAATCTCTTTGCGCTCATAATATAGAACATACGTTCATATTGTGGAGGCGATAATTTGGAGCGCGTCATATTACATTCGGATTTAAATTCTTTCTATG
>JAEWLW010000028.1 GCA_023457355.1 Bacillota bacterium | reverse complement strand
CCACCAACGGCATTCTCTCCAGTCTGGGCAGCGCGGAGGGTTGGGGCACCTGGGATTTGCTGGGTGGCGGACTGCTTTCAGATATGGCAAAGCACAGCCATCTGGACGATGCTCAGAAGCAGGTCGAACAGTTGCAGGTACAGCTGCGTCGCTTCAAAACGGAGCTGACCGACGTGACGATTCACGCCGATATACAGGTCAGCATTGACGGCTTTTTGCACTTTGCCGACTACTTCTTTGACGGATTGTTTGCGGATTGGGCGGTGCTGGATAAAATTAAGCAATCACAGACGCAGGTGCTGAATACTAAAAGTCAGATTGAGCGTGTGATAGACCGTTTGACCACTATGTTCAGCGCTGCTGATAACGCGCTTGAAAGTGAAAAAGAAAAGCTAAAAGATTTGATTGTAAAGGCGGCATTATAAAAGCTGTAGAAAATAAATCCATATCACATCAATACTGATATACAGGATGTTTTAACTACGCAGCGGGTCTTGGGCTCTGTCTATCAAGCTTGCTAATAAGCTGCCGGTCGCCTTGCTCCCCGAAAAGGGTGAAAAAAGAAGTACCATGGACACCCCATGATACTTCTGTAAATCGTCATGCTGCTCGCTTAGTTTAGCGTTCTATATCCTTATCCTCGGTTTCCTCACCGCTGTATGCGATATTTCCCCTTACATCTGACCGAACATCATCCACAAAAAATGGCGCAGTCCGAAAATTTACAAGTTCGGTCAGCATTTCCACACGCCTTCGGAGTGCAAAACACAGCGCATCACACCGGGTGGGATCTATGAACACGGAGTTTCGTACCAGCTCCCGGAATTCTTCGTCAATGTCATAAAGGGCATAGCGGAAATTGCCCCGGAAGCCGTGTCAAGCGCAAGCTCGGCCACCGGCACATTTTTGTGCATCAGAAGATATTGCTTTGATGATTTTCCCGCCATATTCACAAGCTTCCTTCCTGTATGTAATTTACTTATTGTACCAAATTTTTTAAATACAACGTGCTTTCGGCGGATTGCTCACAAGGAAAATTCCCTCTTTTTCTGTAAAATACCGATTTTTGATATTCCACTACCGTTCCGGCCACCGCTAGCGGTAGTGCTATGTTTATAACGAGAATGATTGAGCGATAATTTGATAACGATGACGCTTGTTACAAATATAGCTGCCAATCATCCTCTTGATGAGACATAGGCTGTGCTATATCGGTCATTAAAAGATGCAAAAAGCCGAGATATTAAGGATTGTTTCCTTATATCTCGGCTTTTTATAAACAGGGCTAAATTGGTAATCTCTTTCATTTGCCTTAGCTCCCAATACGTTTGTAGTTGCTGTTTCCAGCTTATTTACAATACCGTTTGCCGACTATCTAATGTTTATTTGAGATTACTGCCTTATCACATGCCGCTTTTCTCCGGGCTTTACTGACGGGCTGCTTAGCTTCCGGCAGGCAGTTTAACGCGCAAAGCCCCTTATCGGTCAAACCGCACCGGTATTAAAGGTAAAGACATGCTCCCGCCAATTCATCTTCATGGCAAAATCCCAGAACAGCTTCATTCCGTTGGGATAAGTACCGGAGCGCCGGATCAAATGCAGGTATCGGTCCACCTTGAATTTTTTGATGCCGACCACATCGTAGTTTTTGTCCCCCTGAAATCCCGTCAGCAGGCTTTTGGTCACAAAGCCTATGCCCGTGCCCAGAGACACCGCCTGCATAACGGCGTCATTGCCGTACACCTGCAACACGATATTTAAATCGTTCATTGAGATATTCTCCCGCCGGAAGGATTCCACCAGAATTTTTGTGATACTGCTGGTGTCTTCGCGCACAATCAGGGGCAGCTGCATAAGCTGACGCGTCGTGAGCGGGCCCTTTAGGTTGAGGGATTTTGGCGCAATCAGCACAAGCGGGTCGTAAAAAAACCGTTCGCAAACAAAGCCTTTGTCCGTTGAGGCAACACTGGTGATGGAAATATCGCATTCCAGCGTGGCCAGCTTATGTTGCATCTGAGACCCGGGAAAGGTGCGCACGCGAAACGGTATGTGCGGGTAGGCCTTTTTAAAGCTGCTGACCAGCGTGGGGAGGATCAAATTGCTGGGGGTATGGCTCATGCCAAGGGTAAACGGTTCGCTTTCGCCGGCTGTGGCGATCATCAGGCTCTTCACGCGGTCGTAATCCTCCAACGCCTTTTGCGCGTACTCGGTAAAAATAACGCCTGCGTCGGTAAGGGTAATCGGCTTACGCTGCCCCGGTGAACGCAGCAGCAGCTTTTGGCCCATCTCGCTCTCGAGGGTTGCAATAGCCATGCTGACAGCAGGCTGCGAGAGGTAACACCTGCGGGCGGCCGTTGCAATGGAGCCGGTTTTGGCCACCATAAGATAAATTTCAAGCGCTTCCAGACGCATGCCAATCCTCCACTTATAAAAAATATTGATCAGTTCGGCAATTCCCTTTTTGCGGATATGATTTCGAAAAAACCGCCCCGTCCGCTTTATGGGATGCAATTCATTTATAACATAAATAAATTTTATATGTAAGCGGTAATATGCACAAAAATTACAAATTGGCTCGTTTGATTTTACGAATTTTATGTGATATTGTGAGGTCGGCAATTAAAAATCAGGAGTGTGATGTCATGAGAATCGACCAGACAAAATGTGTGGGATGCGGCGAATGTGAAAAGTATTGTATGCTTAAATGCATTCGGCCCGACCCGGAATCTGCCCTGTACACCATTGACGAAGATCCGTGCGTGGATTGCGGCGTTTGCCTCAGGGCGTCGGTTTGTCCCGCCGATGCTATCTTTATGCCCCCGGAAAACTTTCTCTACCCGCGGGCCGTCCGCATGCAGTTCAGCGACCCCAGCGTACAGCACCCCAACCTGAAGGCCTGGGGACGCGGCACCGAGGAAGCCAAAACAAACGACGTCACCGGCAAGTTCGGGCGGGGGGAGTACGGCATGCTTCTGGAGTTCGGGCGCCCCTGCACCGGCACCACCTTTGCCGAGGTGGAAAAGGTAACCATGGCCATGCGTGCCCGCAATATTCCCATTATTGAAGATAACCCCGTTTACGGCTTGCTCGAGGACCCGGAGACCGGGCGCTTTAAGCCGGAATACGTCAACGAGCGGGTTCTTTCCGCCATTCTGGAGGTAAATATCCGGGAGGATGAGCTTGAGGACATAATGCGCACCATTCTGCCCATGCTGGAGGATCTGGACACGGTGGTTTCGGTTGGTTTGGTCACCCGCTTTGAGCGCGACGCCAGCTTGCCGGTGGTCAACCGGCTCAAGGCCATGGGGCTCACCGTGAGGCCCAACGCCAAAATTAACGTGGGACTCGGGCGTCCCTTAATCGATTAGAGGAGGTTTTGCATCATGAGCCATTCACTGCACCGTTTCGGAACCGTTGAGGACCTGCAAAACGACTTTTGCATGTATGCCAGATGCGCCAAGGGCGTCAACCGCGACAACCCGGGCGAAAAGCTGCGCAAAATTCTGGATATTTACCTTTCTGAGGAATATGTCAACTTTGGCTCCAGCCACGCGGGCAGGAGCTATGTGGACGGGCTTGACGTGGCGGAATACCGAGGCACGCTGGACCATTCCTACGGCATCATCATCAACTTTGCAAAGCCGGAGGCGGTTGCCGGCGTGCTGCGTAAAATCCGCGACGAGGAGCTGGGTATTTCCATCGTTGTCAGCGGCCTTATTGAAGAGGTTGTAAAAATTGCCCACAGCGTGAATCTCACCCCCCACACCGCCACGCTTTCTTTGGGAATCTTCGGCAAAAGAGCCAAGCTGCCCAAGGACGACACCCTGAAAGTAATCACCATGTGCGGCCACTCGCTGATCGGCGCACCGCTGGTAGAGAGCACCGTTGAGCAAATCCGGACCGGCAAGCTTTCCCCCGAGGAGGGGGCGGACATCATCGCCAAGCCCTGCACCTGCGGCATTTTCAACACAGTGCGCTGTGCCGGGCTTATTAAAAACCAACTGGCAGAGCACGTCCATTAACCCTAAGCCAGGCGCTGATTAATTGAAGGCACCCTTAACGGCAGGGAAATTTTGTGCCAGACAAGGCGGAAAACAGGCAAATGGCCCGCGCGCCTACGGCTGTTTTACAACGCATTCTGGTGCAAATTCCGGCGCCGGAAAGCCGTGCGTCGATTAAACCGGCGCTTGCCTGAAGCCAACCGCAGTACGTAAAAGAGATTGTAGGAGGAATTGATTGTTATGGGTAAAAAGCTTCTCGTTGCGTTGTTGAGTCTCGCCTTTGTGTTTTCGCTTTCCGGATGTAATAACACCACCCAGGTCAAGGAAGGCCCGTGGGAGCCCACGGAGACCATCCAGTTTGTCTGCCAGTCCGGCGCGGGCGGCGGCAGCGACATCATGGCACGAACCATTGCCCAGAACATGTCCCAGCTGGGCCTGATCAAAAAGCCCATCGTCGTGGAAAACATCACCGGCTCGGGCGGCGTCAAGTGTTTTACCCACACCCTGAGCAAGGCCGGCGACCCCCATGTCTGGCAGACGGTAAACTCCAACTTCTTTGTGGCGCCCATTACCGGCAACACGGATAAATATTACGCGGATTTCACCATTCTTGCCGTCATCGGCGGCGACCCCAACATCCTGTGTACGGCGGCGGATTCCCCCTTCAACACGCTTGAAGACGTGCTGGCCGCCGCAAAAGCCAACCCCATGGGCGTCAGCATCATGATCGGCAGCGCCGGCTCGTCCGGCTCCGTTTCTTCGGCGATGCTCGAAGCGGCGGCCGACGTCAAAATGACGCAGGTTCCCTTTGAGGGCGGTGGCGACGGTCTGGCGGCGGTTATGGGCAAGCAGGTCGACCTTGCCTGGCAGGGCATCGGCGAGGTTATGAGCGGTGTGGAAGGCGGCCTGATCAAGGTTCTGGCCATCACATCGGAGGAGCGTTCCCCCGCGCTGCCCGACGTTCCAACCTTCAAGGAGCTGGGCTACGACGTGGTTTATGAGGTTCCGCGCGCCATTGCCGCGCCCCCCGATATGCCCCCGGAGGCCAAAGCGTTCTATACCGACGCCTTCATCAAGCTCAACGACAGCGAGGAGTGGCAGAAAAATTACATGGAACCCAACTTCATCATTCCCTCCTTCGGCGTCGGCGATGAGGCGGTTGAGATGATAAAGGAAACCCACGACAAAACCCTTGCGGTTTTTGAAGCGCTGGGCCTTGCGAACGTCAAGTACACGGAGAAATAAGACAACGCTTTGCATCCTAAATAATAATGGGAGGTGAACCCCGCCGCCACAACGGTTCGACGCTGTGGCGGCGGTGCCAAATGGATTTAATCGCATGTATTGTTTGTGTTTTTTTAGGGGCAGCAGTCTATGCCGGTTCCTTTCGCTATGATATCTTTACCTACGACCCTGTGGGCGGCGGCGGCTTCCCTCGCATACTGGCGGTGCTGATCATCGTCTGCGGCCTGTTGATCGGCCTGCAGCATTTTGCCAGGCAAAGGGCGTTGGTTAAGGCGGGGGGCGCACCTCAGCCCCTGCTCCAAATAACCGGTAAGGTCAAAGAGCTTGCCCTGATGCTGGTCGCGCTGATTCTTTACGCCCTGTTTATGGAGACCATCGGCTATGTGGTCAGCACCCTGCTGCTGGTCAGCGGGCTGCTGTATATCCAGCACGAGCGCGGCGTTAAGCGGCTGGTTGGTACGCCGGTGGCTATTGTAGCCGGACTGTATGTGATATTTGTGTTTGTACTGCAAATTCGTATGCCCACCGGCTTACTGATATAGGAAGGAGGCAATAACGTGTTAGAAGGACTTATTGCCGGCGCGCACGCCACATTCACCCCGTTTTCCATCCTGTTTATCGTGCTCGGCGTTGCCGTGGGCATTTTGGGCGGTGCCATGCCGGGCATCAACGCGGCCGTCACCTGCTCCCTGCTGCTGCCCTTCACCTATGGCATGACCCCCGGCCGGGCGCTGATGCTGCTGGTCGGCGTTTATGTGGGCGTTGAATACGGCGGCTCCATTCCGGCCATCCTCATCGGCACGCCGGGTACGCCGGCGGCGGGCGCCACCTTAATCGACGGCTTCCCCCTGCGCCAAAAGGGCAAGGCGGGCCTGGCCCTGACCGTCGCTCTTTATTCCAGCACCATAGGCAACCTGATCTGCGGCATAATCCTGATTCTTTGCGCCGTTCCCGTGGCCATGGCGGCGCTTCACTTCGGCCCCGCCGAGTACTGCGCCCTTGGCGTGATGGGCCTTACGATGATTGCCGGCCTTGCCGAAGACAACATCCCCAAAGCGTTTTTGGCGGGAACCCTTGGCCTGCTGCTTTCCACCGTGGGCATGGATGAGTTTTTGGGCGTGCCCCGCTTTGCTTTCGGCAGCCTGGAGCTCGGTCAGGGCATCGACGTCGTCCCCGTCATGATGGGCATCTTTGCCATGGGGATGATGATGCAGGATTTTTACAAACCGTTCCGCATGGACAACATTAAGGAAGACATCCGTATGCGCCGCCTCACCAAGGCGGAGCTTAAGCAAATTTTCCCCACCACCATTATGGGCGGCCTGCTTGGCACGGCCATCGGCGCTTTGCCGGGGGCGGGCGCAACCGTCGCCAGCTACGTTGCCTATAACCAGACCAAGCAAATGTCCAAGCACAGCGAGGAGTTCGGTACCGGGCGGCTGGAAGGCATTGCCGCCACCGAATCGGCCAACAACGGCTGCACCGGCGGCGCGCTTATCCCCCTGTTGGGACTGGGCATTCCGGGTTCCGGTTCCACAGCCGTCATGCTTGGGGCCCTGGTCATCCACGGCATCCGTCCGGGGCCAAATCTCTTCATCAGCAACCCGGAAATCCCCTACGGCATTTTCGTGGCCCTGCCTATCGCAACCTTGTGCATGTTCCTCTTTGGCCTGCTTTACACCCGCCTTTTCGTCAACGTGATCAGGCTTCCCCAGACCATTCTGAATGTGGCCATTATCGCCATCGTGCTCACCGGCGCTTACGCGATGGAGCGCAACATTTTCGATGTCTACCTGGTTTTGGCACTGGGGCTTGTGGGGTTCCTGCTGCGCCGATGTAAGATTCCCACTACCCCCATGGTTTTGGGAATGGTTCTGGGCAGCATCGTCGAACGCTCCATGCGCCGCGCGGTGGCCCTTTCTCAGGGGGACTGGTTTACCTTTATCACCCGGCCCATCAGCGGCGTCATGCTGGCGCTTTCGGTGGTGCTGCTGGTGTGGTCGCTGTACAAAGTTTTTCGGCAGAAGAAAAAGGAGGGCACAGCCGTAGTTTAACCGAACACAAAAGGAGAGTATGATACGATGCAAAAACTGTTCACCCCCATCAAGCTGGGCAATGTAGAACTGAAAAACCGCGTGATTATGCCGTCTATGTGCGTGCACTTTTGCGATTCCGACGGCCATGTCAACGACTGTATGCTCGAGTACGTGCGCCGCAGAGCCGCCGGCGGCGTGGGAATGCTGATCATTCCCGGAAGCCCTCACGGCAAGGTAAGCGCCGGCCGCCCCGCCCTTTCGGACGATGCCTATATCCCCGACTGGAAGCTTTTGGCCGACACGGCGCACCGATATGGCGCAAAGCTGTTTTGCCAGCTCCACCCCGCCAAGAACCAGGCCGGGCGCGGCCAGAAGGTGGAGTCGCCCGAGGATTTTTGCGAGGCGGATATCGACGCGCTGGTGGCCAGCTATGCCGCAGGCGCCGCCCGTTGCCAAAAGGCCGGGGTAGATGGCGTGGATATCCACGGCGCCCACGCCCACGAAATCGCCCTCTTTCTCTCCGCCATGCACAACCACCGCACCGACGAATACGGCGGCAGCGTGGAAAACCGCTGCCGGTTCCCCATGCGCATTGTGCAGGCCATCAAGGCCGCCTGCGGGGACGGTTTTCCGGTGGTCTTCCGCATTTCCGGCACCGAGGCGGTGGCGGGCGGGCGCACCATTGAGGAGAGCGCCGAAATCGCCCAGTGGCTTGAAAAGGCCGGGGCCGACGCCATCCATGTCTCGATCGGCATGCCGGCATCGGGCGGCTACATTGCGGCGCCGATGGACGTTGACGACTGCTTTAACGTGGATAATGCCGCCGTTATACGCAAGGCGGTAAAAATTCCGGTGATCGCCGTCAACCGCATTGTGGATATCAGCCAGGCAGTGGATATTGTGGAAAGCGGCAAGGCCGACATGGTCTCGATCGCCCGCGGACATTTGGCCGACCCGGAGCTGGTCAACAAATATCTGGGGCTAAACCACGAGCCGGTTTGCCGTTGCATCGGCTGTAATCAGGGCTGCAAAGACAACGCCGCGCGCAAAAAGATCATCTGCATGCAAAACCCGTTCCTCGGGTTGGAGACGGTGCGGGTGCTAACCCCTGCCTCCGAAGAAGGCAAGGCCAAAAAAGTGGTGATTGTCGGCGCGGGCCCCGCCGGTTTGGAAATGGCGCTGGACCTCGCCCGCCGTGGTATCGTTCCCGAGATTTACGAAAAGTTCGACGTGCCGGGCGGGTTGATCAATCTGGCCGCAAAGGCGCCCCGCAAATCCAACATGTACAGCATTGTCCAGTACCGTCTGGAAAGCCTGAAGCAGCTCGGGGTGCCGATTCACCTGAACACCGAGGTGACGCCGGCGCTGTTGGCCGAACTCAAGCCCGACATCGTCGTTCTGGCCACCGGCAGCACGTCTGTGATTCCCCCCATTCCGGGAATTGAGGGCGAGGGCATCTTTGGCTGTGACGACGTTCTGCGGGGCCAGGCGGTGCCCGGAAAGCGGGTGGCTGTTCTTGGCGGCGGCCTCATCGGCTGCGAGGTGGCCGATTATCTGGCGGCCCAGGGCAAGGAGGTCACCATCATTGACGTCATCTCCGAGCTGGCGGCCAAGCTCAACTCCAGCCGCCGCAATATGATGCTCCAGCGCATGGGCAATCTGCCCATCGACTATAAGCTCGAGCGCAAGGTGGCGCGCATCGCCCTGCCGGAGGTGACGATATCCGGCCCCGAGGGAGAAGAAACGCTGACCGGCTTTGACGCGCTGGTGGTATCCGCGGGGCGCAGGCCCGCCAACCCCCTGATGGAGGCTGCCAGAGCCCTGCCGGGCGCGCAGGTCGTGGTCATCGGCGACGCCAGCGGCAGCGGCCTTGCGTTGGACGCCATCCAGCAGGCCGCTCAGGCCGCCTGCGATCTGGCCCTTTAAAACAGCCGGGCCATCCAAAGGCCAGCTGTTGTTATCACACAAACAGGAGACAAATATGGGAACAGCCGTAGAAAACATATTCAGCGCAAAGCTCGGGCGGGAGGCCCGGGCGGGCGAGCTGGTGATCGTCGAGATTGACGCCAGCGTCATTCAGGATATCAACGGCCCGCCCCTCACCGACGCCTTTGAGCAGTTGGGAGCGTACGCGACTGTAAACTCCCCCCGGCGCCACATGATGACGCTGGACCACATCGCGCCCGCCGCTTCGGCGGCCGCGGCCAACAACCACAACAAAATGCGGGGCTTTGCCCGCCGCCACGGCCTTGAGCTGGTGGAGGAGGGGCAGGGCATCTGCCACCAGCGGATGGTGGAATCGGGCCGGGTGAAGCCCGGCGCCATTGTGCTGGGAACCGATTCCCACTGCTGCCACTACGGCGTGCTCAACGCCTTTAGCGCCGGGGTGAGCGTGGCGGAGGAAGCGGTTATTCTGGCGGGGGACCGGTGCTGGCTGCGCATACCCGAAAGCATCCGCGTCACCTTTGCCGGAAGGCCCGCCGACAATGTCACCGGCAAGGACCTGGCCCTCGCCATGGTGCGGGTGCTGACGCAGTCCGGCGCCATTTACCAGTGTCTGGAGTTTGGCGGGGAGGCCTTGGGCCATCTTTCCATCGACGGCAGAGCCGCCATCTGCAACATGGGTATCGAAGCCGGGGCAAAGGGCGCCATTATGCCCTGTGACGACGTTTTGCGCCAATGGCTGGCGCAAAGGGGCATTTCCGACTACACCCCCGCCGCCCCCGACGCTTCGGCCCGCTATGCCCGCGAGATTACCATCGACGCCTCGTCCCTCCGGCCTCTGGTGGCGCTGCCGCCCGATATCGACCAGGTGGTCTGTGTCGACAGCCTGGAGCGCATCGCCGTCAATCAGGTGGTGGTAGGCGGCTGCACCAACGGCCGGTTTGAGGATTTCGCCCAGGTGGCGGCCATTCTTGAAGGCAGGCAAATCCACCCGGACGTACGCTTTGTGGCCGCCCCCGCCTCGAGAGAAATCGTGATCGAGATGGAGCGCCAGGGCATCTACCGCATTCTGCTGGAATCGGGCGTCATGGTGCTGCCCCCCGGCTGCGGCCCCTGCACAGGGCTTCACGGGGGACTGCTTGGCGACGGGGATGTCTGCCTTGCAACCACCAACCGCAATATGCCGGGGCGGATGGGCAGTCGAAGGGCACAGGTTTACATCGCCTCGCCGGTGGTGGCCGCCCACACAGCCCTTGCGGGGTACATCACAGCGGGTGACGTTGCTGTTTTAAATGCACCCTTGGGCAAACACACAGCCCTTGCAGGGAACATCACAGCAGGAGGTGACGCGCATTGCTGATTCAGGGCAGCGCCATATTGCTGGGTGACAACATCAGCGGAGACCACATCATCAGCAAGGAGTTTATCCGCCAGGGGCTGAGTATCCCTCAGCTCAAGCCCTATCTCTTTCACGCCGTCCGCCCCGAGCTTGGGGCCATGCTGGGCCCGGAGCATATTCTGGTGGCAGGCGAAAATTTTGGCTGCGGATCCTCACGGGAATATGTCCTGCTGCTTTTGCAGGAGGCGGGCGTGCACTGCATCGTGGCCAAATCCTTTGCGCGGGGCTTCTACCGCGCCTGCGTCAATCAGGGCCTGCTGCCCATTGCCTGCAACCCTGCGGCAAAGGAAGGGGATCTTATCGAGGTGGATACCGGGGCGGGCGTCCTTCGCACCGCCGATGGGGCACAGTATACGTTCCCCCCTTTTCCGGCGCTGATCGCCCGCATCATTGACGAAGGCGGTCTAATCCATTATTATAGAAGACACGGGACGCTTGTATAAAAGTCGTCCCCGATACGGGAAGCGGGCCCTGGGGCCTGCTTCCCGCAATTTTGCATCAGGAGGTGAACGGATGCTTCCACTTTTCACAACGCTGGCTGTGGGAGCCGCCGCTGGATTTATTCTGTTAAAACTAAAGGTTCCGGGCGGAATGATGGTGGGTTCCATCATCGGCGTCTCCTGCCTGACCATCCTCACCGGCTTTAGCGCCATGCCCTATGCGGCAAAGCAGGTTGCGCAGATGGCGGCAGGGGCCTTTATCGGCTGTTCGGTAGAGCGGGAGGATTTATCCCGCCTGCGATATATTTACAAGCCTGCGGCGGCCATGCTGCTGGCGCTGCTGGTTCTCAACCTCACCATGGGCTTTTTAATCCGCGCCATCACCCCGCTGGATTTGCTCACCGCCTTTTTGTGCGCCATTCCGGGGGGAATCAGCGAGATGCCCCTCATCGCCATGGATTTTGGAGCCGATGCGGCCAAGGTGGCGGTGATGCAGTTTGCCCGCATGGTGGTGGGGGTGGGCTTTTTCCCGGGCTTTATCGCGTGGGTGAATAAGCGGGAAGAGCCCGGCGCCGGGGAGGCGTCAGCCGCTTCCTGCGCCTGTTCCCCGCAGGCAAGCCCGGAGGTGTGCCCCCCCGCCCCCCCGGCGCCATCGCCGGCGGCAAGGTGGATGCCTGTTCTGACGGCGGTCGCCTGCGCGGCGGTCTGCGGCGTGGCGGGGGTGTATTCCCCCATTCCCTCCGGCGCGCTGCTGCTGCCCATGCTGGGCGTCATCGGGCTTAAGCTGCGGCGGGTTCCGGTGCACCTGCCGCGCAGGCTGCGCCGGTTTGCGCAGGTGCTGGCGGGCTCCTATATCGGCTGCTCGGTCACCCAACAGGACCTGCTGGATTTAAAACAGCTGGCCGTTCCGGCCGCAATTCTGCTGGCGGGATATTTGCTCAACAGCTATTTAAGCGGCAGAATGCTGCGGCGCTATTTCGGGCTTACCCTCAAGCAGGGGATGCTCGCCACAAGCCCGGCGGGGGCCAGCGATATCGCCCTCATCTCGGCGGATATCGGCGTCCAAAGCGCCGACGTCGTGATTCTTCAGGTGCTTCGCATGCTGGCGGCTATTTCTGTCTTTCCCTACATATTACAATTCGTGGCAAGCGCTGTCGGCGGATAAAGAGAACAAGAGAGGTACCCATGAAACAATCTATTTTTGAACAAGAACGCGCCGTGTTGACCCAGAAGCTGGAAAAGGTCCGGGAAGGGCTGGAAGATCTCGAACTGCAGAGCAGGAACCTGGCCGGCCTGTACCGCAACCAGCCGGAGCTTTTGGCGGAGATGACGGCCCAAAACCGCAGCCGCACGGCCCGTATGAAGCAAGCCCTGGAAAAGCCCTACTTCGCCCGCATTGATTTTCAGTCCGAGGAGGCTGTCGAGGCGTGCTATCTGGGCAAGATCGGCATTGAGGACGAACACCAGAAGATTGTCACGGTGGATTGGCGCGCCCCCATCGCCACCTTGTACTACGACAGCAACCTGGGTCCGGCGACCTACGAGGCCCCGGCTGGCATCATCGAGGGGGAACTGCTGCTCAAGCGGCAGTACGACATAGAGGCGGGGGCGTTGAAAGCCTATCACGACGTGGAGGCCGTCGCCAATGACGAGCTGCTGATGCCCTACCTGGCGACGGGCGGCGACAACCGGCTCAAAAATATCGTTTCGACCATACAAAAAGAGCAAAACCGCATTATCCGCGAAAAAATCGGCCAAAACCTGATCGTGCAGGGCGCGGCGGGCAGCGGCAAGACCACGGTGGCCCTGCACCGCATCGCCTATCTGGTGTACAAGCACCGGGACGAAATCAGGCCCCGCCAGTATATGGTCATCGGGCCCAACCGCTTTTTCATCAGCTATATCGCCTCGGTGCTGCCCGATCTGGACGTGGACAGCGTCCCCGACCACACCTTTGAGACCTTGTGCGGCGAATATCTGGGGGAGGATTTCACCGTAGAAAGCGTATCCCTCGGCCTGGCCCGGGTCATACAGGAGGAAGCGAACGGCCGCCTGGAGCGCTGTAAGTCGTCCATGGCCTATAAAGAGGCGCTCGACCGCTTTTTCGACGAATTTTTAGAGACGGTGGTTCCAAAAAAAGATCTTGTGCTCAGGGGATTCACCATTTTGACCCGGGCGCAGATTCAGGAAGCCTACGCCGCGATGGAATTCCGCCCCAATACCCCGTTGCAGTCCCGGGTGGAGCAGTGCATCCTCCTCCTTTCCACCCGGATTAAGAACAACCTGATCTTCCATTGTGAGCAGCTGGAAAAATATTTGATGGCGGAAGCCGAAAAGGATAAGACCGGCGCGCATCTGGAAAAGCGCCGGCGGGACCGGGAGGCGATCCGGCAAGAGCTGGAGCGCGGCTGCCGGCAGCTGCTTAAGCGGCACTTCGCCATTGTTGAGACGGCCATTCTCAGGCTTTACGGCATGTTTTTGACCAACTGCCCCCAATATATGCCGGGGCAGGCGGCGGATGCCAGGCAGTTAAAAGAATCAACCCTGGAAAACCTGCGGCAAAAGGTGGTGCAATTTGCCGACCTGCCCGCCCTGATTTACCTGAAGCTGCGCATGGAAGGCCCCGGGGCGTACAGCCAGTTTCGCCACGCGGTGGTGGACGAGGCGCAGGACCTTGGGGAGTTCCACTTTTACGCGTTGAAAAGCCTCCTGAGCGGCAGCACCTTCACCATTGTGGGGGATTTGGCCCAGGCCATCTTCCGCTACCGCGGCATCGGCCGGTGGCAGGATGTCCAGGCGTTTGCGTTTGACGGCCGCGCCGATATCGCCGAATTACACAAGAGCTACCGCACCACCGTGGAGATTATGCAGGTTGCCAACCGGGTGGTGGCGGCGCTGGGCCTTTCCGCCGCGGAGCCGGTGGTGCGCCATGGGGAGCCGGTGAACTTTATCCCCTGCGCGCGGCAGGAGCTGGTCTCCACCATCGGGGGGCTGGTCCGTCAATATCAGCAGGCCGGACGCCGGACCATCGCCCTGATCTGCAAAACCGAGGAGGCTGTGGCACAGCTTGGCCGCGCCCTGCAGGAAGCCGGTGTGGCGGCGGTGCCCATTACGCCGGAGAGCCAGGGGTTCGGGGTGGGCATTTGCGTCATTCCCAGCTATTTGAGCAAGGGGCTGGAATTTGACGCCGTCATCCTCTGCGACGCCTCTCAGGAAGTGTATCGTGAGACCAACCTGACCGATATGCATCTGCTGTATGTTGCCATGACACGCGCCCTGCACCGGCTGGATGTCCTGTATGACGGCGCTCTTGCCGCCCCGTTGCTTGCCAGTGGCCCACGTCAGGAAGAAATTCGCTAAGCCGGCAAGCACAAAAGCCCCCTTGGTCTTGTTTGGGGGTTGGTAAGACGGTCATAGCGCCATCGTTTAAATTTATCTCAGCGGTATATCGAACAAAACACAGGGCCGTTACGTAAAAAACCACCGGTTTCAGGCCGGTGGTTTTTTGCTGGGGGAAAGGGCTGCAGACCAATCCGCCAACCTTTACGTCTTACAGGCGCCGCAAAACACGCTTCAATACATAGGGCGATTTAAAAATTTTTGAGAAATACGTCCATGCCGTCCGCCCCGGCCAGCAAAGGCACGGGCGGCATCCCTGCGCCTATTATTTTTTGACACAAACTTACAAAAACGCCCTTGAACCGCATCGTATTTTGTTATAAAATAGATTAATACAGGAACAATTTTCCGAATAAAAGGGGGAATCGCTATGCCATGGACACCGAACCTGTCAGTCGGGATTGATCTGATTGACGAGCAACATAAGGTCTGGTTTGAAAAAGCAGAAAAGCTTTTTGAAGCGGGAAAAAAGAACCAGGCTAAAGAATATATCGGGGAGCTGCTGGACTTTTTGGAAGGTTACACTAAAAAGCACTTTGCCGATGAAGAAAACTACATGCTGCGCATCCGCTACCCGCAGTACGCGGCGCAAAAGGCCGCGCACACCGCCTTTATCACCCAGCTGCAAAAGCTGCGCAGCGACTACCAGACCTCCGGCGGAAATATTCTGGTCATCCTCAACGCCAACCAGATGGTTCTTGAATGGCTGACCAAGCATATTTCGAATATGGATAAAAAAATTGGCGAGTTTGCAAAGACGGCCAAGTAGCAAGCGGCCGCAAACCGATATCCAGCCAGAAAAATCCAAAAGGGGGGCGCCCGCTTATTTTGGCGGGTGCCCCCTCAGCCTGTCGAAAAATTCATTTTAAAGAAAAAGCCGCACAAATTAGAAGTTTTGGTCAAGCTTTTTCAAAAGCGCGCAGGGCGGATAAATTCGTCAAAGCGGCCTTCGAATCGGCAGCCAGTGCCGGTGAACGGGCACCCGATAACGCCGCTGCAAGCACCAGCCCAAGTAAAATCAGCTTCAAGCGTTATTCCCCCTGCCATCCTTTTTTCACTGCAATACCGCCTCTTTTGAGCGCTGTTTTTTCAGCAGCGCCAGCGCTGCATTTTCGTCGAGCGGTTGCGCAATCAAATAGCCCTGCACCTGGTCGCAGCCGTAATCCTTCAGGTACTGCATCTGCTTTTCCTGCTCAATGCCTTCGGCTATGACATAATGCCCCAGTTTATGCGCCATCGAAATAATGTCGCCGGTGATGGCTTCTTCCTCCCGCAGCGTCAGCAGCTTGTTGATAAAATATTTGTCTATTTTAAGGCAATTGACGTTTAGTTCCCGCTCCCGCGCAAGGGAGGAGTAGCCGGTGCCAAAGTCGTCAATGGCAATTTTGATGCCGATATTCTTCAGTCGGCTGAGGATATTGTTAATCTCCTGAAAGTTGGAGGCCAAGATCGACTCGGTAATCTCCAGGCAGATGTTGCCCGCATCCACCTGCATGGCCTGAATCTTTTCAAGCAGGGCCGGGACAAAATCTTTTCTCAACAGCTGAATGGCGGAAATGTTGATGGCCACACTGACGGTTTCGTAACCGTGCGCTTTGAGCTTGTTGAGGAAGTTGAGCGCCAGCAAAATAATGCTTTTGCCCACCTGCGCAATCAGCCGGGTTTTCTCGGCGATGGGGATGAACTCCAGCGGCTGCACCAGCCCCAGCTTTTCGTCGTTCAGCCGGGCCAGCGCCTCAAAACCGCAGATCTTATCCGACCGGATATCCAGAATCGGCTGAAATTGCAGGAACAGGGCGTTATGGCCTTTATTCTCCGCAATTTCGGCCAGCAGGCGCTTAATCTTTTCTTCGCGCACAACCTGCGCTTCCATTTCCGCATCAAAAAAGCAAAAGCGGATTTCGCCGTCCGGACTGTTCAGCGCCTTTTCCGAAGCGATTAAAAGGTTCTTCAACAATTGCTCAATATCGTGCCCGTTGCGTTGGTCAATCTCAACAATGCCGATGCCCGCGCCAATTTTTTCAACAGCCAGCACGGCCTCCAGCGTCTCGATAACCGCCTGGCAAAACCGGAGCAGCGCGAATTTGCCCTCGTATTTCCCCACGTAGATCACCAGCTGGTTTTCAAAGGTGTTAAACAGATGATGGTGGGCGTCGCAAAGCGCGCTCAGGGCGTCGGCTACTCTTTTGATCAGGTCCTGGCTGTAATGAAAGCCATAGGTCATGCTCAGCAGGTGCACCGCGCTCAGGTTGATGCCGATTACCGCCCGCTTTTGTGTTGCGCTTTTTCTGCCGTCGCGCGCCAGCAGCTTTTCCAGAAAAAGGCGGTTGTAAAGGCCGGTGCTCAAATCGTGCTCGCTGTTATACCGCAGGTTGTTTTCAAAGGCTTTGCGTTCTGAGATGTCAAGAATGATGCCCTCCAGCGCTTCCACTTCGCCCCGGGCGTTGAAAATTCCCTGCCCCATCTCCAAAACCCATTTGCGCTGCCCCTGGGCCGTCATAATTTCATATTCGTACTTAAAAGGGCGCCTCGCGGCCAGAATCCGCTTCCACGCCTCCCACAGCGGCTCGCGGTATTCCGGTGTAATCAGGTCGTTGTAAGAAAG
Organism: Bacillota bacterium; assembly: GCA_023457355.1. GTDB lineage: Bacteria > Bacillota > Clostridia > Oscillospirales > Ruminococcaceae > Yanshouia. Next base: position 21,850 of record JAEWLW010000028.1, on the reverse strand, counting down.
ATTCCGGTTATACAAAAGGCTTTCGGGGGCATAGCCCGTCAGCTCAAAGCAACCGGCGGAAACAAACTGCATTGTCCAGTCGCGGTCGTAACGGCACCGGTACGCCATACCCGGCAGGTGGGAGAGCAGCACCGACTTGCTGCGTTCGCTTTCCATGAGCGCCTCTTCAATTTCCTTGCGCTTGGAGATATCCTGCACCAGACAGATGTGATTGAATTCATGCCCGTTGATGACATTCAGGTTGGCCACGACAATATGCGCCCAGACGGTCGAACCGTCCGGCTTTATATAGCGCTTCTCCATCGAATAGCTTTTTATTTCCCCCGCCTCAAGCTTTTTGAGGTTTTCCATGTCCGCCTTCAGGTCGTCCGGGTGCGTTATGGCAATCCAGCCCAGCCGCATCAGTTCCTCTTTGGTTCTGCCGGTAATCTGCGCATACATCGGGTTGATACTGATAATATCCTGCTTTGCGGCCATAAACGATTCATTGGCATGCGTAATGGCAATGCCGATGGGCGCCTGCTGAAAAATCGTATCAAAGGTCAGGCTGTGCTCATAAAGATTATGCTCCAGCAGCTTTTGTATCCGCAGCAGTTCAAGGTGGGTTTCAATCCGGACCTTCAGCGCGTCCATATGGACGGGTTTTCGGATATAATCCACCGCGCCCAGCTTCAGGCCCTTGATCTCATTATCAAGCTCATCGTAGTTTGTCAGGATAATGGTGCGCAAATGCTTGCAGCGGTCGTCCGAATTTAAGGCGCGCAGCACCTCAAAGCCGTCCATATTGGGCATGTTCACATCAAGGATGATCAAATCAATATCTGCCTGCCTATTGATTTGACGCATGGCTTCCAACCCGTCGCATGCCGTCAAAATATCGTATTCGCTTAACATGTTTTTGATAATCAGGCGGTCTGTCGCTGAATCATCGACAACCAATATTTTTGCAGACATCATTCATCCTCCTTGTGTCACACATTGGGCATCCGCCCGTTTTCCGCTTTAAAGCCGGGCAAGCTCACCCAGCAGCCTGCCCAGCATATTGGAAAATTGCTGCTGCAACGGCAATATTTCGCCGTCATTTTCTTCATCCAGCGCTTTTTGGAGCTTAATTGAAAGGTCGTACAGCGCCCTGGCGCCAATGCTGCCCGAGCTGCTTTTAACCTTATGCACAATCTGCGCGGCATCGGCATACCGCTTTTCGCCGATGGTCAGCCTCAGTTTATCCGCAGTGCCTTGGTTCTCGTTGAAATATTCGTTGAGAACCTCGCGGTAAAGCGCCGTATCGCCGCCCATATTTTTCAGCCCGGCGGCCCGGTCCAGCAGATCGGCCCCGGCAAGGCGGCCGGACCGGCTTTCCGAAATAATATCCCTGACGGTTTGAATAAAACGATCCGGCTCAAAGGGCTTGCTGATATAATGATGGATGCCGTATTGCGTGCACTTTTCTCGGACGCCCAGAATCACATCCGCCGTCATCGCAACAATGGGGATATCGGGGTCTGTTTTCTGAATTTCCCGCGCCGCATCATAACCGTTCATGACGGGCATATGTAAATCCATCAGGATCAAATCAATTTTATCCCGGTACTGTTTAAAAAGCGCAACGGCGGCCTGGCCGTCGCCGGCCAGAATCGACGTGATGCCCGCCTGCTTTAAAAGCGATTTGGCGATCAGCTGGTTTGTTTTATTATCTTCAACCACCAGAACACCCCACGGCTTTTCAGCCGCGGACGGCCCGGCCGTCGCCGCCGCCGAAGGCTGGGCGCCGCAGACGGCCTTGAGCCTGAAGATTTCAAGAATGCCGTTAAAAAGCACCGAGGGCACAATCGGTTTGCCGATGCCGATATCCACGCCGTAATCGTTGAGCTTCTCGAACAGGTCCGCCCGCATCATCGGGAACAGCATGATCACCTTGGGCATCTTAAAAATTTTCCGGCTGTTTTGAAGCGATTCCAGAAATTTAAACCCGCCTTCCAGCGGCGTTTCGTAATCAATAATCAGCAGGTCAAAGGGCTTGGCAAACTTGCCGTCGGCCGCCTCAAGCATACTCAGCGCGCTGGCCTGTGCGCTGGTCAGCTCGCACTGTATGCCGAAAGCGCCCAGGTAGCTTTCAATCAGGTTCATGCTGGCGCCCGTCTTCTCCAGAACCAGCGCGCGGACGTCCTTAAAGCGGCTGGCGGACAGTGTTTTGAAATATTCCGCCTCCCTTTCCTTATCGACGCTCAGCGCCAGCTGGACAACAAAGGTAGACCCCTCGCCGACGGTGCTGAACACCTGAATCTGCCCGCCCATCATTTCCACCAGATTCTTGACGATGGAAAGCCCCAGGCCGGTTCCGCCAAAGCGCCGGTTGATGCTGACATCGCCCTGCGTAAAGGGTACAAACAGCTTTTTGACCTGTTCCTCCGACATGCCGATGCCGGTGTCCCTCACCGAAAACGACAGGTGATATTTCTCGTTTTCCTTGGCCACAAGCCGGATATCCAGCGAAACTTCGCCCGCGCGGGTAAACTTTGCGGCGTTATTCAAAATATTCAGAAGAATCTGCTCAATGCGCTTGGGGTCGCCGAAAAACCAGCAGGGAATCAGCGGGTCCTTCGAAAGCTTAAAGCCGATCTCCTGTTCGTCAATTTTGTAGGAAATGATGTTGACGACGTCCTGAATCACCTGATCCATGCTGAACGACGTGATGTCCAAATCCATTTTACCGGCTTCAATTTTGGAAAAATCCAAAATATCGTTAATAATGCTCAGCATATTGGTGGAAGCCTGTGTAATGCGGTCGGCATACATTCTTTGCGTCAGCGTCACCCTGGTTTTTTTCAGCAGATAGGCCATGCCCGCAATGGCGTTGAGCGGCGTGCGGATTTCGTGCGACATTCTCGCCATAAAGTTCGACTTGAACTGGTTGGCGTCCTCCGCTTCCTGCCTGGCCCGTTCCAGCGCGGCCTGAATGCGTTTGCGCTTGCCAATTTCCCGGTGCAGGCGGATAATCCAGTAGCAGGAAACCGCCAGCGCCATGGCCACAAAGGCGCCGATGATCGAAACCAGGCGAATAACCGGGCCATAATCGGTCTCCTGCTCAAAATTAATCCACCTGTTGTTGATGGCTATTTTCTGCTCCTCGGTGACGCGCTCCAGCACCTTGTTGAGAATGCCGACCAGCTCGGGCCAGTCGCTGCGCACGGCAAAATAAAGGGCCTGCTGCTTTTGCGCCTCAAACGCCGTAAACTTTAAATTGCTCAGCCCGTTTGAACGAATCAGATAGCTGGAGGTTGCCAGGTTCCCCACAAAAGCGCGCTCGGTGCCGTCGGCCACAGCGGCCAACGCCGCCTCGGCCGAATCATAAAGGCTTAAATTGATGCCGGGGTACGCCAGCAGATAGCTGTGGTGCGAGCTGTTGCGCTGTACGGCCACCGTCAGCTTTTTCAGGTCTTCAATGCCAAAAATGCCGGTTTCGTCGTCCTGGGTGACAATGACGCGCTTAAAGTGGTAGTAAGGCTCGGTAAAAAGAAAATGCGTCTCCCGCTCTTGGGTTTTGGATATGGCTGGCAGCATGTCCACATCGCCGGAGAGCGCCATGTCATAGGCTTCGGGCCATGTCAGCCCCTGGACGACCTCGAATGTCATGCCGGTTTTTTCGCTGACAATGGCGAGGTAATCCGCCGTCATGCCCTTATAGACCCCGTCCTTGTCGATGAACTCAAAGGGCACGAACAGGGGGTCGACGCCGAGGCGAACGACGGGGTGCGCCGCCATAAAAGCCCGCTCCGCCGCTGTGTAGTCGGTGCCCGAATCCGCCGCAAAGCAGGCAGCCGCCATAATGGAGAGAACGCTTAAAACAAGGGCCGGTAAAGCAAGCAGTTTTTTCACAAAGATGGCTCCTTCCCGCGCGCGGCCGCACCGCCGTTTTATGGTCGATTGCCGCCTTGTCAAATAACCCCGTGTTCACACGGCGGCTCGGCTCTCAACATGCCGCTTTCGGTTTATTCCCCGCGCCATGCCCCCGCCCGCCGACGGTGCAAAACGGCTTTGGTGAAGCAGCCCTGCACCGCACGTAAAGGCAAAAGGCGCGGATATTAAACCAAATGCGGATGCTAATTTTAACCAATTACATTTCATAGTAAGAGTATATGATAAAAAAGGAGGGGGGTCAACACAATTCGACCGCCCCCGCGCCCGGTTCCGGTTCCGCGCGGACCGGCCCACCCCGACCCGTCGGCATAAAAAAAGCCCGGGGATATCTGAACCGAACCCGTAAAAACGGACAATAGACCAGAAGCCCCCTGTGGAAAGGTCAAGGAAAACTAGGGAACCGCTGATTTAATCCATGTGCAGTTTATCAGCGGCTAATTTTGCGTCTGACTGTGTTAAAAAGCAGCCATGAGCGCCAGCTTTATGTCTGCTTTTTGCATTGTCAGGCACAAAATTCTCTCGCCGCTAACCCGCCCCTGAATTAATCAGAGGCTCCCTAGGTACAAAGTTAAGGAGGAAAATTTTTAAAAATACGCGCCCTACACGCCCTATAATTATCCGTGATTTAAAATATCCAAACAGACTAATTATCTTCTCAATCCGGTATAGCAGGGTAATCACTTAAAATATCGCATTGAGAGGGAGTAGGACTATAAAATATAAACCCGCATTATAACGCTATTATGATGCTATTTTAATTTTTAAGACAAACTATTTATAAATAAAAGAAAAACGATCCTCAAGATAACCTTGGGGATCGTTCTGGTGCCGCTGACCGGGATCGAACCGGTACGGTATTTCTACCGAGGGATTTTAAGTCTGTTAAAAGGTGTTTACATAAGGTTCTGCTGAGTGAAATTGAGTGATTATAAAAACGCCTAAAATCGCATGGGAATCAGAAAAAATCCAATTTTAAGCTTGAAGTGTTATTGCCAAACTAAATACGGGGAAATCACATATTTTGATATTTTGGTAGATGTTTGGTAGATGCTTAGTAAAATGTAAACCAAGGTAAAAGATGTATCTGCAATGAAATATTATCGCTCTGACCGCGTCCCTGACGTCGGGGATGGTTTTTGTTTCGCGGCTTGCCGCGAACAAGAAGCGCCCCTCGCAGGGGCACGGTAACGGTATGGCATGAAGCAAACTTAAAGTAGGGGGCGCAGCCCACACAGATACCTTGCCACAATTTAATTCCGTAGTGGGAAGTTTATTTTATGCTTTATACTTAGCTCTGATATTACTTACATGCTGCTTTCTTGCATCTTTTCCAGATATATTGGCTCTGTTTATTGTGTCGGCAATTCTATTCAATTGGGATTTAGGCAATATGTATTCTTTATATTGTTTGATCTCTGATATCAGGTTACCATAATATACCACGCCATGTGGCTGTGTTTTTAATTCACAATCTCCCGGAAAAGCGACTATCGAAATGAACGGTATTCTACCCAATGGCGCTAGGAGTGTTTCTAGAGATTTTATATGACCGTAATTCTGACGTATTGGATTATAAAATCTATGTTTTTCTTTTCCGAGTGTTTGAGTCCAATACTGATCAGTTTCTTTGCCAAATATCCAACCACTATAGTTTTTTGTTTCTATTGCAAATACGCCGTGAACTGAAATAACAATATGATCTATCTGTGACGTACCCTTTAGCGATTTGATCATAATATTGTTTAATATAATGTACTCTTCATTGGGCAGGGTTGAAAGCAAAGCAGCTACAGATACTTCACCAACTTTTCCTTTTATAAACGGTTTTAGCACTAAGAAAACAGTAGATAACAGTAACAGCGGTATAAAATATGGAGCAACTAGAAGAAATCCCTTTAGCAATCCATCTACCATTAATGAAAAAAGTGTTGAGGAGTCAATTAAAGTCATAATATCCACCTGTGCCATTAATAAGATTTGTCTAAGATCAGCGCCTTTTCAGAAAAGCAGAGTTATATCAAATATGATACCCTAAAGTTTCCATAGTAAATAACAAGAAATATGATACTGCAGTTTCAAGACTAACCTCTTCCTGTTTCGAAATTTCTCGAATCATTTTTAGGCTTTTTTCATCAAACTCAATTTCTAGCCGCGGATTATCCAGAGTTAGCCTACGGCGGTCGGGGTCGCCTTCTCCATGCCCCCAAATAGGCAATGCAATACTTGCCCAGCCCGTATCTAATATTCTACAAAATATTTCATAATTTATGCAGAATGTAATTGCTTCTGATGTTGACAGCCCTTTTTCCCTTTCAATTAATTTAATCATATCCTGAGCTGCTTTATGTCTAGCAAAATTCAATTTAACTTTTTCCATCTAAATACCTTTCTATACTGTACAATGTATTTTATTATGCTAATTATCTATGTTAAGCCCAGAAGGGCTTGTCCCATAATAAACATAATGCGCAGCCCATCAATCAAAGAAATAAATTGCAGGTCAGAAATTGTTTACTGCTTCATTGTAATCAAAACGATATTTCCTCTCTATGTATCTTCCAATTCCATCGAGCCCTGGAAAAAGGGTTTTCTCATTAATCCCCACAGTATCAAGTTCACGTAAAATAGGTTGTTTCTTATCAGCATAAACATGAAAACGGAATAGTAGTCCTTCCTGCTGTGTCGCTCCATATGTGTGTATACCAATATCAGCTTTATTAGGCAAGTTCATTTGCAAACCATCAGCCGATAGCAATATCTCAAGAGGCTCTATTTTGCTTCCCCATACCATAAAAAAACTTCCTTGTGCACTCATTCGTGAATCAACATAATAAGGCGTATAGAGGACCGGATATTCTATATTAGATGCTTCATTGATAAGGCTAACAATAATATCATTAATTTTGCGTCGTCCTGTATTGTCTAAATTTTTTTCAAAAAATCGTTTATAGTTCGTTTTATGTAAAAGCCAGACAGTACCATTACAAGAAGCATTATCTCGACAGGCAAAATACAGAGCAACTAATGGGTTGCTGCTCCAATCAAGGAAACGAGTAGGAACTCCATAATGCTGGGCGTATTCTGCCCAATGCCCTATATCAACGGGCGATAGGGATAGGACTCCGCTTGCTTCTTGAATAAAGGAAAAGAGCAAATCTTTCTCTTTTGCCCAGGCAAGATATTTACCATTGACTATAGGGTGACTTCCTGCCTTATCCGTTTGTTTTCTGAAAACCCCGGGAAGTAATTCGTATTGCGAATCACATACACCTCTATATAGGAATGAGCTATCGATTGGATTATTCAAAAGCATACCCGTCGGGTAGAGACTTTTTAATGTCTCTATTGAAGAAAGGTATTGGCTCAAAGATGAGATATACTGTTCAGTCATGTAATATATCCTTACTTTCTCAAATAGGCTTGACTGCAAAAACTGCGCCTAATGGTACTAACCTTCACGCCGCCTGCACGTTATCTATGTTAAGCCCAGAAGAGTGCCTTCTGGGCTTGTCCATTAAGTAAACATTAGAGGAAGTTTGAGACATCTAAGTAAGTTAATACTAATATTGAGAAGATAACTTCAAACATTTATAGTTAAAGTCTCAGAATCTTCATCTTCGACGTCAAGCGTTGATTCCCAAGAATCGTTTATACCTTTTGCTAATGAGCCTCTATAGGCCGGATGTATTTCCCATGCAAATCCTCCATCTCCGGTATTTATTTGCAGCAGATATGGAGATTCATCGTAATATACTCTTGAGATTTTACCAGACGGGGTTCGCTTCCTACCAGTAATAAATCCAATTTGATACAAAAAATGAGCTGCTTCATGAAAATTCGCCATCACTAATCCATTAGAAGATGATTGGTAAATCTTAATGGGTATATTGGATAAAATATCTTTTATCTTTTTATATAATTGATCGGTTGTATATACATAACGCTCGGAAGATTTACTTCTAATTTCATCTTTAGTTGGTGCCATCCGTAAGAGGAAAGGCCGAAGTTGAGGAAGCTGAGTTTTATATTCGTTAACTAAATCTTTAAGGCGCTCCTGCGAGTAGCTTTCCAAAACGTTTAAAAAGCACATATCATTTATCTTGTTCAACTTATTTATATAAGCTTGCTCAGCCACGCTTTGACACAATTTCACCATATCACGGGGCTTGCGTCTGATTAAAGAAAAAATCACTCTATAAATTGGAGCATTGCTCCAACAGCGTGCATACTCGCCAAATCTTGTCTCAAACACATAATTCAAGTACCGCACAAAAATTTGCTGTCTGTTACTGTTTTCCTCAATCGTATTCTCATCAAATTCTACATTAAAATATGTGCAAATTCTTTTGCACAAGGCTTTAATAATCTCGTTATTGTTCCATTTACATTTTATTACTGCACTTTCGAATTTATCTGAAAACTCTTCGTCTCTAAGTATTTCGTAAACATCAGTTCGAAGTGCAATGCGGACAGATAGTCCATCCATATCACTACTCATATCGCTTAACGACAACAGCAAACTTTTTAGCCTCAATACATCAAGAGAATTACCCTTCCAGTCCAGATCAAAATCGTCCAGGAAAATTCGAACACGGCTATTTTGAATTATTCTCTCAAGAATACCACGTTCACCGCTAACCTCAGGATCCACATCCAGCGAAATATATTTTTCATATAGAGGTTTAAAAATTTTAACGGTGCGCGAAATAAAATCTCTAGAAGCATATCCTGATGAGTAGGCCCAAGCCAGTGCCTGCTCATAATCCTCACCTATTTCGCAGCTAGTACATGACGCTAGTTTCATTACAATAAGCTTACTAATAGATTTTTTCCACATGGTTTTTAGCTCATATAAATTAGAGGATTTCAAAATATCGCCATATAGTTCAGAAAGATCATCCAAGCGAATCCACATTGGAACAATGGGGCTACTCTGAGCCTCAATATAAGCCATCTTTAATAGTGCTGACTTACCTGTTCCTTTTTCTCCGGTAACTATTTGTAAACCAATATCCGAGACAACATCTTCATATTGAAGTGTTTTGTAATAATATGATAAAAGCCTGTCTTCCTCCTCTTTACCTGCATCTTCATGTCCAAATAGCTTTAAGCGATTTTCCTTTTTGAAGTGCTCATATGAATTTCCCATCACGACCTCCAATTTAAATCCACCAATATTTTTTAATATTAAAACTTTTCGTAATTGTTATGGCCTGCTGTTGGGCAACTGCGCGTTATTGCTAAAACCCACCGTTGGACGAGTTGCCCATTATTGCTATAAGCTGTCGTTTGACAAATTACATAAATTTGCCATCATCATACATATTATAACAAAAGACAACAAGTTTCAAGGTAAAATAGCTTAGCAAAACAAAAGACGCAAACCAATTAAATTTGGCTTGCGTCTTATTTTTATAGCTTTTTAGTAACGGAATCAACTTTTCCGATAATAACCATTGTTTTCTCATCAAAACTCATGGTTTCGCATTCTGGATTGAAAGCCAATAGTAAGGTTAGTTCTTCACTTATCTTTTGCAGCTTCCTAAACTTAATGGACGTTTCTTTAAGTGAGACTGCAACAATGTCGCCATTTTCATATTCGCTTTTAGTGACTAGCTTGGCCTTGTTTCCTTTCTCCATGAGCGGATACATGTCGTTATCTTCTACATTTAACTCCTGTGGCATAACAAGCGTTATGGTGTTGCCTTCTACTTTCGTACTCATAAAAGCTTGGTCATACTTTTCTGCTTCTAGCTTTTGCGAAATATATAGCACTATTTCGCACATAGGCTGCTGTTCAATGGTTGCCTTAATTACTTGTTCTTGGTCTTTCTCTAAAGCAGTTCCAGCAACCCACGCCGCAGCCACAACACTTTGAAAATACAAGTTTTTAATGGCCTGCTTTAATTCTATTGGAGCAGCTTCTAAATAGCCCTCTAAAACCAGATAGTTGTCCTCTTTTCCAAGTGCTTTTGCAAGCGCAATAGAAACATCGTCAGACGGAACACGGTTCTTTTCTTTATTGCGCAATAAGCTAATATATGATGGCGTTATCTCTACCCCTTGTGCCTGGCATTTTTCGGCTAATTCCTTAGCGGTGATGCCGGACTTTTGAATTAATTGATCTAGCAATTCAGCGTATTTCATTATCTTCACCTCATGAAGATCATACCTCATATAAACTATTTTGTAAATAGTTATTGACAAATTAGTTTTTAAAGAATATAATTCAAAATAACAAAACAGTCAACATAAAACGACCAATTATTTAATAATTCGAAAATGCAAAGGGGAGTATTACCCTTTGCATTTCATGTGTACTGTGTACAGTTTTAAGAAAGGAGTTCTCAATGGCAAGGAGTCCAGCAAGCAGAAAATATCAGTTAACAATTAATAATCCCTGTGATCATGGTTATACGCATGAAACTATTAGAAACGGTTTAAACAGCTTTTCTAGTGTGATTTATTGGTGTATGAGCGATGAAATAGGAGAAAAGGAAACACCCCATACACATATTTATGTGGTGTTCAAAAATGCCGTTATGTTTACGACGCTGCAAAAGCAGTTCTATGGTGCACATATAGAAATGGTTCGTGGCACAAACCAAGAAAATTATGACTATGTTCGTAAACAAGGCAAATGGGCTGACGATAAAAAGGGCGAAACAAGTTTGCCAGATACTTTTGAAGAATACGGCGAACTACCACCGGACAGAGAAGAAAGCGCAAACCAAGCGGCTGCCATTTACGATATGATCAAGCAGGGCGCGAGTAACTACGACATTCTTGAAACCTTTCCCAATGCGATGACAAGAATTGATAAGATTGAACGTACGCGCCAGACCATATTGGAAGAACAGCATAAGCGCGATTTTAGGCAACTTGATGTTACATATATCTATGGTGCAACAGGAACAGGCAAAACACGGCATGTTATGGAAAAGTACGGTTATGAGAACGTGTACCGCATAACCAACTATCTGCATCCTTTTGACGCTTACAACGGGCAGGACGTTATACTTTTCGATGAGTTTCGCAGTAGTTTGCCAATATCGGACATGCTAGTTTATTTAGATGGATACCCAGTAAATCTTCCGTGTCGATATGCGGATAAATCGGCTCGATATACAAAAGTATACTTTTGCACGAATATCCCGCTAGAGCGGCAATATACGCAAATTCAATGCGAACAACCCGCCACTTGGAAAGCCTTTAAACGTCGTATAACAGATATGTATGAACTTCTTCAAGGCGGTGTTAAAAGCTATCCTGATTTAGAGTTTTGAACTGTATCTTAACGTCAAAAACCCCTATTACAACTAACCAAATCGTTTAATGAAAAGAGGCGATATGCTATAATGAATATATTCCAAAACTATCCGGATGTTCTAACGGTGACAGAGGTGCGTTCAATGCTCGGTGGCAGAACCAGCAAGCGCCTTGTATACCGCCTGTTAGGCGATGGGAGCTTAACAGCCCGAAAAATAGGCCGAGAATACCGCATTACAAAGGAAAGCGTTATAGCCTATTTAAATTCAGCAGATACATCTCTTTGCCCTGATAACAGGAGGCAGAAAGATGATTCAAAAAAATAGTGTGCGAGGCGCTCTCGCAAAGAAAAATGGCCGGTTTCAGATCGTGCTTAAATGGAAGGAGGGCAACAAAGAAGTATCTAAGTGGGAAAGCACTGGATTGACCATCACAGGCAACAAGAGGAAAGCCGAGGCGCTGTTAAAAGAACGTATAGCCGCCAAGGAAGAAGAATTACAGCTGACGCCCTGTGATATGCTATTCGGCGATTACATGAAATGGTGGCTGGAAGTTTTAAAGCCAAACCTTCAATTTTCTACTTATGATGGCTACTTTAAAAAGATCAACAACCACATAGCCCCCTACTTTAACAGTAAAGGCATTACCCTAAAAGCGATCACAACAAGCGACATTCAAAGCTTTTATCTCTACCAGCTTAATGAGCGCAAGAATTCGGCGCAGACAATACGCCGCTATCATGCCAACATCCGAAAAGCGCTGACCTACGCGCGAAGAGGCAATATGATTGCGTCAAACCCTGCCGAATGTGTGGAGCTGCCCAAAAGCGAAAAATACACCGCCAACTATTGCGATTTGGAAGACTTGAAAAAGGTTCTGCAAGCCTTTGAGGGAACCCGAATGAAAACGGCTGTTATGCTGGCTGCTTTCTACGGTCTAAGAAGAAGTGAGGTTGTCGGCCTGCGGTGGGAATCGGTTGATTTTCAACACGGCTGCATTTACATTCGGGAAAAGGCGACACAAGTTTTTAACGCGCAGAATCACACCAGCGGCGTTACAATGTCCGAGCAGCTTAAAAATAAGTCAAGCGTTAGAACGCTGCCGCTTTTAGAGCCGGTCAAGGACTATCTGCTAGCGCTACAAAAGCAGATTGAGGATTGCAAAAGCTTTTACGGAAACGCCTATTGCTTTGATTATGATGCGTATGTATGCGTCAAGGAAAACGGGGGATTGCTGTCGCCTGAGTATGTCACCAACACCTTTTCAAACACTGTTAAGAAGCTGGCACTAAAACGGCGTATAACCTTTCACGGCCTGCGCCATACCTGTGCAACGCTGCTTTTAAATCAGCAGGTGTCTATTAAGGAAATACAGGGCTGGCTTGGACACAGCAGTTATTCGACTACAGCAGATATTTATTCTCACATTGACTTTAAAAATCAGCTGCGAGTTGGCAGCGCGATTGAAAACGTCTTTAATGTGGGATGACAAAAGCCGGTAGATGTTTAGTAGATGCAAGGCGATTTCAGCACATTTTCTCTTGGGGTAAAAAAGCAAAAAAGCCTCGTAATCGGCTTGATTACAAGACTTTTTCGTGGTGCCGCTGACCGGGGTCGAACCGGTACGGTATTTCTACCGAGGGATTTTAAGAACTATCTGCCTAATGGAAGTTGCTCGAATTTGCAAGTAAATATCGGTATATAGAACTGGTGTAAACCCGCATTATCAAAGGGTTTTCACCAGTTTATTGTGTTTTTTTCAGCGTGAAAGCGGGTTCGCGGTCTTTCCTGAAAAGTTCGAATTTTTGCAGAAATAAGAGAACTTTTTAGAGAACCGCATATTGAGGATTTCCCTTACACATCATTTTTTAAAAGTTTGTGCAGCTGCCTTCTGCCATTGATAAATTGGAACATAAAGAGGTCGCACAATGAATTTTTCTAAATTTGTCTATTATCGAAAACTGTTTAGCCAGTATGCCGATGTTGTGGACTTGGCTACCTTTCGCAAAATGCTTGGTGGAATGTCCGAAAAGGCGTCTCTAAAGCTGATGCACGAAAACCACGTAAAGCATTTTTATATCGGACAACAGTATCGGATACCCAAGCTCTATGTCATCGAATATGTTATGAGTCCGCATTATGAAGCGTATCGGAAGCATCTAAAAGTAAGCGTTTAGGAGGCTGCACATATGTCATGCAAAATCATTGCGATTATCAACGAAAAGGGCGGCGTTGGCAAAACAGCCACGGCCACTACGTTTGCCTATCTTTTGTCCAAGAGAGGATACCATACTGCCTTGATTGACTTTGACGGTCAGGGACACTCAAGCATTATTTCTGGTGTGAAAAACATCAACAAGGTGGAAGTGACAATCAACACTCTAATACGCAGACTGGTTGAGGACGAGCCATTGCCTCCGCCTGAAAGCTACATATTCAAAACCAAGTGCGGAGTTGACCTGATTCCTTCCAACACGCAGCTTTTTACGCTTGAGCGAAATCTTTGCAACGTAGATTTCCGTGAACATATCCTGACACGTTATGTTGATACCATCAAGGACAGCTATGACTACATTATCATCGACTGTATGCCACAAATGGGTACGCCCATGATTAATGTGATGATGTGTGCCGACAGCCTTATCATCCCGACGCAGGCGGAGCTTTTGTCAGCACAGGGGCTTGCAGAGCTTTTAAAGCATTATCAGCTTATCCAGAAAAACAGCAATCACCGCCTGCGTATTGAGGGGATTCTGATTACCATGGATTCCGCTAATACCATTCTTTCCGCACAAGTAAACGATATAATTCAGCAGGGCTTCGCTGATAAGGTTCCTATTTTTAGAACCCGCATTCCCCGTTCCATCAAGGTGGCGGAAGCCGTGCTGTACCATCAGACCATCTGTGAATTTCTGCCGGAAAATCCTGCGGCAATCGCCTATGAGCAATTCGTGGACGAACTTCTGTCCAAGGAGCAGGGTAAAACGGCGGAAAGGAGCGCATAATCATGGCTACACCGAAGCCGAAAGCCCGTTTTGTGGATTTTCAAGAAATGTTGAGCATTGAACCGCAGCACGGCATTACCAGTAAAAGTGATACCGCCCCTGCTCCTGTGCAGGGTGGTATCACAGAAATGGATTTCAACATTATGGAGTCCTTTCCAAACCACAGGTTCAGGCTCTACGAAGGTCAGCAGCTCGATGATATGGTAGAAAGCATCCGGCAGTTTGGAATACTGCTCCCCATTATTCTCTGGCATACCGAGGACGGGCGGTATATCATTCTCAGCGGACACAACCGTAAAAATGCCGCCCAGCTTGCGGGACTAACCCGTGGCCCCGTTATCATCCGTAAAAATCTGACCCATGAGGACGCCATTTTAATCGTCACTGAAACCAATCTGCGCCAACGCTCTTTCTCTGATATGAGCCATTCGGAACGTTCCTACTGCCTTGCCCAGCACTATGAAGCCATGAAGCGTCAGGGCAAGAGAAACGACCTTTTAGCGGAGATTGAAATGCTCTTAAACCCGCATGACACCAGTGAAAATGAAACTTTGGCTGAACCTCAGCACAAGTTGAAAAGCAGAGAAAAACTTGGTCAGGATTACGGCCTTTCACGGGACAAAGTGGCAAAATATATCCGCATTTCCAACTTAATTGAACCGCTCATTGCAAAGGTTGATACAGAAGAAATTGCTTTTCTTGCCGCCTATGACCTCTCCTTTGTAGAAGATACAGCAAAGCAACATCAGATTTCCGACCTCATGGAGTCCGACAGCTATAAGGTGGACATGAAAAAGGCGGAACTACTCCGCAGCTACTACGAAACCGGAAAGCTAACCGATACTGCCGTTGTGCAAATTCTTTCCGGTGAGAAAACCCGCAAACTCAAAAGCAGTAAGCCGCAGCCCCTTAAAATCAAGCCTGCTGTGATTTTCAAGTATTTTACGCCACAGCAGACCCAAAAGGAAATTGAGGAAACCATTGATAAGGCACTGGCCCTGTACTTCGCAAATCAGAATAAGGAGGTAGCATCTTGAGCAAAGTAACCTTTCTTGCCGACCTATATCATAAGTCGGTGCAGGAATACACGAAAAACCCTGCGGAGTGGAAAGGTTTACTGTCCTGCGTGGCAAGGTATTATAAACGCTCTTTCGATAACGCAGTGCTGATTTACGCCCAGCGCCCCGACGCAAGCCAGCTTGCCACCTTTAACGAGTGGCATGACGAGCGGATTAATCGGAACATAAACCCGGGCGCAAAGGGCATCGCGGTTATAGACATGGTGAATCCCACTGCCAGTCTAAAGCACCTGTTTGATTTCATGGATACCAATGGTGACGAGCAAAGCTTCAAACGGGTTTTGAGTTACCTCTGGGAACTGGAGGATCAGTATAAGTCCAGCCTGATGGTGAAATTCCATGAAAAGTACCATGCCCCCACCTCCGGCATAGAGCGGTGCCTGTATAAGCTGGTACAACAGAGGGTGCGTCAAGTCTTACCGAGGTACATGGAGAATTTCAAGGTGAGCGATGAAAGCAGTATGCTTTATGATGCCCCCATTGAAGCGGTAAAAGCAGAATTTACAGAGCTTGTCACATACAGCGTTGCCTATACGGTATTCCAAAAATGCGGTCTTTCCGCAGAGCTGTTTGAAGAAAACGCATTTATTAAAATCAGCCACTTTAACAGTTTAGAGCTTTTTATGGCGATGGGAAGCTGTACGGTGTCCCTTACCAGACCAATTCTGAAAGAAATTCATCAGGAAATTCATCAGGAAATTCAGCAAATCAAAACCGAAAGGAGCCAAATTTATGAGAATCGAACCGTTAATGAACCTCACTTATCGGCAGGGCGAGGATGGGATGCTGTACCCCAACCTGCAAATCTCGGAGAACGAGAAAACCGACCGGACACCGGTGGGCAGATTCGGGAGCCTGTGGAAGAACTACATGCTGGAGAACCACCCGCACCGCTTGTCGGAGTTGGTGGCACAGGGCAAAATCAACGAGATGATTTTGAAACTGGACGAGGAGGCCGAGAACCGCAAGGAACGGCTGATACAGGAGCTTATCACCGCCCAGCCGATGCCGGACACCGAGGACACGCTGGAGAGAGCCGGTCACATGAGCATGATAACCTCCACAGCGGAGGAAATCGTAATCAGCGAACTGGTACTGCAACCCCGATAACAGAAACCGCAGAGCCGCCCACAGATGGTAAACAGCCGTCTGTGGGCGGCTATTTTACTGCTTTACCGGAATCAGGGCCAGTGGATTTGTCTTGGCAGGAAACAATACAAGCATCTCCTGATAGGCCACTGACCCTGTTTGATTTAGCGCAAATTACCCCAAACAGTTACGAGGATAACATGGACGATGGTGCCGACGATGTAATTGACGGCAATTCAGTTGAGCCGCTCTGGCCAGCGCGGCAGAATGCCGATGGCAGGCCAACAGCGGCGACGGCTTCAGATAAGGGTAACAGCGCAGAACAAGCGGTTATCCCAGATGCCCTTGTCAACCATTACCACTATTCTCCCGACCATCATTTATATGACGGCGGCCCGAAAACCAAGTGCAGAAATAATATTGATGCCATCCGGCTGCTAAAGGAATTACAGGCGCAGGGACGTATGGCTACCGCCGAGGAACAGATTACCCTTGCACGGTTTGTGGGCTGGGGTGGTCTTGCGAACGCCCTAATACCTGATAAAAGCGGCTGGGAAAAGGAATTCGCTGAAATCAAGGAGTTGCTGACCGACGAGGAATTTCAGGCGGCACAGAAAAGCACCCTGACCTCCTACTACACAGAGCAGAGCGTTATCAGCCACATTTATACGGGTTTGGAGCGCATGGGCTTTCGGGGCGGCAATATCTTAGACCCCGCCCTTGGTACAGGAAACTTTTTCTCCGTTCTGCCGGACAGTATGGACGGCTCCAAGCTATACGGCTGCGAAATCGACCCCATCCCCGGCCATATCGCCAAGCATCTTTACCCGGATGCGGATATTCAAGTAAAAGGTTTCGAACAGACGGCTTTTTCCGACCACTTCTTTGATGTCATGGTGGGCAATGTGCCGTTTAACGCCATCAAGGTGGATGATCCGCGCTACAACAAATATAACCTTCCCATTCATGATTACTTCATAGCCAAGTCACTGGATAAGGTCCGTCCGGACGGTATGCTGGCGCTGATTACTTCCAAATTCACCATGGATAAAGCAAATTCCAAAATGCGCCGGTACATTGCCGGGAAAGCCGAGCTGATCGGTGCGGTGCGTCTGCCGAATAACGCTTTCAAGCAAGTCGCCGGAACGGAAGCCACCACGGATATTCTATTCCTAAAAAAGCGGGAACGGGAAATCGTAGCGGACGAAGAAACCAGCTCGTGGCTTTCTGTGGAACAGAACGCAGACGGCATCCCGCTGAATAGCTATTTTATCGACCACCCGGAAATGATACTGGGCGAAATGGTGTTTGACGAGTCCATGTTCGGCAACGAAAAGACCACCGCCTGCCACCCGATTCCCGGCGAGGACTTGAACGAGCGGCTGGAACGCGCCATTTCCTATCTGGACGGCGAGTATACCGAAGCCACCTCGGAATACGAGGACGAAAAAGAAATGCTGCTGGAGTCTATCCCCGCCGACCCTAACGTGCGCAATTTCAGCTATGGGTTGGTAGATAGTGAACTGTATTACCGGGAGAATTCCCGGATGTATAAGCAGAATATCACCGGCCGGAAGGCCGAGCGTATCCGGGGTATGCTGGAAATTACGGCAGCTATCCGCAGCCTGATTGATTTTCAGAACATTGAATATGTCGCCCTTCATGAGCTGCCCACCATGGAATATGAAAAGCAGCTTCAGAAGCATATCGCCCATCTGAACCATGTTTATGATGCCTTTGTAAAAAAACAGGGGTATCTTAATTCCTACGCCAACGTCATGGCGTTTTCGAGGGACGCCAACGCGCCGCTGCTCCGGTCCACTGAAGCGGAGAAGAAAGACCAAAAGGACGTATGGGAAAAGACAGCCATCTTCTATAAGGCCACCATCAAGCCCAAGGTCATGCCGAAAACGGTGCATTCCGCAGAGGAAGCTCTGATGGTTTCTCTCAATGTCAAGGGCAAGGTAGACCTTTCCTATATGTCCTGGCTCTATCAGTGTCCCTATCACCGCAAGGCCACCCCGGATGAAATCATAGCGGAGCTAGGCGATAAAATCTATCAAGACCCGGAGGATTACACCGGCAATCCCCATACCGGGTGGAAAACCGCCGACGAGTATTTGAGCGGCTATGTGAGGGATAAGCTGACGGCTGCCATCTTAAAAGCGGAGGAAGAACCGGAACGGTTCAGCCGCAACGTGGAAGCCCTCAAGCTGGTACAGCCTGTCCCTCTGACCCCGCAGGACATCAGCTTCACGCTGGGTTCTACATGGATTCCCCCGGAGATTTATCAGCAGTTTATGTACGATACCTTCCAGACCGCACTGGGCAATCAAGAGGGGCGGTTTGGGATTTTTCTTGAATTTTCCCGTTACAGCGGCGCTTACCATATTACCAGCAAGAGTGCCGAACGAACCTCCGTCATGGTCAACCAGTCCTACGGCACTGACCGGATGAACGCCTACGACATATTGGAAACCACCCTGAATCTGCGTCCGTTGGAGGTCAAAGACCCGGTAGACTACATCGACCCGGACACCGGCGAGGAAAAGACCCGATATGTCCTTAATAAAAAGGAAACCATACTGGCCCGTGAAAAACAGGCGGAAATCAAGCTGGCCTTTGAAAGCTGGCTGTTTGCCGACCCGGAGCGCGGGGCAAGCCTGACCAAGCTCTATAATGACCGCTTTAATAACATTCGGCCCCGTGAGTACAACGGGGATGACCTGCTCCTGCCCGATATGGCAGAGGACATCAAGCTCCGCAAGCACCAGCGGGATGTGATTGCACATGGGCTTTATGGGGACGACAATCTGCTGATGGCTCACGAGGTGGGTGCCGGGAAAACCTACGCCGCAATCGGGCTGGGTTATGAAATGAAACGGCTGGGTGCAATCCATAAGCCTTTGTATGCCGTGCCAAACCATCTTGTTGGTGAATGGGCAACCCACTATATGAAAATGTACCCCAACGCCAATATTCTGGTGGCGGAGAAAAAGGATTTTGAGAAGAAAAACCGCCGCCGTTTTGTCAGCCGGATTGCGACAGGAGAATATGATGCCGTTATTATGGGACACAGCAGCTTTGAACTGATTGGCTTATCTAGAGAACGGCAGCTTACTGCCATGGGAGTAGAGCTTGAAGCCATAACCGATGCCATTGTAGAGCAAAAAGCCCGTGACGGCAAGGACTGGTCACTCAAACAGATGAAGATATTTCAGTCCAATCTTCAGTTTCGCTATGACCGACTGTTCAAGGCCGAAAAAAAGGATGATGTGGTCAACTTTGAGGAACTCGGCGTAGACGCTCTGTTTGTAGATGAAGCCCATGCCTACAAAAACAACTTTTCCTACACCAAAATGCGCAACGTGGCGGGAATCACCGGAGTCAGCAGCCAACGTGCAATGGACATGCACCAAAAATGCCAGTATATCAATGAGCTGAATAATGGACGGGGTGTGGTGTATCTTACCGGTACACCTATTTCCAACACAATGGCGGAGCTGTATGTGCTGCAAAAAACCTTACAGCCGAAAGCGCTGGAGGAACGTGGCCTGCTGATGTTCGATAGCTGGGCAAGTACTTATGGCGTGATTGAATCCTCTTTGGAGATTAAGCCGGAGGGCAGCGGTTATCAGATGAAAAACCGGTTTGCGAAGTTTCACAATCTACCAGAACTCATGAATATGTTCTTGCTGATTGCCGACATTAAAACCGCCGATATGCTGGATTTGCCTACACCGAAATTGAAAACTGGTGCGGTGCAGGTCGTCAAGACAGAAATCACCCCGGAGCAAAAGCGCATTGTCATGGAGCTTGCGGAACGGGCGGAGAAAATCCGAAACGGCGAGGTGGACAGCTCGGAGGACAATTTCTTAAAACTTACGCTGGAGGCCCGCCTGTTGTCCACTGACCCAAGAGCCATAGACCCGACCCTGCCGGACGATCCTAATACCAAGCTCAATGTCTGCGCCCGGAAAGCAGCGCAGATTTATCATGAAACCGCGGGAAAACGGCTGTCCCAGCTTATTTTCTGCGACCAAGGCACACCCAAGGGGGACGGTAGTTTTAACTTCTACGAGGCTACCAAGGATGCTTTGATTGCACAGGGGGTCAAGCCGGAGAAAATCGCTTTTATTCATGACGCCCGGACAGATGTACAGCGGGAACAGCTTTTTGAAAAGGTCCGCACCGGAGAAGTCCGCATCCTCATGGGCAGCACCAGCAAAATGGGAACCGGCATGAACGTGCAAAACAAACTGATTGCCCTACACCCTTTAGATGTGCCGTGGCGCCCCTCCGACCTCATTCAGCGTAATGGACGTATTCTGCGCCAAGGCAACGATAACCCGGAAATCTCTATCTTCAATTACATAACGGAACAGACCTTTGATGCCTACCTGTGGCAGATACTGGAGCAAAAACAGCGGTATATCAGCCAGATCATGACCGGACGCTCCACTCTCCGAAGCTGCGAAGATGTGGACAGCACCATGCTCCAGTATGCCGAGTTTAAGGCACTTGCCGTTTCTGACCCAAGAATTAAGGAAAAGATGGAAACGGATAACGAAATCAGCCGTCTGACAGTGCTGAAATCCTCATGGCAGAGCCAGCGTAAGCTATCCTACGCGTTTAGCGGTTGCGCCAAGCTGTCAAGTATTCCGGATATCAGCCATTTAGATACGGTCACGAACCTGTCAAGCGCCTTTTATGGCTGCGCCGTCGCTATCGGCGGTACCGATTTGCCTCAAAATCCCCCGGCCGATATATCATCAATGTTCAGGGGCTGCACCAATATGACCACACCGCCCTCGGTCATTCCCGACAATGTGACTGACACCAGCTATATGTTTTATCAGTGCGAGAATCTTAGCGGGGAAATTGACATCCGCGCAAACCTGACCACCGATCGGCCTGTTAAGTATAAGAATATGTTTAGCGCCGCTGCCACTGTGTCGGGTGCACAGCTCGTGCTCAACTATACGGCGCAGAACGAAGCGGTTATTGATGACATCATCGCCAACAAAACCATGCTTTCCAATCTCGTTAAGGGCAGCCTTTTGGGAGATGAAGATTCCCCCGAAACCAATCCCGAGACTGATCCCGGCGAAGATGATGGAAATGTAAACGGAGATGATGAAGGTGAAACCGACGATAGCAACGATAATGACAGCGGCAGTACGGACGGGAATTTCGATTTGTCCAATGGCAAGGGAACGCAGGATGTCATCATTCAGGGAATTGTAGAGCCCATCAATACGCTGGACGTGGATATTCCCATCAAACTGCAATTCATTATCGACGAAAACCGCGACATTACCTATACGCAGGGCGCAAAGGTGATCTCACGCAGCCCCGCGCCACTGGTCGTCTCCTGCAAAAGCGTAACGGTACCGAGCGGCGCACCTAATCTGGTCGCGGACAATGCCTTTGCCAATTGGGATAACCTGACGATTTCCCAGACGCGCAACAATATCGCCATCTCCATCAA
>JAEWLW010000027.1 GCA_023457355.1 Bacillota bacterium | reverse complement strand
AGGGGTTTCTCAAGGGGGGAAACGTCGAAAGGTTTCCCCCTTGAGCGGTCTTTTTCCCGCTGCTTTTTCTGGCGGCAGAAAAAGCGGCGCCTGCGGAGCAAATAAACCTTCGGCGTTGCGCCGAACACGCCCCGCGCCAGCGAGAAGAACCCTCCGCCTGCGGCGCAAGCAAACCTTCGGCGTTGCGCCGAACACATCCCCGCGCCAGCGAGAACAACCCCACCCCAGAGGCACGGATGCCGCCCATAGCGGCACTGGGGAACCCCCGGCAAGGGTTCCCCACACCAAAACAGTCCCCCGGACTGTTTTGCCGCCCCTCCTGCGCTTTTGAACGATAAAAGTACGCTTGGGGCTTCACCAGGCCCACAAGCTTTTTGAAAAAAGCTTGACCAAAAACTTTAATCTGGAAAGCCCTGCGCCGTCAGTTCCAGCCTTTGCATCATGCCCTCGGCCAGCCCGGCGGCGTCCTTGCGGCGGATCTCAAACCGGACCTCCCCCTTTGCTGCCGCGCCGGTTTCGGTTCGCTCGGCCGTGCGGTTTCGGGTGCCAAAATCGGCTTCGCCGCCGCAAAGCGCCAGCAGCGCATCCAGCATGGCCTGCATGGCCGTCTCGTTTTCGCCGTCGTCCTCCGCCGCCAGCGGCAGGTAGCGGCACTGCGCCTCGAGAGTCACCTGCTCTAAGCCGCCCAACCGTTCGCGCGCTGAAAGCTTGCCGAAACGCACGAACACCGCCGGGGCCGTCACCCCCTGCGCCTGCGCGGAGGAATAGACCGTTGCGGCGGGCAGCTGTTCGGCAACGGCGCCGCAAAGCGCAATTTTGCACACATCCGCGGGGGTCAGCGCTTGGGCCTCGCGCCGCGCCAGCAGCCCCGCATCATAAATAATCGCCATTTTATCTTCTCCTCCCGGCCCTGCGCATCAGGCCACCACCGTGCTGTCCAGCGCAACCGAAACCCCCAGCGCGCCGTAATCGGCGAACCCGGCGCGCCCGCTGACTGTCTGTCCCGCATGGGTCACCGTAATGAAATCGCCCGGCTTCACCGCGACGCCGGGGGCAAAGAACACCGTGTAACCCACCGCCGCCTGTGCCTGCGCGGCCGTCTGGTTCAGGGACGCCGTGCGCCGCGCGCCCAGCCCCTTCCTGCTGGAAAGATGGCAGCGTACCCCGTCATACACCGTTTCGGTCACCATGCTGTTGGCCGCCGCGTCGGCGCGGCTGCGTCGGATGACGGCGGTGTCGTTATAAAGGCTGGAGAGCGCCGAAAGCGCCGCCCGACCGCCCGGAATATCCAAATCGGTTCACCTCCTGTTTTAAAAGCAAAGCCGGACGGGTTTTTCCGCCCGGCCCAATTCCTTTGCCGCTACCCCAGCCGCCGGTAGCGGTCGGCAACCGCCCGGCACGCCGGGGGCATCGCCGTATTTTCCTGCGCAAACTGCACCGTCCTGTCCCCCTCCGAGACGCTGACCACCCGCCCGGGGGCGCTGTCGCCCCGCAAGGAAAGCAGCGCCCCCGTCAGCGCCAGCCAACCGTAGAACAGGCCGTCCGGCAGCGGGGCCGCTTCGGGCAGGTTGCAATAGGCCGCCAGCTGAAGCCGCGCCTGCTCGGCGCAGGAAAGGGCCTGTGTTTCCGTCGCGCCGGCCATCAGTTCCCGCGCCGAAAGCTCGGCGATTAACGTCCGCACGTCACGCGCCGCCATGGGGTTTGCCCTCCTTTGGTTTTCCGGCAGATTTGGCCGCGGGCTTTTTGCCGGGCACCGCCAGCGGCACAAAGCCCATCGCCGCAAAGCGCGGCAGGTCGCGGTCGGCCACCATGCGGATCAGCCCGCCGTTTTTCATGTACGTCATACCGCCCACCCCCGCTTTAAGCGCGCGCGGTGGCTTTGGTGTGGATGTAAATGCCCGCCGTCTCGTTATCCTTGACGATAAGGTCGTGATGCACGCGGTAGAAGATGTCGTAAGCGTCGGCCGACTGGTTGGCCGCGGGCTCCACAATTTTGGAAAACCGGCGCTTGATGACGCCGTGCAGCGCGCTTTTGTTGGCGTACAGAAAGTTGATGTCGCAGCTCGTGCCCGGAATGGGGGTATAGCCGCCCACCTTCTGATCCTCGCTGCTGCCGTCGAGCAGGGCGATTCGGGTCATAAAGCGGGACTGCGGCACGCGGATAACCGGCGTAATGCCGTCGAGCAGCACGACGCGGCGGTCGAGGTCGCCGGAATTGGCCCCCACATCCAACCGGCGCGCAATCACGTCGGAGGATTTGAGCAGCGCGTAAAAATCGTTGGTGCAAAACAGCACGCGGCCCTCGTCGGGCACCTCGTTCTCGTTTAGCGTCCTTTCGGCGGCGTCAAACAGCGCCAGCGGCCTGGCGGCGGAATCGAGGTCGGCCTGCACCACGGTGCCAAAGGAACCTTCGCGGCCTGCGGCGTCAAAAATTTCGGCGAAGCGGATGGCGTCGATCTCGGGGATCTCACGGGTGCGCAGATATTGCAGCGCCACCTGGCGGTAGAGGGCAAACGCGGCCTCGTCGTCGTCGAGCACGTCAATGCGGAACTTTCTGCCGCGGTCGTATTTGAGCGTGTGCTCCTCAAACGAGGCGGCCACCCCGCCCTGCGCGTAGCCGTTGTCCCGGTCGTAGTCGCCCGCGCCGTCCACGGCAATCTTGGGCAGCTTGATGCTCTTCGCCCCCGCAAACTGGCTGGCCAGCGCCGCGTCGTCCAGCAGGGCGGTGATGGCGCCGCGGCGGTAAACCTCGTCGAGAATCTCTAAAAACTTAGTCGCCTTTTCAGTAAAAGTGTTCATCATTCATTCTCCTTTTGTCGTCATGGGTGGATGTATAGTCGGCTAACTTGAAAAGCCGCCTTGTGCTTGCAGACATATTTTTTTGTGCAGCAGGCAGACGGCGCAGATGGGTTGACGCCCTTCAAGAAGGATAACGCCGCTGCACAGAAAACAGGGTGCAATAACCGGCCATTTTCAGGTTAAACGGCTATATGTTCTTCGGGATAAGCGGCGCGTCCTCTTTAAACCGGCGCGGCACGGGGCAAGCGCCGTCACTGCCCCGAAACCGGCAGCCCCGCTTCCAGCCGCCATTTGGCCGGGTCGCCCGAGACAAACCCCGCTCCGCCGTTGGCCGGGGGCGGCGGGTTCTGCTGTGCGCCGAACAGAAACGGGTTCTCGCGCATAACGGTCTCCAGCTGCGCCTCCAGCCCGGTGAGCGCGTCGCCGTCGAGCGCGATTTCGTCGAGCCTGAGCAGCGCTTTGGCGGCTGTGAGGTTTTTGGCCTTCGCCTGGGTCAGCGCCAGCGCGATGCCCGCATCCTTTTTCTGGGCGGCAAGCCGGGCGCCAAAGCCCGCGGCGTCGGCCTCGCGCCCGGCCTTCGCCTCGGCCAGCTGCGTCTCAAGCTGGGCAAGCTTCGCCTTTTCGACATACTGCCCCTCGGCCAGGTTCGCGAGCTTTAAGTCCTTGCAGCCCTGCAACGCGGCTTCAAACTCAGCGTAGGTCAGTGATTTTTCGCCGAACAGTTTTTTCAGTTGCTCCATCTTTGTCCTTTCCCGCCGTGGCTTTTATTTTAAGAACCCGTATTTTTCACCTGTGGATACGGGCTCTAACTGCGCCGCGGCGATCGTGCCGTTTAAACGCCCGCACGAAAGGCATTTTTGCACAACAAAAGGACGGTTGCGACCGCTGCGCATCCGCCCTTTTTGCCGTGTGCCATTTCTGACACCTACATCCTATCATGGGAACGATGTGGCTTTCTATGGTCAGTTTGGCGCGGGCGCGCAATTTTCGGCCCGTGCGCTTTTCTTCCTCTGTAATTTATGCTAAAATGGCCTTAAAATTTTATGCACATTAACGATGCACCCCGCCATCCGGCAACACCTTCCCGCGCCGGACGGGCGGCACGAACGGAGGAAAATGATGACACGCCGCGAAAATATAGCCGAGACGCTTTTGGTCGGCGCACTGCTCGCCGTTGTCGGCGGCTTTTTAGACGCCTACACCTACCTTTGCCGCGGCGGCGTTTTTGCCAACGCCCAAACCGGCAACATCGTGCTGGTGGGGCTGCGTCTGGCCGGGGGCGACTGGGCGGGCTGCGCCTATTACCTCGTGCCCATCGCCGCGTTTGCGGCGGGCGTGTTTGCCGCCGAGGGCATCCGCCTGCGTTGCCATAACCACGATAAATTCCACTGGCGTCAGGTGGTTCTCGCGTTCGAGGCGCTGGTGCTGTTCGCCATCGCCTTCATCCCCCAAAGCGGCGACATGCTGGCCAACATGCTGGTGTCGTTCGTCTGCGCGCTTCAGGTGCAAAGCTTTCGCAAAATGTACGGCAACGCCTACGCCACCACCATGTGCACCGGCAACCTGCGCAGCGCCTCGGAATGCCTTTGGGTTTACGGCCGCACCAAAAACCCCACCGACCTGCAAAACAGCCTGCGCTATTACGGTGTCATCGCCTTTTTTGTGCTTGGGGCCATCATCGGGGCGGTACTGACCCGGGTATGGCAGGTTCACGCCATCTTCTTTGCCTGCGCCGTACTGGCGGCTGTGTTTGCGCTGCTGTCGTTCGAACAGCATGAGGGCTTGTTTGCAATTAGAAAAAAGGACGAATAGCGGCTGTAACGGCGCGGCTTGAAGGAAAAAGGCACCGGTATGCTGTTTGTGCGCCGGGTATTTCCGGCAAAGAAGAAGCCCTTTGCAGTAACACGAAGTTCTCAAGTTGATTAACTTGCTGCCGTGCCGCACCGCCCACGGCCTGCGCCTTAAAACTGCCTGCAAACAAAAACACTTGCGCCGCCATCTCCATATAATACTATGGAGGTGATATAAGTTGTTTGAGTATATTATTCAGCCCGGCGACACGCTCGACGTGATCGCCAGCAATTTTGGCGTTACAACCGACATGCTGCTGGCGGCCAACCCCGGCCTGACCCCGGTGGCCATCGTCCCCAGCCAGATTATTATGGTACCGGTCAGCACCTATCTTTATCAGCGTTTTCCGTGGTACATCACGTTTCCTTACCTGTTCATAACGCAGCCCTGGAGTTATTGGAACAACCCACTGCTCTGGCCCGCGGGCCCGTGGCTGCGGCCCGGCGGATGGCCCGGTGGCAGACCCGGCGGCAGGCCCGGCGGCAGGCCCGATGGCAGGCCCGGCGGCGGCCCCGGTGGC
>JAEWLW010000026.1 GCA_023457355.1 Bacillota bacterium | reverse complement strand
AGAAAAAGCAGCGGGAAAAAGACCGCTCAAGGGGGAAACCACGCTTCGCGCAATGAAATGCCTACGGCATTTCAACTAATCCGGCGCACAAAAGTGCGCCTCAACGCGAAAGTGAGGGCTCACCGCCCTCCTTTCACACTATTCTCCCGGTGCGAACTGTTGCGTTAGTTAAACTAACGTTACTACTTACGAAGCTTCCCCCCTTGAGAATCCCCTCTTTCCATCGACCAAGGGCGGGGGCGCTCACCGCCCCCCGCCTTGGAACCACCCCCAAGATTAGAACGGCAAAGCCTGTGCTGCTGCGGTATGGGGCTTGGGTTAGCTATTGCGCCAACTTAACGCATCAGCTTGGCGCGGCGGCGCTTTAAAGGCGCTGCCGCGCTTCTAGAGAGGCCAGCTAAACTTTGAGGGCGCGAACATTCCGCCACCCCCTTATGTGAGCGCCCATCTGCTTTGGGTGGGCAGCTAACATACTCGCGTGGGGCAACCGGTCACAATAATCCAATGAGCCCCCTTTAGGGGGGTAGGGGGGTACGTTCCCCTGCCCCGGCGGGGGCAGGGGTTAGGGGTGGGGGGGCTGTTTCGCAGCGCAGCGCGCGAAACAAAAGGTTACCAGATGGCGACGGTTTGCCAAAGGCGGCAATTCTGCCCACTGCGACTTCATTTGGGGCGGGAAAACCGTGCAGCCGTAGGCGCGCACGGCAAAGAGGCCGCCGGTTACCGGCGGCAAAATCAGGGTGGTATGGATGCTGCTGCGGCTCCTGCTTTTTCCCCTTTGAAAACAAGAATGGGGCGGGAAAACCGTGCAGCCGCAGCCGCGCACAGCAAAGACGCTGCCAGTTGCTGGCGGCAAAATCAGGGTGGTATGGATGCTGCTGCGGCTCCTGCTTTTTTCCCTTTGGAAACAAGAATGGGGCGGGAAAACCGTGCAGCCGCAGGCGCGCACGGCAAAGAGGCCGCCGGTTGCCGGCGGCAAAATCAGGGCCGAAACAAAGCCGGGCCAAAGCTTATATTTGAAAGCACTGCGTGCTGCGCGATTAAAGCCGCCGGAACGCGTAAAATATACTATCAGAGGTGATTTCAATGTTTACAAACATTACATTCCCCGTTACCGCGGGTTTGGGCGCCATCACGGCGGGCAAGCTGCTGCCGACCCTTGTGGTGCTGCTGCTTTGCCTTGTGGGCATCAAGGTGCTGATGAGCCTGTTTGTCCGGGCGCTGGCCAAATCAAAGGTGGATAAGACGCTGCACGCGTTTTTGCGCTCGGCGGTGCACATTCTGCTTTACCTGCTCACGGCGCTTATCGTCGCGGATCAGCTTGGCATTCCGATCACGTCGCTGATTGCGGCGTTGAGCGTCGCCGGTTTGGCAATTTCGCTTGCGGTGCAGGGCGCGCTTTCAAACATTGCGGCCGGCATTATGATTTTGCTGACCAAGCCGTTTGTTGCGGGCGATTATGTGGACGCGGGCGATGTTTCGGGCACGGTGGATGAAATTGGCCTGAGCTACACCAAATTTTTGACGCCGGACAACAAGACGGTTTTTGCGCCCAACAGCGATGTTGCCGCCGCGAAGATCATCAACTACACCAACGCGGCGCAGCGCCGGTTGGAAATTAAAGTGACAGCCTCCTACGACAGCCCGACTGAAAGCGTCAAGAAGGCGCTGCTGGCGGCGGCGGCGCGCCATCCGGAAATCTGCGCCGACCCGCCGGTTTTCGCCAACATTTCGGATTATAAGGATTCCTGCATTGAATATCTGCTGCGCGCCTGGGTGCCTACGGCGGATTATTGGGCCATCTATTTCGCGCTGATGGAAGAAATCCGCACGGAATTTGAGGCGTTCGGCGTTGAAATGAGCTATCCGCATATGAACGTGCACCTGCAAAAATGACGGGACGCCGGGAACCGGCTGCATAAAATAAAAAAAGCCGTTTTTTCGCGATTGAAGGCATCGGGCGGTTTGCAAAAACGTCAAAAAAAGGCGAAAATTGTCGATTGTGGCGTACCTTTATTCCGTTCGGCTTGAATCTGGACAAGCGGCTGTTTATTCAAGATACATAACGGTCACAAGTTCAGTAGTCTATACAAATTTTTCCAGAAAGTGTTAATTTTGTTGAAATCTGAGAGTGCCTTTGTTATACTTGTTTGCATGCGGAAGTAATTTACACCGGGAGAAGGGAAATCATGAAGCATGCCACGCTGCGAAAGCTCAACTATGTTCTGCTGCTTCTTTTGCTGGCGGGATTTTCCGTTTTGTTGATGAGCGTGCTTCAGGGAGGACTGAGCCTTTGCTACAGTGATTTTGCCGGTTCGCGAAGGACGCTGGGCAACTGGACGCTTTTGACGGAGGATTCGGTGCACAAACCGGTTTCGCTGCCGCAAGGCTGCCAGTCGGCTTCAGGCGTCACATTTGTTGCGAAATTAGACGATTTAGGCATCCGGCAGGGGATGGTTAATCTGCTGCACTGCAAAACCGGGCCGGGCAGCATGATGGTCCGTGTGGGTGAAAAAACGATTTATTCCTGTTCGAATACCATTTCGGGGATCTTCTCGCCAGCGGACACGGCGTACGACCATTATATTCCGATATCGGTTGGCGACTACGGCCAGCCTGTTTACATAACGCTGCGGCCCCTGCGGAGCAGCGAAACGGTGGCGCTGCATTCGGTGCTGCTGACCACAAAGGCCGGCGCGCTGGTGTCGGCAACGCTGAAAAACCTTGGGGGCATCTGCCTCGATTTTGCGATTTTAATCATCGGGCTGCTCATGGTGCTGGCCTACTTCATGATGCTGCGCTATGTTCAGTACCCGCCCATGCTTTGGCTGGGGCTGTTTTTAGGCAGCTATGCCGTTTACAAAAATACTTATCTCAATACGCTTCTGGTTATGTTCGCCGACAGGCAGCTTTGCCACGTGCTGCTTTATGTCCTGGTTGGCATCATCGGTGTCTTTTGGCTGCTCTTCATTTTTAACCTGAATAAAAAACGGCATGCCGGGCTTTTTAACCTTTTGATGCTGGCGGTGCTGCTCAGCGCATTGGCCCCTTTATTGCTATATATGCTCTGGCCGGGCGCCGCATTGGGCCAGAGCTTATTGCTGCTGGATTTTACGGTTGTTGTTGCCGCCGCGTTCAGCCTGTGCATGCTTGTGGTTGATTATTTTCATTTTAAGGATGTCGGGCGCCATGTGGCGATGGGCATGGCGGGTTTGGCTGCGTTGGCCACGCTCGGCATGCTCAGCACATTTTTCAGCAAGGGCGTTTACACCAATTTTCTGCTTAGTCTGGGCGTTTTGTTTTTCACCGTCTGGTTTATCATCGGGCTGGTGGTCAGCGGCATTGACGCGCTGGTGCATCAAAGCCGTATGCACGCGCTGGAGCTGGCGGCTTATCAGGACCAGCTGACCGGATGCAAAAACCGCCGCGCTTTTGACCAGAAGCTGGAAACTTACCGCAATGCGGCGGACGCCGACGTTCTTTCCGGCCTGGCGATGGCGATGTTTGATTCCAACAACCTGAAAATTGTCAACGATACCTACGGGCACGCCCGGGGCGACCAGCTGATTATCGATACCGCCGACGCACTGCGGCGCTATCTGGGCGGTTTTGGCACGATTTACCGCATCGGCGGGGATGAGTTTGTGGCGGTGTGTGATGGCGCCGACCCGCGCGCGCTGGGTGTGGCGCTGGAAGCCTTTGACCGCGAGGTGAATGCCAAGGGCGAGGCGGGGATTGATGTGTCGTGGGGGGTTGCGTATTACAAATCCCTGCTGGATACCGACCCCGAGAGCGTTTTGATGCGCGCCGAACACAGAATGTATGAATATAAGAAAGGGTGCAAGCTGTAAGGCACCCTTTTTTTCTGTGCCGATTAAAAATTTTGGTCAAGCTTTTTTCAAAAAGCTGGTGGGCTTGGTGAAGCCCCAAGCGTGGTTTAACCGTTCAAAAGCGCAGGAGGGGGACTGTTTTGGCGTGGGGAACCCCCGCCGGGGGTTCCCCAATGCCGCTATGGGCGGCATTTGTGTTCCGGGTGAGGCTGTTCTCGCTGGCGCGGGGTGTGTTCGGCGCGGCATTGCGCAAGTCTTACGCGGTGGCTTTTCTTATGCGCCAAAATGGTGTACAATAGAAAAGAAAACGGCGCGGGGGAAAATTCCCCCACAACGCCGTCGGGTTTTTGCCGCCCGGCATTTGGCATCAGGCGGCAGCATGCAGGAGACAGACACAAAGGAGAATTCAGATGCTCACAAAGGCACAGGCCGACCGATATCTGGCGCTGCGGCGCACACTGATAGAGAAGCGGTTTTCAAAGATGAACGACATGCAGCGCGCCGCGGTGCTGACCACCGAGGGGCCGTTGCTTATTTTAGCGGGGGCGGGCAGCGGCAAGACCACCGTGCTCATCAACCGAATCGCCAACCTCCTGCTGTTCGGCAGGGGGTATACCGGCACGAACGTGCCGTTTTATGTGGATGAAGCGGCGCTCGGCTGGCTGGAGCAGGCCGCACGCGGTGAGGAAACCGACGACGGCCGGCTTTCGCGCTTTCTGGCGGACAGCCCGCCGCGCCCGTGGGAAATTATGGCCATCACCTTTACAAACAAGGCGGCTGCGGAGCTGAAAAGCCGCCTTTCCGCCATGCTGGGGGAGGAGATTGGCGCCCAGGTGCACGCGTCGACCTTCCATTCGGCCTGTGTGCGGATTCTGCGCGCCGATATCGACCGGCTGGGCTACCGCAGCGGCTTTACCATCTACGATTCCGACGATTCGCAGAAGGTGATCAAGGAGATCAGCAAAGCGCAGAATCTGGACGACAAGCAGTTCCCGCCGCGCAGCGTGCTTTCCAAGATCGGCGAGTTCAAGGACATGCTCGAAACGCCTGAGCAGACGGTCAAACGGGCGGAAGCCGCCAACGATTTCCGGCTCAAAAAGCTGGCGAAGCTTTACGCCGAATATCAAAAGCGGCTGTTTGAGGCCAACGCCCTCGATTTTGACGACATCATCGCGCTGACGGTGCGCCTGTTTGACGCGAACCCCGACGTGCTGGAAAAATACCAGCGCCGCTACCGCTATGTGATGGTGGACGAGTATCAGGACACCAACCGTGCGCAGTATAAGCTGGTCTCGCAGCTGGCGGGCGGCAGCAACAATCTGTGCGTTGTGGGCGACGACGACCAGAGCATCTACCGCTTCCGCGGCGCGACGATTGAAAATATCCTCTCGTTTGAGCAGCAGTACGACGGGGCGAAGGTCATCCGTTTGGAACAAAACTACCGCTCCACCCAGAATATCCTGAGCGCCGCGAACGAGGTCATCGCCAAAAACACCGCCCGCAAGGGAAAAACGCTTTGGACGGCGGCGGGCGACGGCGACAAGCTGACCGTTTACACCGCCTATGACGAGCGGGACGAGGCCGCCGCCATCGCGGACATCATCAGCCGCGAGCACGACAAGGCGGGGCGCGGCTATTCGGATTTCGCCGTGCTCTACCGCATGAACGCCCAGTCGCAGACGATTGAATCGGCGCTGGTTTCGGCGGGCATCCCCTATAAGGTTGTGGGTGGCACCCGCTTTTTTGACCGCAAGGAGATCCGCGACATGGTCGCGTATTTAAGTGTGCTGCATAACCCCGCCGACGCGCTGCGGTTAGGGCGTATCATCAACGAGCCCAAGCGCGGCATCGGCGAAGCGACGGTGACCACGGCGCAGGAGATTGCCGACGTGCTGGGCGTGAGCTTTTTTGAGGTGCTGCAAAATGCCGAGGAATACGCCCCCTTACAGCGCAAGGCAAAGCCCCTGATGCAGTTTGCCGCCATGATGAGCGGGCTGATGGAATCGGCCGGGCTGCTGCCGCTCGATGAACTGCTCGACGAGCTGCTGGAAGAGACCGGCTACCGCGCCATGCTGGCGGCGGAAGGCGTTCAAGGCCAGACACGCCTGGAGAACATCGAGGAGCTTAAAACGACGATGAAGCGCTACGAAAGCGAGACCGAAGAGCCGTCACTGGGCGGATTCCTGGAGGAAGTGGCGCTTTACACCGACCTTGACAGCTACGACGCCGACACCGAGGCCGTGACGCTGATGACCATGCACGCCGCCAAGGGGCTGGAATTCCCGGTGGTGTTCCTGCCCGGCATGGAGGAGGGGCTGTTCCCCTCAACAAGGGCGTTTGCCGACCCTGAACAGCTTGAGGAGGAGCGGCGGCTGGCCTATGTGGGCATCACCCGCGCCAAGGAGCGGCTGGTGATGCTGTGCGCCAAGCGCCGTATGCTGTTCGGCCAGACTATTTACGGCCGCGAATCGCGGTTTTTGTGCGATATCGCGCCGGAACTTATCGCCCGCGAGGGAAGAAAGCCCTCCCCGGTGATGCAAAGCGCGCACAGGCAGCCCGAGTCGGTGTCGTTTGGGGCATTCGGAAAAACCGCCGCACAGGCGGCAGCCGAGGCGGCGCAGGGCAGAACGGCAGGTGTGTTCGGCGCTGCGCCCAAGCCCGCGCCTGCTGAAAAGGCCGGGTTTGACCTGGCGAAGGGCGACCGCGTGCAGCACCGCGTCTTTGGCGGCGGCACCGTCATTTCGGCTACGCCGATGGGCGGCGACCATATGCTTGAAATCCGCTTTGACAAGGTGGGGGTCAAAAAGATTATGGCCGCCTTTGCAAGGCTGCAAAAGCTTTGAGAATAGGCTTATAACAGCGCCCGCTCTGCCGGTTCTGGCAGGGCGGGCTTTTCTCGCTGGCGCTGGGTGTGTTCGGCATGGTATTCTTTAGATTAAAAGTTTTGGTCAAGCTTTTTTAAAAGCTTGCAGGGTTTGGGGCAGCGCCCCATCGTGTTTTTATCGTTAAAAAGCGCAGGAGGGGGGCAAAACAGTCCGGTGGACTGTTTTGGCCTGGGGAACCCTCGCCGGGGGTTCCCCAATGCCGTTTTGGGCGGCATTCGTGCTTTTACGTGGGGGTTGTTCTCGCTGGCGCGGGGTGTGTTCGGCGCAACGCCGAGGGTTTGATTGCGCCGCAGGCGGGGGGTTGTTCTCGCTGACGCGGGGAGTGTTCGGCGCAACGCCGAGGGTTTGATTGCGCCGCAGGCGGGGGTTGTTCTCGCTGACGCGGGGGAATGTTCGGCGCAACGCCGAAGGTTTATTTGCTCCGCAGGCGCCGCTTTTTCTGCCGCCAGAAAAAGCAGCGGGAAAAAGACCGCTCAAGGGGGAAACCTTTCGACGTTTCCCCCCTTGAGAAACCCCT
>JAEWLW010000025.1 GCA_023457355.1 Bacillota bacterium | reverse complement strand
GTGCAGGGCCTTCTCTTGTTTCGGGCGTGTGTCATAAGCCCCAGTCCGAGGGCAGATAACTCGCTTTCGGGGCGTTGGGGACGTTGACGAAAAATTCGAATCCGCAGAGTCTTTCGATTTCCGAGACCGATTTGGCGCAACCGGCCGGATTCTGTCCCGACGATTCGGTGTGTTCGTACCAGAATCCGATGGCCTGCAATTCGTCGGCCGGAAGCGATGCCACGGAGCGTCCCGTCGAGCCGCTTTTCGAGCGCAGCAGAACCTTGTAATACTGCGTCGGTACGGGCAGCGTGTTGCCGCCGTTGTCGATCGTCGAGGTCTGCGAGCCGTCGAAATGGCATCCCGTCACCACATAGAGCGTGTCGGCGCACATCCAGCCGCGAACCCTGCCTTCGAGCGCCGCCCATACGCCGCTGTTGAAATTGGACCGCTGGGCCGTCATGTTCGAATAATAGGAGATCTGGTCGTTGGCCAGATTGCTCACCCTCCGGTCGGCGTTGGCGACCTGATGTCCCCGGTTGTAGGGGGCGCTTACGCCGCCGGCCATCTGCTCGCCCGGCGCCAGCGTGGGATCATAGCCCCAGTGCCGTTCGCGCGAGATGCCCTGGGTGTAACAGCTGTGGAGCGGATAGGCGGCCCACAGCGCGAGCCGCTTCGCCTTGTCGTAGCCCATTGTGTAATTGCGGGGGTAATAGCCTTCGGAAGTCCTGGCCACGTCGGTGATGATGTGGCAGATTTCCGTAAGCGATTCGTCCGCTGCGGGCAGTTCGGCCCAGGGCATTCCCAGCGCCGGAGTTCCTGTTCCCGGGGTAGGGTCCGGGGGAGGATTGTCTCCTCCCCCGCCCGGAGTTCAATTTTCTATTTTTATCAGAAATATGTCATCTCCGTTGCCTGTGGTAGCATAAGACCGGAAGGAACTACCTGAATAAGATCTTATATATGCTGCAAAGTTGTTTCCTACGGATATCCAACCTGATGATCCTTCGGAGAAGGTCCAGGACGTTGATTGGGTTGCATCCAATTTAAATCCTCCAGAACTTGCTTTGCTTACATTAATGTATTTTCCATTTGCATCCAGTAGATTATATTGGTTTGTGCCGCCGGTTGACGTAAAAGTAACGGCTACAGCATCATTGGGAATGCTTGTTATTTCTGTTGCGGTCGCGGTCGCAGAGGTGCTTGTTGTTTGTAAATGGCCTTTTGAAATCGTTCCATTATACAATTTGTAAGTTGGTGTGGATAGGTAATAACTTCCCTCTGTAAGTTCACTCAAGACAGTTATCTTTTTGTATTTTGCAACGGAACTGCCTTTTGCTGCTTGGCTGACTTTAACGGAAATCGGCTTACTATTCCCTTTGCGGGTAAAGGTGATTGTTCCGAGTTCCGCTTCGGCGGCTCCGCCGTCGGCAAGGGCCGTTACGGTGTAGACGTTGTCGACGGGACCGCTGACGCTGAATTTATCGGGAGCACTTACATCGGGCGCGTTCACTTCGAAATCCGATGTGAGCGTAAATTCCGCGGTTGCGCCGCTGTCGCCGCCCAACGTGATGCTTGCGGGCGAAACCTCGAATTGGTCCGCTTTCTGCGAAACTTTGATTGTAACGGTCGCATCGTTGTCAGCCGATGTGAGTGTGATGCTCCCCTCGCGTGCGTCCCCCGTATAGTTGGGCGAAACGGTGTAGGTAAGCGTTTTCGTCGTGTTGTCGATGGAGGCTGCCGTGACGATCGTTCCGTCGAATGCGGTTACGGCCGTATCGTCTTCGCCCGTGAAGGAAACGGGTTCGTAGGTTGCCGAAGCACCGGTTACTCCGGTCGCTGCAACATCTTTAATATCGGCGATTCTGATCGTTGCCCCTGTGGTAACGGTGACGGAGGTGATAACGGTAACGCCGGAGGATTTCAGATAGGCCGTATTGAAATTCTCCGTGACGGTGAATGTATTCGCGCCTACGACAGGAGAGAGCGTTGCGTATGCATTCGATCCCGTGTCATTGGCAGCATACAGGGTAAGCGAAGTTCCGGCTTTGGCGATTTCGACGCTTACGCTGGTGATGGGCTTGCTGAACACCGGAAGTTGGATATGGCTGTTTTTGGCGTTCGTGTTGTTGTTGAGCTGCATGCCTACCGGATTGGTCCCTTTATATGCCTGAACGACCCAGGTTCCTCCTGTGTTCGTATATTCTACAGGAGTGGCATATGCCAAGTTGAGGCTTTTCACCTCCTCGTAGGTCAGCGTAGCGATTTTGGCATCCGAGGCCTGCGTTTCTCCCGCAATACTGGCCATGTTGACCGAGAACGTCGTGATGTCGCCAGGGGTAAAGACCAGCTTTTGCGCTCCGGACAGGGTGACCTGCTTGGTGTAAGTCTTGTTTGCCGAGGAGGTGACCACCAGCGTGAACGAATCGTTTGCCGCCAGCGAGCAGGGATAGCAGGTGAACCATGCCGGGAATGATGCCGGGGCGATCGTGCCGGCGGCGCTGAAATCCATTATGATCTTATCCGAGGGGCCGTAATAGCCGATTTCAATGATATGGCCCGTAGCGATATCGACATAACTGTTGCCTGCGAGGACTTTGCCGGCAGCCGTGAAACTGACGCTTTTGACTGTTTCGTCCGCAGCAAGTCCGAGGTTGGTGATCGTCATTTTGCCAAGAGCCGCCACGCGACCGAAGCTCAATGAGATTGGCTCCGTTTTGGGCTGGGAGGGCATTTGTACCGCACGTGCCACCATCAGGTCGGCATTGGGGTCGAAACTGGTGGCGATCGGAGTCTGGGTTGCCGGGAGGTTGACCTTGACTTTGGAGAGGCTCTGATTGCCGGTCACGTAATTGCCGGCAGGATATACGGCGGCGTAGGTCAGGTCGGTCGAAGGGTTGGCCGGAAGTGTTACCGTGAACGATGCTTTGCCGCCCGTTAGCGTACAGCTGGTGGACTCGGCGGCTTGCAGAGCAGGTGTCGCAGCTGCGTTATCCTGTTCCAGAAATTGGATGAATTCGGTCGAGCCGTCTCCGTCCCATTGGATCTTTTGAGTAACTTCGTCGTAATGGGTGCGTGTGAGGGGCGCGTTCTCGATTTTGTCGGATGCAATAACGGTCATGGTGACCGTTCCCGGTTTTTCAATTTCAGGGTTGGTGCTGTCTTTCGAGCACCCGGTAAATGCCATTGCAGCTACTGCAATGGACATCATTTTGGATAATGTCTTCATTGCAGTGGAATTAATAGTCGCCGCCCTCGTTGAGACCCGGATCGCTGCCGGCATCTCCTTCGGGACCATAGTCAATTACGCCGCCCGGGCTTTGGGCGAATCCTTTTTCGATGCGGACATCTACGATGTCGATAACAGGGGCGGAGTACTCAACTTCCCCCCCCCTTACGTTGAGGCGAGTGCAGTTCATAAGAGTGTAGTTAAAAGGTGTTAGGTAAAATTAAAAAAAATAAACGAGACTGATGTTATGTCGGTGTGAAATTTTTTCACAAAATTCCATATGGTCAATTGATGTCGCCTTTTGGGACAGCCGATCTGTCCGGATGTGGTATGGCCTGACGGGATGCGGGACGGCGGGGCGGAGCCGTGGCAACAAAAAAAGCGCTCCGGGGGGGGGAGCGCTGTGCAAGGGGATCGTGCGTCGTCGTCAATACATATTGTCGTACATCGACTGCGATTTGTCGTATTTCAGGTCGGAGAGCGATGCGGCCTTGACGCCGATGTTGAAACTCCACGAACGGTGGTAGCCGAACGGAATCCACGAAAAGGACATCTGCCAGCAGTGGAGGTCGCGCGTGATCGAGACCGACGAGGTGGTCAGTTTGTTGGCCTTGATGTCGTAGCCGCCCTGGAAGGTGATGCCCGTCTTGGGGGTGACGTTCAGCGAACCGTTGAAGCCGATGGTTTGGGTGACATTCTTCCGGTAGCCCGTCGTGCCGTTGTTGGTGTACGAGATCGAGTAGTTGACCGCGTAGTTGAATCCGAAGTTCCACGGCAGCGAGAAGTCGTAGTAGCTTTGCGCCATGTACTGTCTTCGCAGCACGGGGTCCATCTGCCCGTAAGGATCGTAGAACGGGTTCTGGTACTCCGGAGGTATTGACGTGATGTCGTTGATGGCCGTTTCGCTCCGGTCGTTGCGCGATTTGAACGTATAGCCGAACGACCAGCCCGTCGAGACGACGCGGCCCGGGAAGAAGAGCTTGTTGTAACGCTTGCCCTCGGGCGAGACGCGGTAGGGGTCGAGCGTCAGCGAGAGGTTGATGCCGAAATTGTTGAACAGCGTCGTACGGAACGAGACCGGGATGTTCGAAAGTCCCATCGAGTCGGCCAGAAAGTTGTACGAACCGCTGATGCGCAGTTCGTCGATCAGCTTGATCTTCTTCACGCCCGAGGTGTCGCGTTTCGAGAGGACCTTCATTTCGAGGTTCTGCGACAGCGAGAAGTTCATCGACATCGAACGGCCCGACGAGGGGACGCCGTAGGCGTTGACGGCATAGGGCGAATAGGTCGTGAAGCGGCCCGTGGAGTCGGTCTGGCGGGTCTGGTAGTAGCCGTATTTGGGGTCGCTGAAGTCCGGGGCGTAGGAGAAGCCGATCGAGGGGGTCAGCGTGTGGCGGATCGCCTGGATCTTGCGGTCGCGGCTCTTCTTCGTGAAGTCGTACATGCCGTAGACCGTCGTGGAGGCCGAAACGCTGAAGTTGTAGTTGTAGAGGCGGTAGAAACCGTAGTTCGTCGGCAGCGTGTCGGTCTGGTTGGTGACGGGGTTCCACTCGAACTCGACCTTCTTGAAATACCACTTCTCGTTGTAGGTCGCCGACGGCGATATGTTGATGTAGTTGAACAGGTTGAACGACGCCGATATGGGGATGTTGTGCTCGAT
>JAEWLW010000024.1 GCA_023457355.1 Bacillota bacterium | reverse complement strand
GCGTGGCTTTTGATGATGTATATGACAAGGTGACCGCGTCCTTTCCCGAGATTGAGACTGTCGTTGCCGATGCCGCCTACAAGACGCCCCACATCTGCAAGAAGGTTTTTGAGCATTCCCGCGTACTATCCACAGCCTACAAGCGCCCTATGACCATGAAAAGCGGCCATGAGTGGTGGAAGTATGTTTATGACGAATACTATGACTGCATCATCTGCCCGGAATACCAGCCCCTGCGCTATGCCACGACGAACCGGGAGGGATATCGGGAATACAAAAGCGACCCCAAAATCTGCGCCGGTTGCCCTACCCGACAGCTGTGCACGCACGCCAAAGATTGTGTCAAGACGGTGCAGCGGCACATTTGGAAGGATTACGAGGAACTGGCGGACGACGCCCGTTACACGCCTGAATACCAAAAGTTGTATGCGCGACGCAAAGAAACCATTGAACGGGTTTTTGCTGACGCAAAGGAAAAACACGCTATGCGTTATACGCAGTACCGAGGCCTCGCTCAGGTAACAAACTGGGTGAAGCTTAAGTTTACTGCCATGAATCTCAAAAAACTGGCCAAATGGAAGGGGAGGACTTCTTTATTCCGTTTCCGCTACTCCTTTTTTAGGCTTAAATATAGCCGCAACCCGGTTTGCGTCGCTGCGTAATCAGGGTTCTTCGACAGACTGTGACCACCACTGAAGTGGTGGTTTGTACTAGCCCTAGAAGGGCATATTACTAGCAGCACCTTAAGGCGCATTGAAAAGATTTGCCAACCGCATAATTGTCCACAGGCCGCCGCTAAAGCGATCTGTTTTTATGCCTTTGTATTCTTACGACCCGTAAACGGGTCCATGTACTCCTTGAGCGATATCTGGTCTTCCATAATATCCTCTTGAAGCTGATTTTTAATGTATTCTTCTACACCTTTTTGTTGCGTCCTACTGTGTCCACGTAATACCCTCTGCACTAAAAATGATGGTCGGCGCATGCCTGTGCTTCAATAATTTCCACTTTCTTTTGTTTGCACAATTCCTGAGTATTACGCCTATATCCGATTTTAGCTTCCCGTATATTTTCTTTCGGCGATATTTGGGTGCGAAAACGACAGGGTACTGGCATCTCCATTTTGAATGTGATAAACTATCTATGTCTTTCACGACAAAACCTCCTTTTGCTTCCTTGTGCGGTTGGCAAACCTGCACCTAGTTTAGCAAAAGGAGGTTTCCTTGTATCTAAGATTCCTATTTTCACCGACAGAGCCAGTGGTTTATTCCCGCTAAAGCTGACAAAAGAACTGCCGCAAAACTTCTATTTGCGGCAGTTCCTTTTTTAAAATAACAAAAACTTTTCAGATCAGGTTTTTTCTTTCCGCCGGTTCTCGGCGAAATGGAAAGCATATTTGGCGCCTACCAAAATCGCTTCTTCCATGCTGACGCTGTTTACAATACCCTTGCCCGCCACATCAAAGGCGGTGCCGTGATCCACGGAAGTGCGAAGGATAGGCATGCCCCCGGTTATGGAGATCGTTCGGTAGAAATCCACCGTTTTTGTGGCAATGTGCCCTTGATCATGATAGAGCGAAAGCACACTGTTATACCGTCCCTGCAAGGCCTGATGGAAAACAGAATCCGCGCCGATAGGCCCCGCTACATTGTAATTCATTTTTAGCAGCTCTTCCACGGCGGGAATCACCTCGCGCACTTCTTCGTCACCGAATAACCCATGTTCGCCGCTGTGGGGGTTGAGGCCCGCAATAGCCATGCACCCCTCCGCCACACCCAGCTGGCACAGCACCTTCTGGCTGCGTCGCACATAGTCGATGATGCGCTCTTTTGTCACAGCATCGCAGGCGGCCCGCAGGCTCATGTGACGGGTCAGGAAGAACACCCGCATGTTGCGCACTTCAAAAATGGTCAATGGATCGGCAGTGCCGGTTAATTTTCCGAAAATTTCGGTGTGGCCGATAAACGGGACATCGGCAGCCCGCAAAGATTCTTTGTTGATGGGGGTTGTACTCACCGCATCAGCGTGGTCATCCATGGCCAGCCGGATCGCTTTTTCAATATATTCGTAGGCAGCTTTACCGCATTTTGCGCTCACCTGCCCCATGGTGTATTCCGCCGGAGAAAGATTGTTCAGGTCGATCAGGTTCAGAATCCCTTTCCGAAAATCTCCGCGGGCGGGTTCTGTAATCACATTGATGGCCACCGGGGGCATCTGGGGAAAACGCAATGCGTTTTCCAGTACTTTTTTTGAGCCGATTACCACGCAACGGGTCTTGTCGGCTACTTCCTGATTCGTCATAGATTTTAGAACGATTTCCGGCCCCACTCCGGCAGGATCCCCCATAGGGATCACAATGATAGGTCTGTCCATATACTGTAGTATTCCTTTCTTATCTCGGTTGCGGCAGGTTTATCTGCCGCAGCAATTCCTCTACACAAAAAACGGTGGCATCTTCATCCCCTATCATGCCGCCCTTCGTCACAATGTCAAGCACCCGGCCTCCGGGCAGCCTCAGCTCACCCCTGACAGCCAGCGGAACGACCTCTTCCAGCACTTTTAAGCCGCCGACTTTCAGTACCTCACAAACGGCCACCGTGATGTCTCCCCCTGTGGTAAATAGTCCTCCGTAATCTTCCGAACGATCCAGTTCCATGGCCACCGCCCGGGCAATGGCGCTGTTCAGCAGCTCGGAGACCTCTTCCATGGTAAGGCCGTCCCGCTGGCGGAACCTTTCCAGGGGAACATAACCCTCACCCACGGCACTGGAAAACAGTAGCGCCAGAACATTCTTTGCCTGATCTTCACGCTTTAGTTTCTGGAGCGCAGAAGATATCTGCATCTGACAGCGGGATTCGCTTTCCAGAATCTCCTCCACATCCAGCATGGCATATCCAACATTGGGCAAACTCAAAAGACGGGCGGTCTGAACCTTTGAAATCCGGTTCACACTGCCGATCACCGCCAGTACCCGACGGCCTCTGGAATGGGATATTTGCCGGATATCAGGCGCACAGGGAAATTGCTGCGCCGCCAGAGCCGCCGTGAAAGAACCAGGATCCACTGCGATAAAGGGCTGCTTCAGGTCAAAAACCGCGCTGGCCACCAGCCGGATATCCCCCTGTGTCACCGCCTCAATCAAAATGTTGCGAACACCTTCGGCCCACAGTCGGTCGACCTCTTTCCTGATAACGCCGGGGCCTGTGCGCACAGTTTCCAACGCGATCAGACCTGTTTGCCGACGGGACTGCTCCCGGAACAGCCGGAGGGCCGAAGAAGTGGCAACCGGGCACTTGGGATCCTTTGCCACAGCCGTCCGGGCCAGAGGAACGCCGTTTACATAAACGGTATCGCCATAATAAGTGCGCCCGGCGTGGGGAAAAGCGGGAACAATGAGGGCCAAACCGTCGGGCGCCCGGCTATCGAGCATGGCGTCGCATTCCGCCCCCAGATTCCCCCGCAACGTGGAATCAATTCGTTTGGAATATAGTCGGATATCCCCCGTGGCAAAACGACGCATAGCGTCCTGAACAATCTCAAAGCTCCGGGCGGGGGTCAAGCCGCGGCTGCCCATATTAACGCTGATGCAATCGTACGCCTGGATATCCTTTGGCGGAAGCGAACTTCGCACCACGGCATAAGTACTTAGCCCCAGCTTGCAAATTGCAGCCCCGGTATCATTTGCGCCCGTGAGATCGTCCGCCAAAATCAGAATTTTGTTCATTCTTGTTCCGCCCCTCATGATAACGCATCGCAAGTTATTGTTCTATTTTGTTCTTATACTATAGAGCTTTTCCAAAAAAACGTCAATATTTAAAATAAATTCGGTTGATATTTCATTAATTTTCCTATATATCAGAGTTCTATTTTGTTTGTTTAATAGTTTTTGTTTATTTATGTTCTTTTGATACAGACTTTCAATTGACATTGTCGCGCCATGCCCATATGATAGAAATTACAATCAACAAAAGAAACGAGGCCTTTCAATGATTGCCGAACAAAGACAGCATGAAATCTTACAAATTGCCGCGCAGCAGGCGTTTGTTGAAGTGGAAGCGCTTGCCGGACGCCTGAATGTGAGCCCTATGACCATCCGGCGGGACCTGCAAAAATTGAGCAAGATGGGACTGGTTCAGAGAAAGCACGGCGGCGCATCTCTCATAGGCAGCATCAAAACGGAAAATAGTTATATGACTAAAAAGGCGCTCCATCAGGAAAGCAAACAACAGTTGGCGCAGCTGGCGCTGGAACTGATAAAGGATAATGACATCATCTATCTGGACGCCGGTACCACCACTTTTGAATTATCCGCCCTTTTAAGCAATAAGCAAAACCTGACCGTCGTCACCAATGATGTGGTTATCGCTTTGGATCTCTGTAAAAGAGAAATCCGCACTATTCTGCTGGGCGGCGCCGTCCAAAGCAGCACTCAAACCATCATTGGGCCTTCCGCGGTAGCGTTTCTGGCCAGCTTTCGGGTCACCACCGCCTTTTTGGGTGCTACGGCCATCGATTCAGAGTTGGATGTATTAAGTCCCTCCATGGAAAAGGCTTACCTGAAAAAAACAGCTATGCAGATCGCCCAGAAGACCTATCTCATGGTGGACAGCAGCAAATTTAACAGCTATGCGCTCCATAAGTTTGCCAGCCTTTCTGATTTCACAGGCATCGTCACCGACCGGTCTTTTTTAAAAACGGAACTGGACAGGCTCCAGCAAAATTACGTTAACATTATCGCGCCCTGATTTACTGGACGTTTTTCGAAAATGAGATTTTAGTCCAATTGTATAACTTTTGCTCATACCTTGGATAACAATTATGTATTTCCTTCGATCATGAAATACTGATAGAATTAATTCACATTAAAAACAGAGTTTGTACATTATGTTCAAAATCTGTAGGGGCTGGCAAAAGCCGGAGAACCTTCACTTGTCAGGACCGCTCGAAAGACGGTTCGTCGGATATGGCCCGCGCCCGCCATATGAAAGGAAAAGGAAGAGGTGTTTCGTGTATGCCCATGTATGAAAAAAAACTGGAGAAATATCATTCGCGCCTTTTTGGGCTGATTGATGAGGACCGTATTCTCTGTACGGAGATCCCCCGTCCGCCCAAAGAAGTAATTGATGAATTTTACCAGTACGCAGGGGGGCTTACGC
This sequence comes from Bacillota bacterium, assembly GCA_023457355.1. Taxonomy (GTDB): domain Bacteria; phylum Bacillota; class Clostridia; order Oscillospirales; family Ruminococcaceae; genus Yanshouia. The sequence goes on along the minus strand of JAEWLW010000024.1, from coordinate 28,686 downwards.
CCACTGTCGCGGATATTCTGGATTCCATGGGGCTCATTGGGACCATTTCCGCCAGCGTACTTCGTCCGGTAATTCAGGGCAAGACCATCATCGGTCCGGTGGTCACCTTGCGGTATGTATTTGAACGAAAGACACCCACCCAGGGCTTTGTAGAAAAAAATCGGGGCCACATGGCCGACCGGGATGCTTATGCCGTAGCACAGCCGGGCGATATCGTCGTCTATGACGCCGATGGGAGAGAGGTCTCCTGCCAGGGCGGAATGTCCTCCAATGTAGCGGTCAAAAGCGGCATTGCAGGCACGATCTGCGACGGCGGCGTCCGGGATGTGGAGGAAATGCGCAAGTTGGGTTACCCTGTCTGGTCACGACATGTCACCCCCATTACAGGCAAGTTCCGCATTGAGGCTGCCGAGATCAACTGCCCGGTATTGATCAACGGCATCCAGGTCTGGCCCGGCGATCTTTGCATCGCCGACGACAATGGTATTGTATTTGTTCCGAATGACAGGATTCTGGAAGTACTGGCGCGTGTGAAAGCGGCCGACGCCAAGGAAAAGCGCGTCATGGAAGCTTTCCATGCAGGCGGCTCCATTGCCGATGTGCTCAAAATTTTGCCTGCTGCACAATGGTAAAAGCGCCACATCAATTTGTACCATGCCATCGCGGATGGCTTTGAAAAACGAGTATGAATTTCACCGGAGAAAGAGGAGGATGCACCATGAAAAAAGTACTTACAGTCGTTTTAGCATTGGTTATGTCTCTGAGCCTCGCTGCCTGCGGATCCAGTTCCAGCAGCACTGCCGCCAACAGCCCCGCGGCCAGCAACACGCCCGCCAGCAGCACTGCCCCATCGGTGATTATCAAGCTGGGCCATGGCCAGACCGAAGCACATCCCTATCATCTGGGCGCTGCAAAGTTTGCAGAACTGGTCAATACATATACGAACGGCTCCGTCAAGGTGGATATTTATCCTAACGGCACCCTGGGCGCAGAACGCGACATGGTGGAGGGCGTCAGCATGGGCACTATCGACGCCTGCATCACCACCAACGCACCCCTGACAAACTTCGACGCTAACTTCAATGTGTTTGAATTTCCCTACCTGTTCGAGACCGAGGAAGAAGCGCATACCATCATGGACAGCGACATCGGGCAGAATCTCCTCGCAGAACTGCAGGATCAGGGCATCATCGGCCTGTGCTATTTTGAGAACGGCTTCCGCAATGTGACCAACAATACCAAAGAGATCAAAACCGTAGAAGATCTGGCCGGCTTAAAGATCCGCACCATGGAATCTGAGATTCATCTGGCTTCCTTTACCGCTATGGGCGCCAATCCCACCCCCATGAGCTGGGGCGATGTGTACACCGCTTTGCAGCAGGGCACCATCGATGGTCAGGAGAATCCCGCTATGGCCATTGTGGACGGCAAGATTTATGAAGTTAACAAATACCTTTCCCTCACGCAGCATTTCTACTCCCCCGCAGAGCTGGTGCTCAGCAAGAGCCTCTTCGACAAACTGACCCCGGAGCAGCAGCAAGCGGTCCAGAAAGCAGCCGACGAAGCCAGCGCCTATCAGCGTGAACAGGCTTACGAGTTTAATACCGGCAAAATTGACGAACTTAAGAACGACGGCATGATTATTACGGAAGTGGACAAATCCTCCTTCCGCGCTGCCTGCGAGAGCGTTTATGAGAAATATGACGCCGCCTACGGCGAATCCATCAAGGCCATTCAGGCTATGCTGGGCAGATAAATTTACCAGCCACAGATCATAAAAATATTTGCAGCAGGCAGAGTACCGGGCGGGTTGCCTGCTGCAAATTTCTTCCGCATCGTTTAGTATAACGTTTTTATGCCCCTTTTCCCCAAAAATGGAATTTGTGGCATCACCACTGTTGTGGATGCTATGAAAGGAGCGTTCTTCATAATGCGAAAAATGCTGGATTTTCTCGATAAAATAATTATGTTTATACTGGTTCTGGTACTTTGTGCCATGCTTATTTCAGGAACCATGCAGGTTGTATGGCGCTATGTTCTGAAAGCCTCTCTTTCCTGGTCGGAAGAGTTCATGCGCTTCCTTTATGTCTGGGCCACCTTGCTGGGTGTTTGCTGCGGCATACGGCGCAGCAGTTTTGCTGTAATAGACAGCTTTTTAGATTTTATAGGTAAAAAAAGCCCCATGGCCAAAAAAGTCATGCAGTTTTTAGGATATGCGATTCAGATTATGGTTTTCCTGCTGCTGATCATTTATGGCTGGCAATTCACCATGAAGGGCCTCACCCAGCGTTCTCCCGCCATGGGTATGAATATGGCGATTGTCTATTCAGCCTTGCCTATCGGTGGCGCCTTTGGCCTGATCGCCACTCTGGAAAGCATCTACAATTCTATTTTCCCCTTAAAAGAAGGAAGGTTTGATGCCCCTGAGAATTAAAAGCCGATAGTTACCCCATCCGTTTCGCTTATTTTTTAAAGTTTGGAGGCGAAAGCTTTGTCAGCAGTTATTACTATTCTGGTCGTAAGTGCGGTGGGCCTTTTATTGCTGGGTATTCCAATCGCTTACGCGATCAGCGCATCCGGCATTTTTGCTTTGTTGGCAGAAGGAAGAACTCCGCTTCTGGTGTTTCCACAGCGTTTTTTTACTTCTATCAATTCCTTCTCTCTAATGGCCATCATCTTCTTTGTGATTGCAGGCGAATTGATGATGCAGGGCGGCATCTCTAAGCGCCTTGTCAATTTTGCCATGATCTTCTTTGGGCGGTACAGAGGCGCTCTTTCCACGATCAACTTTGTTTGCTGCGCTTTCTTTGGCGCCATTTCCGGCTCTGCGCTGGCCACCTCCGCCGCTATCGGCGGCATTCTGTATCCGGAAATGATAAAAGACAACGATTACAGCCCGGACTATGCGGCCGCCATGATCGGCGTGGGCGGCACACTTGGCCTTATGATTCCGCCTTCCATCGCGCTGATTCTATATGGCACCCTCACCAATACCTCCATTGGCAACCTGTTTATCGCCATCGTCATCCCCGGTATTCTGGTGACGGTCGCCTACTGCTTATGCTCTTACTTTGTGATCCGCCAAAAAAACTATGCGCCCGCTAAAGAAATGCCTAAAATCAATGTCGCCAGGGCCACCCTTGATGCCATTCCCGCACTGTTGACGCCCGTCATCATTCTGGGCGGTATTTACGGCGGAATCTTCACCCCAACCGAATCCGCCATTGTGGCTTCTATCTATGCAATTCTGGTCGGCGTATTTGTATACAAAGAACTCACCCTCAAAAGATTCTACAAAGCCATGTGCAATTCCGCCGTCACCAGCGCGGTTATCATGTTCCTGATCGGCAGCGCCAGCTTCTTTGGCTGGGTCATGACCACCCTGAATATCCCCAGCATGGTTAGCGATGCCATGATGAGCCTGTGCAACAGCAAGCTTATGTTTCTGTTCATCATCAACTTGCTCTACCTGATTTGCGGCATGTTGATGGAAACCAGTACCATCATTTTACTCGTGGTTCCTCTGGTGTTTCCTGTGGCGGTTGCCTTTGGTGTAAATCCCGTACATTTCGGCGTCATCACCTGCACGAACCTCGCCATGGGCATGTTTACACCGCCCTTTGGCGCCAATATCTTTCTATCCGCCGGCATGGGCAAACGCAACGTAGCAAACGTATTTGCCGCCGCCATGCCTCTGATCGTTGTCGGCATCTGCTGTTGCCTGCTGCTCACGTATATACCGTTCCTCTCCACTTTGTTTTTATAAACAGGGACAAAGCCTGAAAAAACAGGCCCGTGAAAGGAGTTTCCGCTATGGGTACATATACCATCAAACCTTTGCAAGTGGGGAAAATCTCTTATTATCGCGGCGCTTTTACCTCCGACCAGGAAAAATACAAAGAGCGCGAGGACTTTCCCGTTCTTATTTTCCTGATTGAGGGCGAAGGGCGCAAGATCCTCGTCGACACAGGAAGCGGCGACCCCACTCTGGAATCCATGAAAGTGAGCTATCACGGCCCCGGCATTGGCCGCACCCCGGAGCAGGCACCGGATGCTGCCCTGCGGGCTACCGGTGTGGAGCCCTCTGAGATCGACACGGTGATCATGACCCACCTCCACTGGGATCACTGCTACAATAATCAGCTTTTCCCTCAGGCGAATTTCTACGTACAGCGAAAGGAATTGCTGAACGCTGTGGATCCATTGCCCAAATTCAAAGTCACCTATGAGACTTTTTATACCGGCGTCGTCCCGCCATGGGCCCGTCAGGCCACCAAGTGGAAAGTGGTTGACGGCGATTACCAGTTGTGCGACGGCATTCGTCTGCTGCTGATGCCGGGCCACTCCCTGGGACTTCAGGGCGTACTTGTGGACACCCAAAAGGGGCAATACCTGCTGCCCAGCGACGCCGTACCGCTCCAAGACTGCATCGCACGATTGGACGAAGGCATTTATGCCATGAGCGGGCTTTGTGCAGATATCCAGGCCTTTTACAACACCTTTGAGCTGATGCGCACCCTCCATAAGGATCAGGGGGTGCACATCCTGCCCAGCCATGACTTTTTAACCTTGGAACATTCGGTATACCCTTATTAAAGGGCCCTTTCCGAGGGTGTTTTGACTCCGTGAAAAAGGCACTGCCGGCACCTGGATAACGGGTGCCGGCAAAATTTTTTTCGGTTGGCAGGAACCGAAAAAAAAGAAAAGAAGCGGATAACTTATTGTTATAGCAAGTATGAATCATATGTATTTGTGTATTGGCCCATTTGAATTTATACTTTGAGCATAGAAAAAACGCTACTTGATAAAAAAATTTATGCAATACGTAGGATGCTCTAAGCAACTGCCTGAGGATGCCTGACGTTTGAAAGGAGAGCCCCGTAATGAAAGCTCTGATTATCGACCGCGTTTCCCCCGTTGTTGCTTCCGGCCTGAAAGAATATGGCGTGGAGGTGGATACCAAAATTCTGCCCACCCGGCAGGAGCTGCTGGAACTGCTCCCCCGGTATGACCTGCTGGTGATGCGGGTGGATCCCAAAATGGATAAGGAACTGCTGGATGCCGCCGCCAAACGGGTGAAGATGATCACCATCTGTTCGGCGGGTACCAACCACATCGACCTGGCTTACACCAAAAAGCTGGGCATAAAGGTTCAGAATGCCCCCGGCCTCAACAGCAACGCCGTAGCGGAATTGACCATCTCCAAGCTGCTGGATCTTTCCCGTATGACCATGGTGGCTAACGATGAAGTCCAGCGTCAGGGCATATGGAACAAATACAAATACACCGGCCATGAGCTTCGGGGCCATGTGCTGGGCATCGTGGGCTATGGCAAAATCGGTCAGCGGGTGGGCGAGCTGGCGCAGGCCTTTGAAATGTCCATCATCGTTTACGACCCCTATCTCCCCGCCCCGGAACGGGAGGCCCTGGGTACTCGGCTGCTATCCACGCTGGATGAACTGGTACAACAGGCCGATTTTATCACCGTACATACGCCGATGACCCCCGAGACAAAAGGCATGATTTCCACGCATGCGTTCGAACTGATGAAGCCGGGCGCCATCGTTGTAAACTGCGCCCGGGGCGGCATCATCGACGAACAGGCTGCTCAGGCAGCGCTGGCTTCCCAAAAGATTGCCGGTCTCGGTCTGGATGTGCTGGCCGGAGAGCTGGCGGGCACGGGGCTTTCAGACAATGCCAGACTGCAAAGTCCCCTGTTCGGGATGGACGGCTTCGTTGTAAGCCCCCACCTGGGCGGCAGCACCCATGAAGCTTATGACGGCATCGGCGCCTTCATCGTAAAAAAGGTCGTTGAATTCTACGGGCTTTCCAAGATTTGAGCAGATCGCCGGAATCTGTCCATATATAAATTTAAGGAGGAAAATGAAATGTCTTATTTAATGCCTGATGAAAAAACCGCCGCAGAGCCCCGCAAGAAGGTCACTCTGGCCACCATTATGGAGAAAAAGGCCAAGGGGGAAAAATTATCCCGCACCGCTCTTTATGATTATCCCATGGCTTGCCTGGCAGATGAAGCAGGCATCGAGATTATCAACATGGGCGATTCCATCGCCACCGTCATGCTGGGTCATAACACCACCATCAAGGCCACGTTGGATGTGATGGTAGAACATGCCAAAGCGGTTCGCCGGGGTGCGCCCCACTGCTTCATCATGGGCGATATGCCTTACATGACCTATCAGGCCTCCATTGAAGAAGCCGTTAAAAACGCTTCCCGCTACATGATTGAAGCCGACATGGACTGCGTGAAAATGGAAGGCGGTCTGGAGATCGTTCCCGTTATCGAAGCCTGCACCAAAGCCAGCATTCCTGTCATCGGCCACACCGGCCTGACCCCTCAGAGCGCCGTGATGCTGGGCGGATACAAAACCCAGGCCCGCAGCGCCGAAATGGCCATCAAACTGCTGGAAGTCGTAAAAGCTTTTGAGCAGGCCGGCTGCATTGCCGTCGTAGTGGAAGCCGTTCCCAGCGAAGTGGCAAAAATCATTTACGAAAACACCACCATCCCCGTTCTAGGCTCCGGCTGCGGCCCTTATAGCGACAGTCCTATGATCAACTGGTACGATCTGTTGGGCTTTTATGCCCGCAATCCCAAGTTTGCCAAGAAGTATGCCAACATCCGCGAGGATATCCTCAAAGGTGCCTGCGCGTTTGTGGAGGAGTGCCACACCGGCGCTTATCCCGCGCCGGAGCACGGCTACAAGATGCTGCCCGGCGAGGAAGAACGCCTGATGAAGATGCTGGCAGCGCAAAATTAACTTTTCTCCTCCCATATGCAATTAAAAATCCCGCCCCCCTTTTGGGCGGTGGGATTTTTAATTGCCATTTTAACACGAAAGGGCTTGATACCATGGGCTTTAAAAGCGACATCGAAATTGCACAGGAAGCAACGCCGAAGCCGATAACGGAAATTGCAGCGGTAGCCGGTGTATCGGAAAAATATCTGGAATTATATGGCCGTTATAAGGCTAAGATCGACTACAATCTGCTCAAGGAGACAAACCGCCCTGTCGGGAAGCTGGTGTTGGTCACGGCCATCAATCCCACGCCCGCAGGCGAGGGCAAAACCACCACGACGGTGGGCCTGTCCGACGGTCTGAGAAAAATCGGAAAAAACGCGATCGTCGCCCTCCGGGAACCCTCTCTGGGTCCGGTGTTCGGCGTCAAAGGCGGCGCTGCCGGAGGCGGCTATGCACAGGTCGTACCCATGGAAGATATCAACCTGCACTTCACGGGGGATTTCCATGCCATCGGCGCTGCCAACAACCTGTTGGCCGCTTTGCTCGATAACCACATCCAACAGGGCAATCAGCTGGGCATCGACGTAAAAAAGATCGTATGGAAGCGTGCTGTGGACATGAACGACCGGCAGCTGCGCAACATTATCGACGGACTTGGCGGTCGGATGCAGGGCGTCCCCCGTGAAGACGGCTTCGATATCACCGTGGCCTCCGAAGTCATGGCGGTGCTTTGCCTCTCCAGCGACATTTTGGATATGAAAGCCCGGTTGGGCCGTATGGTGGTGGCTTACACCTATGACGACAAACCGGTCACCGCCCACGAACTGAACGCGGAGGGCGCCATGGCAGCCCTGTTGAAAGACGCCCTGAAGCCAAATCTGGTGCAGACGCTGGAAGGAACGCCCGCCTTTATCCACGGCGGCCCCTTTGCCAATATCGCCCACGGCTGCAATTCCATGATGGCAACTAAAATGGCGCTCCATCTCGGGGATTACGCCGTCACGGAAGCGGGCTTCGGCGCCGATTTGGGCGCGGAGAAATTTCTGGATATCAAATGCCGCTTTGCCGGTTTCAACCCTTCCGCTGTGGTGGTAGTCGCCACGGTGCGCGCACTGAAAAACCATGGTGGCGTTCCCAAGGCGAAACTGAACAATGAAAATCTGGAAGCTCTGGAGCGGGGGCTCCCCAACCTGTTGCAGCACGTGGAGAATATCACCAAAGTGTTCGGCCTGCCCTGCGTGGTGGCCATCAACGCCTTTCCCACGGACACCCCCGCCGAATTGCAGCTGGTGGAAAACAAATGCCGCGCTCTGGGCGTAAACGTAGCGCTCAGCGAGGTCTGGGCAAAAGGCGGCGAAGGCGGCGTGGCCCTTGCCCGGGAAGTGGTTCGTCTCTGCGAGCTTTCAAATAGTTTTCAGTACACCTACGACATCGGCGACAGCATCGAGGAAAAACTTAACGCCATTGCGACAAAAATCTATCACGCGGACGGTGTGGTGCTGACGGCAAACGCCAAAAAACAATTGGCGCAGCTCACACAGCTCGGCTTTGACAAAATGCCCATCTGCATGGCCAAGACACAATACAGTTTTACCGACGACGCTGCGCTGCTGGGGGCGCCCAGAGGCTTTCAGATCACCGTGCGAAATCTGAAAGTTTCGGCGGGTGCAGGATTTATCGTAGCGTTAACCGGTGATATCATGACCATGCCCGGCTTGCCAAAGGTGCCCGCGGCGGAAAAGATCGACGTGGACGAAAACGGCAGGATCACCGGACTGTTCTAAGAGGCGATCCACCGTCGCTATAGGAACATCGGAAAGCCTGCCTTGCGCAGGCTTTTACATTTAGAAAGGATAAGGAATATGGCATGAGCGAAAAAATGATTGATGAAAGTTGCAGGAATTTTACCGCCGTTCTGGCCTCCAAAGCGCCGGTGCCCGGGGGCGGCGGCGTCGCCGCTTTAGTTGGAGCCTTTGGCGCTGCTCTGGGATCCATGGTGGGAAACCTGACGTTGGGACGCAAAAAATACGCGGCGGTTGAGGCGGATATCAAAATCATTCTGGAAAAAGCCGAAAGTCTTCAACGCCATTTACTGGAACTGGTGGATGAGGACGCCAAGGCCTTTGGACCCCTGTCCAAAGCCTATTCCCTCCCAAAAGATCAACCGGAACGGGCCAAGACCTTGGAGCGGGTAACATTGGAGGCCTGCCGGGCCCCTTTGGAGATGATGAAAAGCTGCTGCCAGGTTATCGATCTGCTCGAAGAACTACTGGATAAAGGCAGCGCGTTGCTGGTTTCCGACGTGGGCTGTGGTGCACTGTGCTGCCGGTCCGCTCTGGAAATAGCCAGTCTGAATATTTTTATCAACACCAAAACTTTAACAGATGAGCAGATCGCCACTCAACTGGAAAACCAGGCTGATGATATGTTAAAGCGGTACGGTTCTAAAGCGCAGCAAATTGCAAATGCGGTTGTTTTCCGCCTGCGTAAGGAGAGATGACAGATGGCAAACCTGTTGAAAGGTGCACCGGTGGCCGCCGCGCTCACTGATAAACTGACAGCGCAGGTAATCCTGCTGCAAGCACGCGGAATTTCGCCCGTCCTGGCCATCCTCCGGGTAGGTGAACGGCCCAATGATTTGGCCTATGAGCGGGGCGCCATGAAGCGCTGCGAAAAAATAGGCGTGGCAGTGAAAATCTTCGCCCTGCCTGCAGACTGTACTCAGGCGGATCTGCTGCGGGCCATCGACCGGATCAACCGGGATCCCGAAATTCATGGCTGCCTCATGTTCCGCCCCCTGCCCGCCCAGATAGACGAACCTTCGGCCTGCTCCGCTCTGGCGCCCGAAAAAGATGTGGACGGCATCACCGGCGGCAGTATGAACAAGGTGTTCTCCGGCAAGGGGACGGGCTTCGCGCCCTGCACGGCGCAGGCCTGTTTGGAAATTTTGAATCATTACGGCTATGACCCGACCGGGGAAAGAATCGCTGTGGTAGGTCGCAGTCTGGTCATCGGCAAACCCGTTGCCATGATGCTGCTCAACCGCAACGCCACCGTCACCATCTGCCACTCCAAAACAAAGAACCTGCCCGCCTGCTGTCGGGAAGCAAAAATTCTTATTGCTGCCGTAGGCCGGGCCGAAATGATCGATGAGAGCTATGTTTCGCCCGGCCAAATCGTCATTGACGTGGGCATTAACCTGAACGATAAGGGGAATCTGTGCGGAGATGTGCAGGCCGACCGGGTGGAAGAAGTGGTGGATGCCATCACCCCAGTGCCCGGCGGCGTGGGAACGGTAACGACAACCGTGCTGGCCATGCACGTGATACAAGCCGCTGAAAGGAGCGAAAAACGAAAAAATGCTCAACCCGTCTGAATTCATAGCGCATTACGACACTATCGGAGAGCGAAAGACCAAATCTTCGGCCTTAAAACTGTTTTTGTTGGCGATTTTGGCAGGGCTTTTCATAGCCCTGGGCGCGGCGGCGACCAACATGGCGGCCCACGGCATTGAAAGCGTGCCTGTTGTGAGAATGATCTGTGGTTTTATTTTTCCTGCGGGCCTGATTATGATTCTGCTCACCGGCACCGAACTGGTTACCGGCAACTGCCTCATCACCATTTCAATTTTATCCAAACACGCCACCTTGAAAGGAATGATGCGCAACCTTGGCATCGTATACTTGGGCAATTTCGTTGGGGCGCTTTTGTTGGCTGCCGCCTGCGCCTATTGTGGCCAGCTAAACTATTCCGGCGGTGGGTTAGCGGTCTATTCCATTAAATTGGCCGCCGGTAAATGCGCCCTGTCCTTTGGCAACGCCCTTGTCCTGGGCATTCTGTGCAACCTGCTGGTGTGTGCAGCCGTCATGTGTGCTCTGTGCGCGAAGGATGTTGTCGGTAAGGCCGTCGGCGCCTTCGTTCCCATTTTTGTGTTTGTTCTGTGCGGCTTTGAACACTGTGTGGCAAATATGTTTTTTGTTCCGGTGGGCCTTTTTGCCTTGACTGTCCCCTCCTACGCCCAGCAGGCTGCAGCCATAGGGTTGGATGTATCCGGCCTCACCTGGATGAAGTTCCTTCTGAACAATCTGCTGCCGGTTACGATCGGCAACCTGATTGGGGGTTGTGCATTTGCCGCCCTGATCTGGGTCACACATAAACAAGACCATAAACTGCTATCCGGCATGACAGAGTAGGAACAGCGCGTCAAGTGCCGTCGGATGGGAAGTTGCCGCCGGACGAAGAGACGATGGGCCTCGCGTTGCTGTATCCGCATCCGCTGCCACATCTAAGAGCTTATCCTCTTTCTGTGGCAACAAAACTGCATTAGGAGGATAAAGCTATGAAAAAAGAACACCTGTTTGATGTAAAAAACCTGACGATGATGGGGCTGCTGACGGCTCTCGAAATTATACTCTCCCGATTTTGCTCTTTTAGCGCCTGGAACGTGAAGGTCGGCTTCGCATTTCTACCTGTTGTACTCTGCGCCATAATGCTGGGGCCTCTTCAGGCGGGTCTGGTAGGCGCCATGGGGGATTTCATCGGCGCAATTCTGTTCCCCATCGGCACCTATTTCCCCGGTTTCACCGCAACAGCCTTTTTGACCGGACTGATCTTTGGAATATTCCTCCACAAAAAGCAAAGTGTCCCGCGGATTCTGGGCGCCGTGGCGATCAATCAGCTGGCGGGCACGCTTTTGCTGAACACCTTTTGGATTTCAGTGCTATACGGCGCCCCTTACGGTGCGCTGCTCACCACCCGTCTTTTGCAGGTGGCTATTCTGGCGCCTACCCAGTTTGTGTTGATCGGCACCATCACGAAAACTCTTGGGCGATATTCGCACAGAAAGGCGATAGCATGAGCCTTACAAAAACCATGGACTTCCTGCGGGATAACACCCAACCGGGCAGTGTACCGCGGCTGGAGCGTATACGGGAATTGCTCCACCGTCTGGGCGACCCTCAGAGCGCCCTGCATTTCGTGCATATTGCGGGCACCAACGGCAAGGGATGGCTGCTATGCTCTCACCCATCCTCACACAGGCCGGTCACACCACCGGCCTGTACACTTCCCCGCATCTCTATCGCTTCAACGAAAGGATGAAATTGAACGGAGTCGACATCCGACAGCCAGTTATCGGCTCTGGTGGACGCTGTTGGCCCTGCTGTAGCGCAGATGTGGGAAAAGCCAACCGAGTTTGAAATGGTCACTGCGCTGGCCTTCCTTTATTTTAAGCAGCAGCACTGCGACTTGGTGGTACTGGAAGTGGGCTTGGGCGGCCGACTGGACGCCACCGACGTAATAGATCCACCGGAGATTGCCGTGATCACCAATCTGGCGCTGGAACACACAGAAGTCCTGGGGGATACCCATGAGCAGATCGCTTTTGAAAAGGCGGGAATTATTAAGGCCGGCGCCGATGTCGTCCTATATCATCAGCAACAGGCGGCGAAGGACATTGTGCTTCGCAGATGCAGCGTATGCGGCATCACCCCCCGCATCACCGATCCTTCGGCTCAAAAGCTGATCCGGGCCGATCTGGAAGGCCAGTGCTTTACCTAGAGGCAGCGAAAAGAGATGGTGCTTCCCCTGCTGGGCACCTATCAATACCACAATGCCGCAGTGGTACTGGACACCGTGGACGCCCTCATCCACCGAGGGATTTCCATTCCGGAACACGCCATCTATGCCGGCCTGAAAAATGTGGTTTGGCCCAGCCGGTTTGAAGTGCTCAACCGTCACCCGCTCTTTTTGCTGGATAGCACCCATAATCCCAATGGGACTGAGGAACTGGTCAACTGTCTGCGCCAGTATCTGCCGGACAAAAAACTGATCTTTGTAGTGGGCGTGCTGGCCGACAAAGATTATCAAAACATGACTGCTCAATTGGCGCCCTATGCCAAGCAATTTGTAGCCGTTACGCCCAAAAAACACCGTTCTCTGGGTTCAAGTGTCCTAAAAAAGGCTATTCAGTCGTGTGTTTACGGGGCCGGGGCAGGACGCCGGAGACGTGAAAAGCGGCCTTGTTTACGCCATGGGCCAAGCCGGATCCGAGGATGTTTTGTGTGCTTTTGGCTCATTGTATCGGGCGGGAGAAATCCGAGCGCACTTTGCGAAATACCGGTAAATCCCAATTGGCATCGACCGGGGCTCAGGTTGTCAATAAAGTGACAGGGCTTAACAATTTACATAAAACAAATGCCGCTTACGCGACATGGGAAAACCCCCGATGGGGTTTCTCCTCGTAAAAACAGTCCATTGGACTGTTTTTACGCTCTCTCCTGCGCCTCTTACAGAATCAGGTCACTTTAGGACGCTGCCCGAACCGCTCGCATATAGGTGCGCTCGCGGCAGCTTGGCTCCGCACGCTTTGATTACGACAATATGGGACGCGTTATGCATTTTGACGCATAAGAGCACAGCGCAGCAGGGCTTATTTTCAATTAAGCGCCTAAGCGCCTGATTGAAAATGCGAACCAAAAAGCTCAACCAAACTTTTAGTTTGTGCAACTTTTTCTTTGAAATGAATTTTTCGACAAGCTGAGCCCCCGGTCGATTTGATTAAAATCGACCGGGGGCTATCATTACAATATCGCTTTTAAATGTACAACCGTATCCTAAACATTAAACGGCGTCTTAGGTGCGGCAGCCCCTGCATTGGCATTGACAATGGAATTGCGCAATGCGTTGAGTGCCGGCGTTTGTGCCGACGCAATAGCAGGAGCAGGTGCTGCGGCCGGTGCAGCCGGTTGTGCGCTTTGTACGGCAGCCACCGCCGGTTTCATGCTGCCGGCAACGCTCTTATCGTCAAAAAGATCCTTACAGGCCTTATCAAAGATAATTTTAACTTCGCCCTCCAGCTTTGCACCCTGATCGATGGAAATGGAGCCCGCTTCAAGATTACCCCACAGAACGGCGCTATCCTGCAAAATCGCGCTCTTTTTAACTTTTATATTACCGCGAATTTTGCCGTTGAGCACAATGCTTTCCGCCTGAACGTTGCCATAAACCACAGAAGCGTCATCAATAGTGACCTCGGTCACGCAGGTCATATTGCCGCGCACCTCGCTGGTTAAAAAAGTCATGTCTTTTGCAGTTGCATCACCGATTAATCCGCCGCTGACCCGCAGGCTGCCCTTGGTTTTAATATTGCCATTCAGGCTGCCGCAAAGCTCAATATCGCCATCGGATATAATGTCGCCCTTAATAACGGTGCCCTTTGAAATGGTGGTGGTAGATACAATTTCTTCCGTTGTGACAGGGGCCTCTTTTTCCATAACGGGTTCCTCCTTTATGTCTGGGCCTTTAAATGTGCCGGTATCAGTCGTTCCCGAAGCATTCTGCGGCGTAAACGCCACCGCCGGGCTTTTGGCGACCATATTCTTTGAGAAGCTGTTTTTGTTATTCTGTTCGGGATAAAGCCGTGCTTCATCGGTGGAAACGTCCAGTTTCTCCGCGGCATCACCTATTAAATCGCGCATTGCCTGAGAAAAACCGCCTCTTGCAACCATTTAAATGCCCCTCCTTATGTCATAAGCATACAAATGCATGTTGTAAAACAACCCGATAATAATGCTCATATTTTAACATATAATTCGGTTAAATGTCCACTAATTTTAGCCTGAAACCATAAAATTTGTCGTTTAACGGTAGCATATTGTGAACGGAATGGTTATTTTATCTCTGCAATTGTAACGCCATTCTCCCCTTCGCCATAGACGCCCAATCTGAAGCTTGCAACGTTACGATGATTCTTTAACCGCTGCGCAACGGCAGCACGCAAAACGCCCGTTCCCTTGCCGTGAATAATGCGCACCGTCTGCACGCCGGACATGACGGCACTGTCAATAAAGGCGTTGAGCTCCAATATCGCCTGTTCGGAATCCTGCCCGCGCAAATCCAGTTCGGTTTTGATATCGCGTGTCGCACGCGAAGCCACGCCGCGTGTTCCAACCGAGCCCCTTCCCCGTGGCTTTTGTTCTTTTTTCTGCCCGCCGAGCATCACTTCGGAGATCGGCACCGAAGTTTTAATCAGCCCCGCCTGCACCAGCACGGTTTGCCCTTCGGGCTTTTTGAGTACGATTCCCTCCTTATTTAAAGTGCGAACAAACACAATATCGCCCTTTTCAAGCGGGCGGGGCAAGACATAGTCATCGTTTGCAGCGTTTTTATCCGTTACAGGGTCTGAAACGCGCGCTAAATCTTTCATAGCGCCGCGGTAATCCTGCTTGGCGCGCATCAGTAAATCTGAAAAAGCGTCCTTGTCCTTTTCTTTTTTGATGGCATCGAGTTCTTCAAACAAAATGTCGGCCTGAAGACGCGTCTCTTCAATGATTCGCTTTGCCTGCTCCCGGGCACGGGTCAACTCCTTTTCGGTGCTTTGCTCCAGCCGCTGCCGCACCTGTAAGGAATCGCGCCGGATTTGTTCGGCCTCCTCGCGCAGTTTTCTCGCGGCCAGCTTTTCCTGTTCCAGCTGCTGCCGGGTTGCCTCCAGCTCGGTGACAACATCCTCAAAGCGGGTATTCTCGGCCGAGACATAATGTTTGGCGTGCTCAATAATGTCAGACGAAAGGCCGAGCCGTTCGCTGATTAAAAAGGCGTTGGAGCGCCCCGGGATGCCGGTGAGCAGCCGATAAGTCGGCCGCAACGACGCTACATCAAACTCGCAGCTCGCGTTTTCGACGCCGTCTGTCTCCAGCGCGTACATTTTTATTTCTGAATAATGGGTGGTGGCCGCAATTTTAGCGCCTTTTTTGCGCAGCGTCTCGATGATCGAAACCGCCAGCGCAGCGCCCTCCACCGGGTCGGTACCGGCGCCCAGCTCATCAAGCAGTACCAGTGAGCGCCAGTTGGCCGTCTCGGTGATGGCAATGATATTGACCATGTGGGACGAAAAGGTTGAAAGGCTTTGCTCAATCGACTGTTCATCCCCAATATCGGCCAGCACCTGCTCGTAGACCGAGACGACGCTGTCGCTTGAAGCCGGCAGCATCAACCCGCACATGGCCATCAGCGTAAGCAACCCCAGCGTTTTGATGGCAACCGTCTTGCCGCCGGTGTTCGGGCCGGTGATGACCAGCGTATCATAGTCCTTGCCAACGGCGATATCAATCGGGACGGCACGTTCATAGTCAATCAGCGGATGGCGGGCCTTTTTGAGCACCGTTTCGCCGCTGTCGGCCAGCATCGGGATGTTGGCGCGCATTCTGTCGCCCAAGCGGGATTTGGCAAAGTAGAGGTCCAGCGTGACCGCCGCGTCATAACCCGATGAAATAGCATCGGCGTGTTCGCCGACCATTGCCGACAGCTCCGCAATGATACGGTCAACCTCCTGCTGCTCCTTGCTTTGCAACACACGGATTTCATTGTTCAGTTCGACAACGCTCATCGGCTCGATAAAATAGGTTGCACCGCTTGAGGACGTGTCGTGCACCAGGCCCTTAACGTCGTTTTTATATTCGGCCTTAACAGGGATAACGAACCGCCCGTCGCGAATCGTGACGATTGATTCCTGCAAATATTTCTGGTAAGTGGTCGAGCGAATCATATTATCCAGCTGGCTGCGCACCCGCAATCCGGCGCTGCGGATATTGCGCCGCAGATCGGAAAGCAAAGCCGAGGCATTGTCATCAAGCTCCTCCTCCGAGACAATGGCGGAAGTCAGGCGGTTTTCCAGGCTGCGTTCAAGGAACAGACACTCAAACAGGCCGTCCAACGCGGTCTGCATCTCCTTGGATTGCTGCTTCCAGTTGTCCAGCGAACGCATGGAGCGCAGTATCAGCGTGATATCCAGCAGCTCGCGCAAGGACAGGCGGCTGCCCAGCTGAGCGCGTTTTAAAGCGCCCGCACAGTTGACCATGCGGTAAATCACCGGGTACCCATATTTATTTGATAACGTGTTGGCCGCCACGGTCATATTCAAAAGCCTGACGGCGGTTTCATACCGGCAAACCGGCTCAATGGCAAGCGCCAGCCGCTTGCTGTCGTCACAACTGGTGCAGTCGGCCAGCTTTTCAAGCACATGCGGCAGTTCCAGTGTGGTTCTGTGTTTTTGCGAAATCATAATAAGTCCTCCGAACAGTTCAAACCACAGCCTTCTCCGGCTAACACACTAAACGCAATCAGCGTTTTCTGCCCGTCTTTTCGGGCCATCAGCCCAAATGAGACGCGGTATTGCCAACAGGCTGCGGTTATATCCATCCCTTCACGACTATTCTTCTGCGACGGAATAGAAAAACCCCAGCGAACGGTATTGTTTTTGAAGATGGTAGAGCATATAGCTTTCACAAATCCGCGTCAAAACGCGCAGCCCTTCCTCCGGCAGCGAGAACGAAAACAGCTTTTCGAACGGGCTGTAAATGATGTGCCGCATGGCCGCAAGAACACCGTCGGGCACAGGCTCGGCACGGTATTCGACCAAATCACAGTTATGGCAATACAGCTCCCCCGATTCCACCGAAAAGCGCATGTGTTCCCCACTCTGCTCGCCAAATTCGCCACAGACTGCGCAGCCGGTTAAATCGGGCATAAACCCCGCCATCGTCATCAGTCGCAGCTCAAAAACCGGTTTTAGCAGCCACACCGGTTTTTTGCCCCTGCTTAACAGGTGCAGCGTATTTAAAACCAGCCGCAAATAATCGGGGGCGGCTTCTTCGGGCGGGGCAAGCTCGCAGCAGAGCTCCGCTATGTAAGAGGCGAGCGAAAGCGCCACAATATTCTGCCGCAGCGCAAAAAACGACTGCTCGACCTCCGCAGAATCAACGGTGGTGCTGTCCCGGTAACGGAACAGCACCAACTTGGAATAGCAAAACAGTTCGGTGGAAGAGGTCAGCCGGCCGCGGGGCTTGTTCGCGCCCCGCGCGGCGGCTGTTATAACGCCATAATCACTGGTCAAAACGGTGAGCAGACGGTCGTCGCCCACCGATTTGGCACGAATGACTATTCCGTGCGTAACACACTGCATGGCGTTTTAGACTCCCCTTCGTTTTCATTCTGTCGCACTGCTCTGTCCGGCATCGGCTCTGTCTGACGGCTTTCTGCGGCATATTGCAGATAATCACAAACTCGACCGGTGCTGAAAAACGCTTCCCAGGTTTTTGTGTTCTCCATCATAAATCGCCTCCGAAAATAGTTTTTCCGCAAGGCTTTAAATTATCGTCGGAAATATTTCCTCAATTGAAAACTTTCCGACCGCTCAGCGCGTAAAAAGGTGAAAAAACCACCTGTGCCAACGGAGTTGACAGGCTATCTTATTGATCCTGAAATCCAAAATTTTTAAGTTGGGTGTCGCTGTCGCGCCAGCCTTCACGCACCTTGACCCAACACTGTAAATTGACGCGCACATCCAAAAAGCGCTCGATATCCAGCCGTGCCTCGGTCGCTATCTTTTTGAGCATGGCGCCGTGCTTGCCGATGATCATGCCCTTGTGCGCATCGCGCTCACAGACGATTGTTGCGTCGATATCGATGAGACTGCCGTCCTCCCGCTCGCTCATTTTTTCAATGACCACCGCCGTGCCGTGCGGAATTTCGTCCCGCATGTTGCGCAGCAGCTTTTCGCGGATAATCTCAGCCACCACCGCACGTTCGGGCTGGTCGGTCAAAGTATCGTCGGGGAAAAAGTGTTCCCCTTCGCAGCAAAAGGGCGCCAGTTCTTTTAAAAGCGTCGCGACGCCTTCACCCTTAAGCGCCGAAATCGGCACAACGGCATCGAAAGCATGCAGATTCGCAAACTCGGCAATTTTTTTAAGCATCAATTCTTTTTGTGCCAGCATGTCCACCTTGTTGATGGCGAGTACTGCCGGAACACCGGCGCTTTTGATGCTTTCCACCAGCTGTTTTTCGGCGGTGGTCACATTGCCGTCCCACTCGGTGACCAAAACCACAGCGTCCACGTCGGAAACCGATGCGCCCGCCTGCCGCACCATGAACTGGCCCAGCTTGGATTTCGGCTTGTGCAGTCCCGGCGTATCAATAAAAACATACTGCGTGTCACCCTCGGTCAGCACGCCGGTGATGCGGTTTCGCGTCGTCTGGGGCTTGTCCGACACAATGGCGATCTTCTCGCCCAACAAACGGTTTAACAGTGACGATTTGCCTACATTCGGGCGCCCGACAATCGACACAAAAATGTTTCTGGTCATTTAAAGCTCCTCTTCTCCGGTGATAAAGGTTTCGTCTCTCGAAAGCCCCAGGCCCTGAAGCACCGCCTCTTCTTTTTCGTGCATGATGCGCGCCTGAATACCATCAATTTCGTGGTCATAGCCCAGCAGATGGAACATGGAATGCACCGTTAAAAAGCCCAGTTCGCGCTCGAGCGAATGGCCATAAAGGCGCGCCTGCGCCACCGCGCGTTCCATCGAGATGACAATGTCGCCCAAAATGCTGGCGCCCGTCTCCTCATTGATATCATAATTCCCCTTTTCGCCCATCGGAAAGGACAAGACGTCGGTTGCCGAATCCTTGTTGCGGTAAGAGGCGTTTAAGTCCCGGATGCTTTCGTTATCCACCAGGCTAATGCTGATTTCGGCGGGGTCATCGATGCCCTCGGCTGCCAGCACCGCATTGCAGCAGCGCTTGACCAGCAGGCGCGCACCGGTGGGAATTTTAATTTTCTTTTGTCGGTTTGAAATATATACTTTTGCCTTAGCCAATCGAAAAATCCTCCTAAGCTTAAAGCGTCCTAATGCCGTGGCGACGGCGGGTTGTTGTAATAGCGTTCATAGGCCCTGATGATCTCCTGAATAAGGCGGTGGCGAACCACGTCCTTTTCAGAGAGGTGAATGATATCGATGCCGTTGATATTTTTTAACACGCGGATGGCCTCCACAAGGCCGGATTTTTTATCCGCCAGATCAATCTGCGTGATGTCGCCGGTGATAACCGCCTTGGAATTCTGGCCCAAGCGGGTCAGCAGCATCTTCATCTGTTCGGGCGTCGTATTCTGGGCTTCGTCGAGAATGATAAACGAATCGTCCAGCGTCCTGCCGCGCATGTAGGCCAGCGGTGCAACCTCGATGTTGCCGCGCTCCAGATAGCGCTGGTAATTTTCGGCCCCCAGCATATCAAACAGCGCGTCGTAAAGCGGCCGCAGATAGGGGTCCACCTTGTTTTGCAGGTCGCCGGGCAAAAAGCCGAGCTTCTCACCCGCCTCGACAGCCGGGCGGGTTAAAATAATGCGGTTGATTTCGTGCGCCCTGAAGGCGCGCACCGCCATCGCCACCGCCAGATAGGTTTTACCGGTGCCCGCTGGGCCGACGCCCAGCGTAATGGTGTTTTTGCGAATAGCGTCAATATATTTTTTCTGGCCCAGCGTCTTGGCCTTCAAAGGCCTTCCCTTGGCTGTGATGCAAACCACTTCTTCGGTAAGCTGGGCAACCTTTTCCTCCTGCCCGTCGCTGACCAACGACATGACATAATGAATATTCTGCTCGGTGAGCGCCTCCCCGGTATTGATGAGTGAAATCAGCGCCTCGATAACCTTAACGGCGAGGCAGACCTGTTCCGCCTCGCCGGTGACTTTAATATCAGTGCCGCGCAAAAGAATGCTGACGCCGTAGGTCTCTTCTATCAGCCGGACATTGGCGTCAAAGCTGCCAAACAGCGCAAGGGTGTGCTCCATTCTTTCAACATTGATCAGCTGTTCTATCATTTCATCATCCATTCTGCCGAAAGCCGGCATCCATCAGAATAGCGTCCTGCTTTTTGGACAAAAGGCCGGGCGGCACAAAATACACGTTGGACGCAGCCGCCGTTAAATCAAGCCTATACATTTTCAAAGTATAACATATTTCTAGATATTTGTCACAGAAAACCTGAATAAAAATGTGCTTTTAGTGCCGTAAGATTTCCACTTCCCGGGCGATATCCTTCTCTACCAGCGCGCGTTCTGTCAGATAATACACACCGTTTTCACACCGGCCCTCAATTTCCCGGGAAATCACCTTGGATTCGGGGGTCTTTTCCCGCAGCGCATTCAATTGGCGCATGGCATATTCCTTGGCTTCAAGCTCGCTGATTTCGCCGGTCTGAAGCTGCACCGGCGTCGCACTGCGTTTTAAAATCCAGATATTTTCCGAGGGTAAAAACGCCTCACGCTGCCAGATGACAGAAGATGCCTGTTCTTTCATTTTTAACGAAAAAAACATCGGTATACGAACAGCGCCCCATTCCAGATAGCTTTTCGTCTTCGTTTCGCCGGTTGGCACCCACTGCGGCTGCTTTAACGGCACCGCAACGTCATGGTCTTCATAGGTGTGCGCCAGCACCCTTGCGCGGGCATATTTAAATTGCCGGTTGCCATACTGATCTTCCATAATGCCGCTGACAATAATATCCCCCGCGCTGACCGTATCGCCGATTTTGACAACCGACTGCCCTTCGTAAACCTCCATATAGCGAATCTGCCCGTCGCAGGCGGCCACAACGTTGCCCACCCGTTCATCCGGGTCTATCGGCTCGGGCGGAATATCCCGCTCGCGCAATTCAATCTGCGCCGTACTGCCCACAATGTTGATGGCAATCCACGCGATGCGCCCGTCGGCGAGCCGCAGCTGCTGCTGCAATGTGCGCGCGTCGATCTTCCCGGCGAGCACACCCGGCTTGACGCCAAGCTCCGCCAGCTGGGCGCGCAATTCCTCCTCAGGGATGGCGACACAGCCGTTGATATCCACCCGCCAGACAAACTGGGAAGCGATGATCAACGCCAGCAGCGCGCACAGCAGCCCCGCCAAAAAGCCCTTGCGGCGGCGGTAACGGTGCCGATAAACCCAGAACCCCGATTTTTTTGCGATGCGCACCTTTGTACCGGTCTGCCGCGCCATAGGCCGCAGACGGTGGTAATGCTCCGCGTTGGTGCTCGCCTCAATCCCCTGCGGAAGATGCTTGATTCCCCAGACCGGCAACCCGTTGCGCAGGCAGAGATTGATCAGCTTTTCCGGAAAAGCGCCGGTAATCAGAAAGGTCACCGTGCCGCGCAGCCATCTGACCAAAACGATGAAAAACATAGCAGCACCTCAAAACAAGAATTCAACCGCCGTAATAATGCCGGAGACGACGGTGATGTTCCGGTTGAGGCTGCCGATTGCCAGCCCCCGCCCCGAAAATTTAACCACCATCCCGCCGGCCATCAGTCGGATGACCTGCGGTGTATATTCCAGCACGCCCCGGCAGTTTTCCACAACCGCCTCATGATTGGCATGCATCTCTATATGCAACCCGCCCGTCAGAGTGCTTTCCGGTAATTCCAACACACGGGAAATGGCGGTTTTCATCGGTTGTTCCCCCGGTGTTTGCAGTCTCATTCTGCGCTTCAAACCCGAACACCTCCAACATCGTTCCTTCAAAATACTATATGGGCGGGCAAACCGTGATATGCGATAGTTTGCAGCCATAGAATAGCGTTAGGATGCGAGGTGTTGTGAATGAAACGGATACTGGCAGGTTTGCTGGGGCTTGGCGCTGCCGCGGCGCTTTTTGCAAAGCCTCCGATAGCGGCCCAGGGCATCGCCGAAGGGGGACGTCTTTGCATGCAGGTGCTGTTGCCGTCGCTTTTCCCTTTCATGATTGTGGTGTCGTTTTTATCGCTTTCAGGCGGGCTGGTTCTGCCCGCAAGGCTGCTTTCTCCCCTGTTCAGATTGCTCCGGTTGCCTTATGCGCTGCAGGATATCTGGTTGGCGTCTTTTCTGGGCGGCTATCCCACCGGCGCGCATACCCTGACCACGCTGGTACAGCAGGGCCTGATGCCGCGGGAACCGGCCGGCCGAATGCTGCGCTGCTGCGTCAACCCCGGGCCGGCCTTTCTGGTGCTGGCTGTGGGGGAATCGATGCTTGGCTCACGCCATGTCGGTTGGCTGCTGTTATTGTCACAGGTTCTTTCATCTCTCACGCTCTGTGCGTTACTCTGCCGCGATAAGCAAAACATTGTGTCCCAGAAGCGCCCCAAACAATTCATTTCTCTGGCTGACGCTTTTGTCGCAGCCGTCTCGGGCGCGGCTTCGGCCATGCTGACCATCTTTGCATTTGTGCTGGCTTTTTCGGTGGTTTTTGCACTGCTCAACAGTTTTGACCCCCGTCTGAGGCCACTGGCCGCCATTTTGGAGGTGACGCTGGGCTGCACCACCGCCGCACAGCTCGGCGGAAAAACAGGGCTGATACTCGCCGCATTTTTCATCGGATTCGGCGGCTTTTCGGTCGGCTTTCAGGTGCTGGCGCTGACGCGGCAGGCACAGATTCCTTCAAGCGGCTTCTGGCGCGCACGGCTGTTGGCGGGGCTGCTCAACGCAGGCGTTTTTGGGCTGTTGCTCGCTTTAGACAAAACCGCCATCGCCACCGTGGCCAAAAATGCACCGCCGATGGCCGTCTGGTCTTATAACCGTCTTCTGGGTGCCGCGTGCATCGCAGCCATGCTGCTGATATCACTGAAAAAGCTGGAATATCTCCCCATAAAATTCAAGCGCAGATAGCTGGTGAAAGAAGCCTTTTTGTGATAAAATATAAAATAGCTTTAATCAAAATGCGCGGCGGTTTTGGCTGTTAAACACCGCTTTTTGAATATCGGGGCAAAACCGTCTGAAAGCCAGGAGGTGGCAAAATGTTTAAGCCCAAGCTTTTTGGCAACAATATCACACCATCATGCAGCTATTGCGAATACGGTACCCTCACGCAGGACCAATCCGCCATTTTGTGTGCACGGCGGGGTGTTGTCACGCCGGACTATGCGTGCCGGAAATTTCTCTACGACCCGCTCAGCCGCGTTCCAAAGCCGCAGCCGCAGCTTGCCCGGTTTGACCCTAGCGATTTTGAGCTGTAAGCAACCCATGTTTAAGGAGCATAATTATTTTGAAAAAATCAGTATTGGCGCTGTTGACGGCGCTTATGATCGTCAGCGTTATACCGCTGGCCGCCTGCAACAGGACTGGCTGGGGCACCAAAGAAGAAACGGCTGCAATGCCGTTGAACGGCCTGCTGGTAAAGTCGCGCCAAAATGCGGACTTTCCCTCCCAGCCCGCGCTTTCGGGCAAAGCGATGCGGCAGGAACTGACCGATATCGCCCTTTACGCCCATGATGCAGGCTATAATGCCATATTATTCGAAGTCCGCAGTCAAGGCGAATCACTTTACAAATCATCCATTTTCCCTAGAAGTCAATTTCTACTTAAAAAGCAGGGCGGGTTTACGCTTTTCGACCCGTTAAAAGAGATGATTAAAGCCGCCCGGAAGCAAGGGCTTGCGGTTTACGCCGTAGTGGATCCTTATTTTCTGGGAACCGACCTGACCCAGCTTTCAAAGAAACACCCCGCTGTAAAGGATAATACCTTGCTAACTACGATTGGGGACAGTTATCTGCTAGGCCCCAACAATGCGCAGACTGTCCAGCTAAATGCCAAGGACTTGGGCGCTATGGCAAAACGCTATAAACTCGGCGGCATCATTTTGGAAAACGCGCATGCGACCGATGGACTGGAAAGCGCGGTAACCAGTCTGATGCAAAGCAGCCGTCAGGCAATCGGCGGCCGCACGCAGCTTGGCCTGATGCTGCCGGATATCGCGCTGGATGAGGGTTATTCGCCGGCGCTGGCGCAATGCGACCTGATATTACCTGAGTTTGAGGCCGAAGTAAGCCCCGCCGAAAGCGGCTTTGCCAATCGCCTTTTAAGCTGGCAGCAAGCCGCAGGGGAAAAATTAGTACCCGTTGTCAACCTGAATATCGCCACGCTCTCGGCGGTGCAGCTTTCTGCCCAGGCGTTTGAGGCCGTGCAGAACGGCGTTGCCGCAAAGGTGGTTTCAAATTATAGCACAGTGCGAAGCCGCACCGATTTTGCGGGCGACCTGCTGGCCTCCCTGACAACCGAAAACGCCTATAAACCGACCGCTTTAACCTATTCGCCGTTGCAGGCGCTTTCAGTCACCCGGCCAACAACCGCCATCACCGTCGATAGCGCAAGCTATTGCATCACCGGCACCTCCAACCCCGCACTTGCGCTGACGTTGGACGGACAGACCGTGGCGCGCAGCACGGACGACGGCGTTTTTGCCGTGGTGGTTGCGCTGCAATACGGCGAGAATACTTTTACGCTGCAACAGGGCGAGAATAACCAGACCGTCACCATCACCCGGCCGGATGGAAGCGGCCCGGCGGCAACCACCGTCAACGTCACCGCCATGACGCCCAAAAGCTCGCTGCTGGCTTATAACGGGGTGGAATTTGCCGTCAGCTGTGTAGCCCCCGCCGGTAAAACCGTCACAGCCACACTGGGTGACAGCACGATCACCCTTGAACAAAACGCGATTGCAGCGCCAAGTGTGCCCGCAGTTTTTTCAGGCAGCCTGACACTGACGGGCGCGGGGGACAGCGAAATTAAAAACCTGGGGCCGATCACCTACACCATAGAAGGCGGCGAAACCGCCGTCTCGGGCGGCAACGTCTATTTGTTAGGGCACGGTGCAACCGCCTATATCCGCGTGACGGAATTTGTGGCGTCGGTCTTCCCCGACGAATCGGTCGCAGAGGGCAATTACAAATCGGTGTATAAGGCCGGTGTTCTCGAAGAGATCGCGGACCAGATGGGCGAATATTATCAGCTTGCCTCCGGCGGTTATATCAAAAAGGCCACGGTTGAGGTGGTGGACGGTTCTATTGCAAAGCCGCTCGTGCTGACCGGCATTACTGAGCAGCACACCGACCGCGCCGAGCAGTTCGTTTTAACCGGACTTGGCGGCGTGCCCTATACCTTTACGGATGAAGCGGACGGCCGCTGCACCGTCACGCTACATCAGGCGAATGCCACCGTCGATCTCGGCACACTGCCGGCCGAAAGCGAATTGTTTTCCAGCATTCAGTGGTCGAACGAGGGCAACGCCCTGACTTGCACGCTGACCCCGCGCGACCAGAAAAAGGTTTGGGGCATCGATATTTTAAATCGGGACGCCGACGCCGTACTCTATGCCAAGCGCGCACCCAAAATCGCCGCTATCCCCGGAAAACCGATGACGGGCGTTGTGGTCGTGCTTGACCCGGGCCACGGCGGCACCGATACCGGCGCGCCTTCCGTGCTCGGCGCATCCGGCCCCTATGAGCGCGATGTCAACCTTGCGGACGCACAGATGCTGAAGATGCGCCTGGAGCAGCTTGGCGCAACGGTGACTTTAACCCGCACAGACAACGACACCACCCTGTCGCTTTATGACCGCATGGAAACGGCGCAAAACATCCTGCCGGATTTCTTCATGTCGATGCACCACAACAGCGTGGCCGAATCACAGGATGCAAATATTCACAGCGGTGTTGAGGCTTATTATTATGAGCCGTTCGGCCGCGACTTTGCCGAAGCGGCAGCGCGGGGCATTGCCGATAACGTCTATGCCCGCGACTACCGTTTCTCCGATTGGAGCTATTACACCGTCACCCGTATGCGCTATGCCCCAAGTATCCTGTGCGAAATCGGTTTTATGCCCAACCCCGTCGAAATTAAGAACGTCTGCAATCTGGCGGAAATCTATAAAACCGCTGACGCGCTGGCGCTGACAATGCTCAATCTCATGGCGTCGGCATCCTGAAAAGCAAAATACCGGGTATTTTTAGTAAGCCCCACCGCATGTCTGGAATACGGGCATGCGGTGTTTTTGCACTATTTTAAAAATATACAACCTTTAAACATAAAGAATTCTTTTAGAAAGGGCGGCGAATTCATAAATTCTTCATGACATACATCGGGGTTTGCAGTAAAATTATAATGTTATAAAACAGGTGGATTGGGGGAAACGCTTTGTTCGGTTATATCAAGCCACTGGAACCTCAGTTGAAGGTTTGTGAGCTGGATACCTATAAAGCGGTTTATTGCGGGGTGTGCCGGGGCCTTTCAAAACGTTTTGGTCCGGCGGCACGGTTGACGCTCAGTTACGACTTCACGTTTATTGCCATGCTGCACGCCGCGCTGGGCGACGATGCGCCCACCTTTGCGCCGCGTTACTGTCCGCTCAATCCGCTGAAAAAACGGCCGCATCTGGAATATTCCTCCGCTGTTGAATTTTCCTGCGAAATGGCAATACTTTTATTGCACGAAAAATGTCTGGACAATAAAATGGATTCGCACTTTCCCATGTCGTTGGGCTGGCAAATGCTGTTGCCGTTTTCCTCAAACGCCGCCCGGCAGGTATGGGCTTCGCAACCCGCGGCTGCCGAACAGGCACACGAGATGACCCTGGCGCAACAGCGTGTGGAAGCGTTGGGCGATGCCGCCACAGTGGACATGTCCTGCAACCCGACCGCGGCCGCCCTTTCGGAAATTCTTGGGATGCTCAGCGACGAGCCCGCCAACCGGCGCATCTTAAAGCGTCTGGGTTATATGCTGGGGCGCTTTATCTACCTGTGCGACGCCATTGATGACCTGGAGGGCGATTTAACGCACAATCGGTTTAATCCGCTTAAAACGCACCCAAACCGGGACGAGCATGCCGCCATGCTCCGGCTGACCATGGCCGAGGCGGCAAATGCCTATGCGTTGCTCTCGCCCCGCTATTTTAAAGAAATTCTGGATAATATCATTTTTCTCGGCCTGCCCGCCACGGCGGAGCGATTGTTAGAAAGGGGAAATAACCATGAATGATCCATATCAGGTGTTGGGCGTGTCCCCTTCTGCAACCGACGAAGAAATAAAGCAAGCCTACCGCGCACTTGCAAAAAAATATCACCCCGATAATTATGCGGGCAGCCCGTTGGCCGATCTGGCATCCGAAAAAATGTCGGAGATCAATTCCGCCTACGACGCTATTCAGGACCGGCGAAAAAGCGCGTCGGCACAGGGCGGGTTTTATGGCCAGCCGCAGTCGCGCACCAACGGTGGTTACCAGGGATATCAGGGCGGCGGCCAGTTTTCCGATATTCGCCGTCTGATTAACGCCGGCCGCATTTTTGACGCCGAACAGCTGCTGGACGGAACACCCGCAGCCTCCCGGGACGCCGAATGGAATTTTTTAAAGGGCAATGTGCTGCTGGCCCGCGGCTTTTTGGAGGATGCGCTGACCTATCTGCAAAAGGCCGTGAACATGGACCCGCAAAACTATGAGTACCGCGCCGCTTACGAGCGCATCAGCACGCAGCGCCAGTACGGCTATAACGGCGGCTATTCCTACTCCGCGTGTGACCCCTGCAGCCTTTGTTCAACGCTGCTTTGCGCCAATTGCCTGTGCAACACCTGCTGCCGTTGCTATTGCTTCTAAGGGGGAACTGCCGTGTCCCATAAAAGTACGCAGGTCGCGCTCGGCGGCTTAAGCGCCGCGCTGTGTCTGGTCATCATGATTGGAACGGTGCTGATTCCATTTGCCACCTATGCTGCGCCCGCAATGGCGGGAATCGCATTGATTCCCATCGCGCTGGAGCTGGGTCTGCCGGTCGCGGGCATCACCTATGTGGCTGTTGCGTTCCTGTCCCTACTGATGGTACCCGACCGCGAAGCCGCGTTAATGTTTATCGCTTTTTTTGGCTACTATCCGGTTTTAAAATTCAAGCTTGACCGCGTGAAATTCAAGCCCCTGCGTATTCTGATTAAGCTGGCGGTCTTCAATGCATCCATCCTTGCAGGGTATTTTGTGATAATCTATGTTTTGGGCCTGTATTATCTCATGGATGAATTGACCGGCGGCTTTGGCTGGCTGCTGCTGGCAGTTGGCAACCTCTGCTTTCCCCTTTACGAAAAGGCGCTGAAAAATATTACGGCACTGTATCTTTACAGGTTTCGTAAAAATATTTTTCGAAAGTGATTCGACAAGCTGAAATCCCTCCGATAAAAAATCGGAGGGATTTCAGCTTGTCGAAAAACGAACATTTTAGAAAATATTGCACAAATCAAAAGTTTTGGTCAAGCTTTTTCAAAAGCTTGCAGGGTTTGGGGCAGCGCCCCAAAGTGCCTTAATTCTGTAAGAAGCGCAG
>JAEWLW010000023.1 GCA_023457355.1 Bacillota bacterium | reverse complement strand
AATGCCGTTGCGTCTATACGAGCCAATCCTATCCCTCCTTAGAAGTTGAGACCGCCCTCGCGGGCACCCTCAGCAAGTTCTTTAACGCGTCCGTGGTAGATGTAGCCGCTGCGGTCAAACACGACATCGGTGATGCCCTTTTCCGCTGCGCGCTGCGCAACAATCTTGCCGATTGAGCGGGCTGCATCCTTATTTGTGCCCTTCTCGGCGAAGGACTTTTCCAGCGAAGAGGCAGACACCAGAGTGACGCCGGCGTTATCGTCGATGATCTGAGCATAGATGTTCTTCTCGGAACGGAAAACACTCAGACGGGGACGCTCTGCAGTGCCGCTGACCTTATTTCTGATGCGCGAATGGCGCTTGAGACGTGCTTTGTTGCTATCAGTCTTTGTGATCATTTGCATTCACTCCTTTCTTACTTTTTGCCCTTACCGGCCTTGCCTTCCTTGCGGACAATGACTTCGCCGACGTACTTGATGCCCTTGCCCTTATAAGGCTCCGGCGGGCGCTTCTCGCGCACTTCGGCGGCGAACTGGCCGACGGCCTGCTTGTCATTGCCAAGGATGGTAATCTTATTCGGGGCGGGAACCTCGATGGTAATGCCATCGATCTCGCTCATGATAACCTGATGCGAATAGCCCAGGTTCATAACCAGGTTTTTGCCCTGCTTGGCGGCACGGTAGCCGACGCCGTTGACCTCAAGTTCCTTCTTGAAGCCCTCGTTGCAGCCGATAATCATGTTGGCGACCAGCGTTCTGGTCAGGCCGTGCAGGCTGCGGTGACGGGGTTCGTCCGACGGGCGGGTGACGATAATCTCGGTGCCCTCTACCGCAATGTTGATGTCGGGGTCAAACGTGCGGGTACGGGTGCCCTTGGGGCCCTTGACGGTGACCTCGCTGCCGTTGATCTGAACTTCTACGCCCGCGGGGATGGCGATATGCTTTTTTCCGATTCTAGACATCCTGCGCGCCCCCCTTACCAGACGAAGGCGAGCACTTCGCCGCCAACGTTCTGTTTTCTGGCTTCCCGGTCGGTCATGACGCCTTTGGATGTGGAAAGGATGGCAATGCCAAGTCCTCTCATAACGCGGGGCATCTCTTCGCAGCTGGTGTAGATACGAAGACCCGGCTTGGAAACTCTTCTTAAACCGGTGATAACGGACGTTTTGCCGGCAGTGTACTTGAGTACAATGTGAATAACGCCCTGCTTGCCGTCTTCCTGAACGGTAAAGCTCTTAATATAACCCTCATCCAACAGAATCTGGGCTATTGCCTTCTTCATGTTGGAAGCGGGAACATCGACCGTATCGTGCTTTGCTGTGCTCGCATTACGAATGCGGGTGAGCAAATCAGCGATGGTATCGGTGATATGCATGCCGTTAACCTCCTTTGTATACTCTTACCAGCTTGCCTTACGCACGCCGGGAATCTGTCCTTTGTACGCCAGCTCTCTGAAGCAGATACGGCAGACGCCGTACTTTCTCAGATACGCATGGGGACGGCCGCAGATCTTGCATCTGTTATATTCTCTGGAAGAGAACTTCGCAGGGCGCTGCTGCTTAATTTTCATACTGGTCTTTGCCATGCTTTAAATCTCCTCCCTTATTTGGCGAACGGGCAGCCGAGCTCTGCGAGCAGCGCTCTGCCTTCTTCGTCCGTCTTGGCGGTGGTGACAAAGGAAATATCCATGCCACGCACCTTGTCGATCTTGTCGAACTCAATTTCGGGGAACATGAGCTGTTCCTTTAAGCCGAAGGTGAAGTTGCCTCTGCCGTCAAAGCCGTTGGCCGAAATGCCGCGGAAGTCGCGGACACGGGGCATGGCAACGGAAAAGAGTCTGTCGACAAACTCGAACATTCTGTCGCCGCGCAAGGTTACCTTGCAGCCGACGGGCATGCCTTCACGAAGCTTAAAGTTCGCAACCGACTTTCTTGCTTTGCAGACCACGGCGCGCTGGCCGGTAATTTTGCCTAAGTCCCCGACGATCGCCTCGATGATCTTGGGGTTGTCTCTACCCTCGCCGCAAGCGACGTTGATAACGACCTTCTCAAGCTTGGGGATCTGCATGACACTCTTGTAGCTGAACTTCTTCATCAGCTCGCCGGCCACTTCATTATTGTAACGGTCTTTCAATCTAGCCATGTGTTCAATCCTCCTCACTTAAAAAGTCGCGTTGCATTTTTTGCAAACACGCGTTTTGGTGCCATCCGCCAGCACTTTGTGGGCTACTCGGGTAGCCTTGCCGCAGGAAGGGCAGACCAGCATCGCCTTGGAGGCGTAAAATGCGCCCTCAGCTTTTACAATGCCGCCGCTTTCGCCGGCACGGCGAGGCTTAACATGCTTGGTGACCATGTTAACGCCCTCAACGATGAGCTTCTGCTCCTTGGGAGAGGTCTGTAAAACCTTGCCCTTCTTGCCCTTATCTTTGCCGGACAGGATGACGACCGTGTCATCTCTTTTGACATGAAGTTTATTCACGCTCGTGCACCTCCGTTACAGAACCTCGGGAGCGAGGCTCAAAATTTTCAGGTAGTCCTTTTCGCGAAGCTCTCTCGCAACCGGTCCAAAGATACGGGTACC
>JAEWLW010000022.1 GCA_023457355.1 Bacillota bacterium | reverse complement strand
GCTAATTTCGCGTCTGACTGTGTTAAAAAACAGCCATAAGCGCCAGCTTTATGCCCGCTTTTTGCCTTGTCAGCCACAAAATTCTCTCGCCGTTAACCCGCCCCTGAATTAATCAGAGGCTCCTTAGTATTAATTGCCTTTAGTGTGGAACCGTTTTTTTAAAGCGCGCTTTTTGCAGGATGACCGTTGCAATGAATGCGGTTATCGGAATGGTGAACAAAAGGCTTAAGCTGCCAATAATCGACTGGAGAAACTCAAAGATAATCTCCTCTTTGTTTAAAAGGCTTAGT
Source organism: Bacillota bacterium (assembly GCA_023457355.1). Taxonomy (GTDB): domain Bacteria; phylum Bacillota; class Clostridia; order Oscillospirales; family Ruminococcaceae; genus Yanshouia. Next base: position 7,280 of record JAEWLW010000022.1, on the reverse strand, counting down.
AAGGAATAGTGTGCGGATGCATACAGCATCACGACAACAAGCGAGCTACCGATATAGGCCAGAATCAATGTGTTTGACATGGTTCCCATAATATCCCGCCCAATATTCATGCCGGAGCGCAAAAGGGCTCCGGCGCTTATTTTTGTATTGCTTTGGCTGATTTCCCACAGCGCCGAGGTGATCGACATGGAAACATCCATCACCGCGCCCAGTGCGCCCAGCGTAATCATGGCAAAGAGGAGCGCTTTCACATCGACATCAAAGCCCAATTGGGTGCCAAGCATATACATGTCCTGGTTGATATATCCGGTGAGTTCCACCCAATGGTTCATGACACCGGTCAGCACACCGGAAAAGACAATGCCGATCACACAGCTTATGGCGGCGATTGCGCTCTTTTTATTTGTGCCGAATACGATAAAAAATGTCATTAAGACGATGTAAACGCAAACTGCAACCGAAGCGATATAAATATTGTACCCGGTGCTGATGGCAGGGATGTAAACAGAGAAGATTGAAAGGCAAGTCAGCGCCAGCGAGACAATGGTATTAAAGCCCTTCGCCCCGCCCATCAAAAGCAGCAAAACCGCAAGCGCAACCCCTAACATGGCAATTTTATCAAAACGGAAGAAGTATTGGAACAGCAGCCCGTCGCCATATGGCAGCAGGACAACCCTGTCCCCCACCGAAACGGCAGTTGTAATCCTGCTGTTTGGTTCTATAATCTGCGCTCCCTGTACGACCTCTGATTTTCCGCTTCCAAATGTCTTTGCGGCAAAAATAATCTCGGTTCTTGCTTGCTCCCCGCTTTGCGCCGTATGCTCAATAGCGGTCACCGTTGCAAATACCATCGCGTTTAGATCGGTTTCCTTATCCAAAACCGTGCCATCGTAAGGGCTTTGACGGACACATCCGTTTCCATAATAAATAAGCGCGCAAAATACGGCCAGTGTTACAATATATAAAAGCAGTCCGGTAATCCTTTTCATATATCCTCCTGATACGGCTTGTCTTTTAATATTCCAGCATATGCGCTGCGGCAACGGGATATGACGCCTGCTGAAAAGAGGTGCCGCCCGCCTGGTTTTCAGCCTTCAGCAGCTGTGTAAAAAAAACGGGGATTACGCAACTGCGCAATCCCCGTTTTTCCATGGGCGGGCATTATCCGATTGAATCATTTAATGGGTAAGCTGGTATTGGGGCAATGGACTTTGTATCCTTCCCGACAAAGAATAGCGCCAGGATAAACTGTACCACCGACACGGCGGTAATGCAGATAAAAGCAACATCAATGCCCGCGGCATTGGCTGTAATGCCCGAAGAATGACTGGTTACTTTTGTAGTGTAAGCCATTACAGATACAAAAATCGTGGCGCCCATCGCCCCGGAAATGGTGCGCAAGGCGGTTAAAAGGGCGGTGCCATGAGCGGTGTATCTGCCCGCCAGCGTACTCATCCCCCAGGTTACAATAGGCATCATTATAAAGCTGATGGAAATTAAACGAAGGATGTAAAAGAAAGTGATGGAAATCACAGCGGTGCTTTCTCCTACGAAGGAAATCCCAAGACAGCTCACAACCATAAAACCGCTTCCCACTACGGCCAGTTTCCGGATGCCGAATTTATCATAAATTTTGCCTGCGAATGGGCTTATGGCCGCCATAAAAAGTGAGCCGGGCATCATGATCAAACCGGATTTAGCAGCGGACATGCCATGAATCATTTGAAGGTATATCGGGAATAAGGTCGAGCCGGAAATCATGACAGCATAAAGCAGCATGCTCATGATAACGGATAGCCGGAATTCCCTGTTTTTGAAGGTGCGAAGCTCCAAAAATGGTTTTTCAAGATGCAGCTGCCGCATTGTAAAAGTGGTTAAGGCCAAAATGCCGGTCACCAATGGCAGGGCAATGGACAGGCTGAAGAATGGGGATGAACCAATATTCCCCAGACCAAGCATGAGCCCGGAAAAGCCGACAGCACTCAGCAGCATGGAAACGAAATCAAACGCCTGCTTTTCATTTTCCAAAACATTTTTCATGACAATCAATGAAAAGATAAGATTAAATATCACAAGCAGCAAGGCAAACCAGAATATAACATGCCAGTTATAGTAATCAATGACAATGCCTGTCAGGGTCGGCGAAAGAACAGGCGCCGCACCAATCGCCAAACCATAAATCCCCATAACCGTGCCTCTTTGCGCCAAAGGGTAAATCGTTAGAATGACAACCTGTGTCATAGCGGTGAGAATACCGCTTCCCAAGGCTTGTAATATTCTGCCTGTTAAAAGGGCTGAAAAGGAAACGGACGTTGCTGCAAAGAATAACCCCATTAAATAAAAGACAAGGCCCGTAATAAAAAGATTTTTTGTTTTAAAGCGTTTCATTAAAAAAGCTGTAGCCGGCACCATAATCCCCATTGCCAAAGAATAAGCACTTGTCAGCCATTGCCCGGTGGTTGCGGTTATTTGAAGGTCGTTGATAATGGCCGGCAGTGCCGTCGTGAGCGCCGTCTGTAATACGGCGCCGGTGATGGAGCTTATCATTAATGCGGTGAAAATCAGGTTTCTGGATATTTTTGATAACTCATTCATAAATTCGTCTTTCTGATGTCCCGTTATGAGAATATCTTTACAATTTTTTTCTGTAAGCGAACGTACGTGGCAGCGTCTTCCGGGCCGAGTGCTTTTAAGAATTGTATGGTGCGGTTTATAAAATCGTCTTTGTTTTTTTTATGCTGTGACAGGCCATCGTATAGAATTTGCACCAGGGTTTGCCTGCCATTACAGGGATTCGGTTTTCTTTCTATAAAACCCTTCATTTCCAATTGCTTCAGAATCATGGCAATTCGCGCAGAACTTATATGCATCGCGATGCTGATTTCCTTTGGCGTAACAGGCCCTGTGTACTCGGCAAGATATCCCAATACATAGTTTTCGCCATTGTTTGGCGTCAAAATTTTATCGATGCTCCGTAATTTGATAAGCTGACGTTTGGTCAGTGCCAGTTCAGAAGCAAGGGCCACATAGTCCAAAACATGGTTACCGCCGTCTGTTGTTGTCTTAAATTCGTCGTTCAATATGCATCCTCCTTGTCTGCTATAGCTATTTAAGGAAAACCGCTAACACTGTTAGCTATTTTACTTGAATAAGACATTTTTTGCAATAATTTTTTAAAAGCAACGCATCTGATATGGATGTTCAGATTGGCGGCATATCGTGAATGGCTGGGAAAACAGAAATAATAAATAAAATTTAAAAACAAGTGTAAATTATTCCGTACATATTGACGAATGAACAAACGCGCGTTATGATGGGATTGCAATTCTATTGAAAATAAAATTTTTATTTGCAAATTTTCTACAAAAATCTATCAGGGCAGATAAGGAGCACAACATGGATGAGGCACTATTGTTAGATATTCTCCTGAACTCTACCAACGAAGCAATCGTCATTGTGGACGCAGATGGAATGATAACAGAATTGAGTAAAGCGTATACGGAGTTTCTGGAAATAAAAAAGGAAGATGCCCTGGGCAAACATGTTACCGATGTTATTGAAAACACGAGGATGCACATCGTCTTACAAACAGGAATAGCCGAAATTGCCGATACACAGCGAATAAAGAACCAGACCATGGTTGCGACACGAATTCCGATTTATCAGGATGGCAAAATTGTTGGGGCTTTCGGGCGGGTTTTGTTCAAAAATATTAAAGAGCTGTACTCCCTTCATGACAGGATTATGGAAATGGAGAGTCAGCTTTCTCTTTACAGAAGCAAATATGGCAGAATCAACGAGGCCAAATACACGGTTGCCGATATCATCGGCGCAAGCCGGGAAATTTCTTATCTGAGGGAAACGATTAAGAAAATTGCTGTCAGAAATTCAAACATCTTAATTACGGGCGAAAGTGGAACAGGAAAAGAACTGGTGGCACATGCTATTCACAGTGCCAGCAGAAGGCGTAACGGCCCGATGATCTGCGTCAATTGCGCCGCTATTCCCGCGGAGCTGCTGGAGTCGGAACTGTTCGGATATGAAGAGGGAGCGTTTACCGGCGCAAAAAAGGGCGGTAAGGTCGGCCTGTTTAAGGCGGCAAACGGCGGTACGCTGCTGCTTGATGAGATTGGCGACCTCTCTATGAGCATGCAGGTAAAAATTCTGCGCGCTATTCAGGATAAGGAAATCAGAAAGGTTGGATCTTTTGCGGGGGAAGCTATCGACATCCGAATTATATCCGCAACCAACAAGGATCTGCACCAAATGATTCAGGAACACAGCTTTCGTGCCGATTTGTTTTACCGCCTGAACGTTATCAGCATCCATATTCCGCCTATCCGTGAGCGCAAGGAGGATATTCCAGCCTTGGTCGAGCATTTTATGAAAAAAGTTTCGTCCAGAGAGGGTATTTCCCTGCACAGCATTTCGGCGGGCGCGTTGGAATATTTTAAAAACTATGATTGGCCGGGCAATATACGCGAGCTGGAAAACGCGGTGGAACGCGCTTCAAATTTTGTTGATGAAGACGGTATTATAAAAATTAAACATCTTCAAAACAAGGTTTTGGGCAGCGATTACGATTTTGAAAATATTTGCCTCAAAGATATCCTGGAGGATACTGAACGCATGGCGATTCTTCGCGCTATCTCGAAGCATGACGGCGTGAAAACGGAAGCCGCTAAAGAGCTGGGCATCAGCCGAACAAGCCTTTATGAGAAAATGGTCAAATATCACATCTCATTGTCAAGCGAAGAGCAGTAATTTTAAGCGTGTACGAAAAAGAATACACTTTTCACGCTTTATATTGCAACTGTACGAATTTCCTTACACATAAAGATAAAGCTGTCTGCACGGGCAAAACAATGCAGACAGTTTTTTTCTTTTGTTTTATTAACAGTATATAAATAGACTGTGGATATTTGTGATGTTGTACAAAAAACAGCACTTGGCATATAAATTGCATATTTAAATTTACGATGCCTCAAGCGATCGAACGTTAAGGGCATGAAAATTTAAGGAGGCGGTTTTATGCTGGAAAACAAAATAGCAATTGTAACAGGTGCCGCGAGCGGAATCGGTTATGCGGTGGCAAGCGCGCTTATTAAAGAGGGCGCCAAGGTTGTAATGGCGGATATCAACGAAGAAAAGCTTCTGATAGCGTCAAAGGAAATAGGCGGCGATTATTCTGTTGCCAACTTAAGCAAACGTGAAGACTGCAAGGCTTTGGCGGATTATGCACTCGAAAAATACGGCAGAGTGGATATCTTAGTAAACGTCGCCGGAATCCAAACCGTCTCTTCAATTGAGGAATTTCCCGAGGATAAGTGGGACTTTATGATCTCGCTCATGCTTACGGCGCCCTTTCTGCTCACAAAATATTGCTGGCCTTCCATGCGCCAGAACGAGTGGGGACGTGTCGTCAATCTCAATTCGATACACGGCCTTGTGGCATCCGAGTTTAAATCGGCCTATGTTTCGGCAAAGCACGGCCTGATGGGACTGACCAAAACCGCTGCGCTGGAGGGCGGCCCTTACGGCATTACAGTCAACTCCATTTGCCCGGCTTATGTTATGACACCGCTTGTTGAGGGGCAGATTACGGCACAGGCTAAAAACCACAATATTCCCGAAGAAAAGGTGATCAGCGATATCATGCTCGCAAAGGCGGCTATCAAGACGATGCTCAAGCCCGAGACAGTCGCATCGGTCGTAAAATTCCTGTGCTCTGATGATGCGGCGAATATCACAGGTATTGCGCTTCCAATTGACGGTGGGTGGACGGCAAACTAACGCAAGCGATGCCGTTAGCAGTCGAATCAGTCGGTTAATGAACCTAAATTAACGGAGGTGTATTTTGTGAATATATCAATGATGGGCATTTTTATCGGTCTTATTCTGCTGATGTATCTTGCGTATAAAGGCCATTCCATTGTCTGGGTAGCGCCTGTCTGCGCCGCGTTCGTCGCTTTGCTCAGCGGCATGAACATTTTAGATACATACGTCGGGAATTACATGGAAGGTTTGGCGGGCTACGTAAAAACCTGGTTCCCGGCATTCTTCCTTGGCGCTGTTTACGGCAAGGTGATGGACCTGACCGGCTCGGCGCGTTCTCTTGCTGAAAAGCTGGTCAGCATCATCGGCGCGCAGCGCGCAGTTGCGGCTGTTGTTCTGCCCTGCCTGCTGATGACATACGGCGGCATTTCGCTGTTCGTTGTTGTGTTCGTTATTTATCCCATGGGTTATGCGATTTATCGCGCTGCAAACCTTCCCAGGACGCTGCTTCCGGGCGCAATTGCATACGGCGCTTTCGGGATCACCATGACGGCCGTTCCCGGAACGCCACAGATTCAGAACCTGATTCCCATGGATTTTTATGGCACAACGCCGATGGCGGCCCCGGCCATGTCCATTGCGGCCATGATTATCGTTGGTATCCCCGGTTATATTTATCTGGAGTGGCGTGCGCGTCAGAGTCGCAAGCAGGGGAAAACCTTTGTTGAAGACGCCAAGCACGTTGAAACAGAGTGCAGCCAAGACCTGCCCTCCTGGCACTGGCTGGCCGGCTTGCTGCCAATCATCACCGTTATCGTGACGCTCAACGTCTTTAAGTGGCACATTGTTATGGCATTGCTGAGCGGTATCGCCGTTTGCTGTGCAATTAACTTCTCGCAGTTCAAAATACTGCTCCCCGCAATCAGCCAGGGCGCAAACGGTTCTCTGACAGCGATTATGAACACCTCCTGCGCAGTTGGCTTCGGCTCTGTGGTCAAGGCGGTTCCCGGATTTGCAGCCCTGACGGGCATCATGCTCAACATGCCGGGCAGTATCCTCTTTTCAGAGGCAGTTGCAGTCAACGTGCTGGCAGGCGCGACCGGCTCCGCTTCCGGCGGTATGTCCATCGCACTCAGCGCGCTGGCGCCGCAGTACCTGCAAAAAGCCATGGCTATCGGCCTGAACCCCGAATATCTGCACCGAATTGCATCGCTCTCTTCGGGCGGCCTGGATACGCTGCCGCACAACGGCGCCGTTCTGACCTTGCTGGCTGTTTCTAATTGCACCCATAAAGAGTCCTATCTGGATATATGCGTTACCACCTGTATCATTCCGGTTATAGGCTCGTTGTTGCTGGCCCTGGTCTGGGGTATTATGATCTAAGGAACCGCTGATTTAATCCATGCGCAGTTTACCAGCGGCTAATTTCGCGTCTGACTGTGTTAAAAAACAGCCATAAGCGCCAGCTTTATGCCCGCTTTTTGCCTTGTCAGCCACAAAATTCT
>JAEWLW010000021.1 GCA_023457355.1 Bacillota bacterium | reverse complement strand
GTATGAGAAGGCCTCCACAATCTTCACCTCAAACAAGACCTTCTCTCAATGGAATGAGGCTTTTGCCGATGTCACCATCGCCTCTGCTATCCTTGACAGGGTACTCCATCACTGCACCGTCATCAACATCAAGGGCGAGAGCTACCGCCTCAAGGAACGCAAGGAATACATGGAGCAAAAACAGCACATCGTAAATACGCTCTTTGAGCAGAACGCTCAGTAACTCTTTTTTCGGTTCGACATTCCCCCCGCCCAAAACCTACAAAATTTAATTGCCATAAACCTACATTTTTAAATTGCCATTGGCATTTGGTATTATATTCTCGCATCCAACGTCCCAGCAAGACTTTGGCTTCATTTAGCGTATCGAAAACTTCCCGATATAACAGCTCATTGACCATGGTTCCATTGAAGGATTCAACATAGCCGTTTTCCCAAGGACTACCTGTAAAAATATAAAGCCTGACAGGACTAACGCGGCTGGCGTCAATTTCATCAGGCTTTGCTTTTATGCGTTTGTCTTCTTTTGGTACGGCCGTTTCTACCCTTAAGGGCACACGCCTGTGAATTTATCGTAAAAGGTCCGGCGGGGTTTATCAAGCTGGTGCGTGAAGGCCAAAAGCAGAAAAGTACCAAAAATTATCATCTTAGCCTTATGAAATAGAAAAAGTAATCGGGATAAGTCCATTTTTCAGCCTCTTTGAACTACTCCGCTCAACTGATGTAAAAAGCGGAAAACAGGTCTATGTCGTAAGTCCTGATTTTCTCAAATCTTCTTCATTTGACGATGTCCATGCTGTTAAGCCTTTAGAAATTGCTTCTGTAGAAATTTCGTGCTATCAGTGTAGCAATAGCGGAAAATTTTTCCTGCACATTTTATAAGAGGAATTGCGGCTTAGCTTTTGGATTATGCATCATCCGTCAAATCATTTTTTTGATTAAGAACAATCAGGCTGGCTCCATAAAGCAGGACAGGCATGAGCATCCCGATGAGCCGAACACTTGAATTGATGTATAAATTAAACAGGGCGTGCAGGATAATCGTCACGGAAAACAGTCCGAAAAGCAGCGGCGCAACCATAATCTCATATTTCTTGATGAGGGTAACGCCATAGCCGATCATCGCGGTAGTAACCCCGTGCATAAGGCATGTGGTAATACTGCGCATGACCACATAAAACGCGATCGATTCCCCAGCGCTTGTAAACCCTATGAGATACAGATAATTTTCCTGAATGGAAAAGCCGATTCCCGCAGCCATTGCGAAATAGACAAGGGGGAGTTCCGTCTTTTCCTTCCTGAACAGGAAATACAGCAGGGGGAGCGCCTTGAGCAGCTCTTCAACCACAGGCGACCATGTCACAGAGAGCCGGAGCGTGTCTATCTCCAAGGCAGCGCAAAGAGCAGTATTCGCAGCCAGCGACAAAACAAACGCCACCATCCCCCACGCGAAAAACAACATCATCATACGGTTTTCGCTCTTGAGCAGAAGAATAAGAAAGGCCAGCGGAATCATCATTCCCAAAAAGACAGCGTAAGTCATGTATCGTCCTCCTTTCCCTTAAGGACGCCGTAAGAAAGAATGGAAAGGGCAAGGGGGTATAAGGGTGCGGAGGTCAGAGTGAAGCTGTCCCTGAAATAAACGACGCTAACCATAAATAACACATCGGTAAACACCAAAAGGATAATGCCCGCAAAAAACCATTGGCAACTTTTGCGCCCTGCCAGAGGGAGCACCTTATACAGCGTATAGGCGGCGGCGCTTCCCAGAACGACATTGTATAGCTTTACGGCGGACGTGCTTTGGCTAAACGCCAACCAGGCTGGAACCAGTAAAAGCAAAAAGGCCAGCGGTGCAAAGGGACTTCGTACGGCGTTCTTTCCAAGCAGTCCAATGACACCGATCAGGAAAAAGTATGCGCCAGTAAACCCCAAATCTCCCACCGACGGATAGGGCAAGGGGGAATCCATTAGCAGCGTATAAGAAAACCAGAAAAGCTGCCCCGCCGTCCAACTAAAAACGGCCAGCCCGGTTCCAAGAAAGACATATTTACGCCGTGCGGACTTCATGCGGGCGAAGAGAACTGCCATCGCCCCAAATCCCAGCACAAGCTGATAGATATCTCCCAAGACAATTAGTTGCTCCAAGGGGATGAGACGCACAAGTGCCAATACTGCGTAGCAGACCGCCCATAAAAGGCTTGCCGCCGGCAGAAGCCTGGCGGCAAGAGATGTACGGTGTAAAAGCGGGCGATTCTTCCCCATGCTTATCGCTGCTCCCCCAGTATGGAACTACGGGCGTCCTGCATCTTGCCAATAAAATTCGTCATCATTTCAAACGTTTGATCTCGTTTCGATACAAGTTCTTGAAGCCTGACCATATCCCTCTGCTGTGCGAGGCTAAGCGCATCAATCTCCGCTTTAAGCTTTTCCACCAATTGCTTTGCCGCGGCCTCAGCTGCCTTGTTCCCTTGAGAGCGGGCTTCATTTTCTTTGAGGCGGGCTTGCGCTAGCTCATCATTTTTTTCGCTTATCTCTTGGTTTCTTTCTTGGATCAGCGCAATCTGCTCCTTGAGCTGCTGGTCCAGCTGAGTGGCGTGATTTAATTGCTTCCCCAACAGCACAGCATCCAAATCATCAGGCAGCACCGCCGTCCCCGTCAGGTTTTGTGTGTGGATGCCGTAGCCCAGCACCACACCGATTCCCAGTGAAAGAACGCAGGACAGCGCAAAAAGCAGCGTCATTTTCTTTGTCAATTTTTGAAGCATTATTACTCCACCTTTCTTACCATAGCCTATGGCTCCCTTGTTTGCACCCGCAAGCTATCCTGTTTACTCGTTGCGTATCCGTACGGATGGAGATGTGTCCGCATTTACCCCGCAACACTTGAATTGTGGTCCGGCAAGTGCTATACTGAGGTTAGGAAACAATTTAACTAAATTGGGTTAGTTACTTAAATCATTATATATTGCTTTCTTGAAATTTTCAAGAGGAGAAAACCATGAGACAGAAAAAACCGGATAAAAGAAAGGTGCAGGGCGCCGAAACGAAAAAGAAGATCTATGAAATCGCGGAAAGGATGTTTAAGGAACGTAATTTTTCCGATGTTATGGTGGAGGATATTACAGATGAGGCCGGTATCACAAAGGGCGCCTTTTATGTGCATTTTGCGTCCAAGGACGCGTTGATTGCCTTACTGATTGCGGACTACGCCGCCCGTGCCGATACGGACTACAAGGCATTTTTAGAGGCGCTGCCTGCCGATATGCCCACCGCGGATGTGCTTCTATCTCTGACTGAGAAAATAGCCGAAGTTCTTACGGAAGCAATTGGCTGTGAAAATATGAAAAAGGTTTACCAGATGATGCTGGCCGGGGCGGTGGATGCCGAAGCGTTAACGGGTTACGGCCGGGAGTTGTATCTGCTGTTTTACAACGTTCTGGAAAAAGGAGTTCGTCAAGGTGAACTGGGGAACGCATTGCCCGTGGAGGTATTGGCCCGGCACTTTGTTGCAGCACTTCGGGGTATCACCTTTGAGTGGTGTGTACGCTATCCCGATTTTGACCTGAAAGAACAATCTGTGGTGCATTGCAGGTTGTTGATCGAAGGAATTACCGCTTAGAAAACCAGTGTTTCGCACAACAACGGAGAGACTTTGTTCTTCTGCGATTTGCAGATGGATGGAGAACGCCAGTCACTTGATTGTGTCTGGCGTTCTCCATATTTAACTACAAACCAGTTGGTCTGCAACAATTTCATCTGCAATCACCTGAGCCTGCATAGAGATGCGAATACGCTTCAATTACCGAACAGTGTTCTGCCAATTTGCCCGTAAGAAGCAGTTCACGATACATCTGTGGTTTCTGCTCACGCAGAAGTTCAGACCAAGCCGACCGTATTTCCCCAAGTCATCAATTTCAATGTTGGGGTTCAACAATCCACCAATCTCTGTATATTCAAATTCAAACTTTTCCATAAAGCAGCTTCCTCCAATAAAGATTATTTACAATTTATCGGTAATCGTTCGGCTGGATGCTAAACAACTTTGATTCTCATAAACATCCTTATTGAAGGAACGCTAATATGCCGAGCTTTTTCAATTCAAAGATCAGGCGGGTACAATGAAAAATTCCTCTAAGGATACGGACGTTATTCCTCATCTTCTATCTAATTTGTTCGGCTACAGTGCCTGCAGACACAGGTGGAAGCGGAAACATTGACGGTGGCGGCACTACTGTGGCGCAGGGAGCTGCCCAACCCGACTTTTTTGGGAACCCCGGTACTGAAGAATAAGCCATTATGGAACAGCCCGTTCTGTGATGGCTTTTAACATGTGCGTTTTACTTTGCGGCACAAACCAATTATAGTTGACAATGAAACTATTTTCCAATATAATAGTTTCTAAGGAAACTATTATGAAGGAGGGACGGCTATATGGAAAGCATCGGCAGATACAGCGCCGCTATCTATAGACTCAGCCAAAGTATATTTAACAATAAGCTGAAGGAATTAGAGATGGGCAGCGGACAATATGATTTTTTCCTTGTTATAGCTCATAATGAAGGTATCAATCAAAAGGATCTTGGCGACAGGCTCTATGTAGAAAAGTCAACGACTGCCAAGGCTGTCCAATATTTAAAGGCCAAAGGCTATATTCGCAAAAACAAGGTTGAAAAAGACAAACGATATTCTTCTTTGTATTTGACAGAGAAAGGCAGAGCGGCTTCTGAGGCGGTTGAATCAGTTTTTTCTGAAATATTGGGGATTTTTTCAAAAGATATTCCGGAAAGCGCGATCGAAGAGACAATACTGGTGCTAAAAAAGGTCATAAATAACCTGCATCAGGAAAAAAGCAAATACACCAGCACATTCTCAGATTGACGCTGCGTGCGTTTTGGCAAAGAGGCTGAATTTGGAAAGAGGTTGATTCAATGGAAACGATGCAGGCAATAGCCCTCAGAAAAAGTTGCCGCGATTATACCGCTCAGGCAGTTGAAGAGGAAAAGCTCAGGCAGTTGAAGAGGAAAAGCTCAGGCAAGTTCTTCAAGCTATTAATCACGCCCCGGGAATCGGTGTATTTCACGTGACAGTCATACGTAACCGGGAGCTTTTGCAGTTGATTGATGATGCCACCCTGGAAACTATGAAAAACGGTAACGACTTCACCAAAAAAATGGCTGTTCAACCCGGCTTCAGGCCGCTCTACAACGCCCCTGTCTTTATTGTTTTTTCCATACCCAATCCTATGATCGAGGCTAGCGCCGCCAGTGCCATCACAACCATGACCATAGCGGCTACCGATCTGGGACTCGGTTCTTGTTTTGTCAGGTCGCCCATTGGCCCTTTGATGCCGGATAGCCCGCTCAGCGCCCGCTTGAATCTGCCGGAAGGCTACTGCGCCTCCGTCGGCATGTTGCTCGGTTACTGCGCCGGTGAAAAATTTGCACAACAGCGTTTGGATCCTGTAATAAATTATCGTGATTGAGGCGGAGGAAGATAACATGGAAAGAAATCCGGGATTTGAAAAGAAAGAGCCGCTTTGGACGCGGGACTTTATTTTAATATCAATCGCAAGCTTATTTATTACCATGGGATTTCAAATGCTTTTACCGGTATTGCCTGTTTTTTCTGCCGAGTTGGGCGGCTCAGATTCCTGGGCAGGTCTGGTTGTGGGGATTTTCACCATTTCCGCGGTTTTAATGAGGCCGATTGCCGGTCGATTATTGGATAAGCAAGGGCGAAGAGGCGTATTTATTTTAGGTTTAATTGTCTTTCTTATATGCGTTGTGGCATACAATTGGACTTCAACAATTTCAGTCCTGTTAATGCTCAGGTTTATCCACGGCTTTGGCTGGGGGGCTTCCAGCACAGCCTCCAGTACCATCGCGTCGGACGTCGTTCCAAAATCCCGATTGGGTGAGGGAATGGGCTATTTTGGGCTGACAAGTACGCTCGCGATGGCCATCGCGCCCGCGTTAGGGCTTGAAATCCTTGGCGGTTATGGATTTAACGCTGTTTTTTATATTTCCGCGGGAGTCGTCTTAATCTCCATTTTTATTGCTTTGCTAATAAAATATCATAAGCCCGATGTGGTGCCAAAATCCGATTCGGATGGATTTCCAAAATCCGGGAAAGCGGGAATATTTGAAAGGTCGGCCATTCTTCCCGCGGTCGTAATTTTCTTTATAACAATGACCTACGGCGCGATTGTTTCTTTTATTGCGCTTTATGCAGGCCAAAAGCAAGTTGAAAATATAGGATTGTTTTTTACCGTATATGCTGCCGCCTTATTGATTTCACGCCCCTACTTTGGACGCCTGACCGATCGAAAAGGGACTCCTTTTGCAGTGTTGCCGGGTATACTTTGCGTCATAGTTTCAATGTCCTTAATTTATTTTGCCAATTCGCTCATGGCCTTTCTGATAGCCGGGTTTATTTACGGAATCGGGTTTGGCGCCGTCCAGCCGGCGTTGCAGGCAATGTCCGTGCGCAAGGTTGACAACACAAGGAGGGGCGCGGCGAATGCCACTTTTTTTCTCGGCTTTGATCTTGGGATTGGAGCGGGCGCCATCCTTTGGGGTATCATTGCCGAGCATCTTGGCTACCAATTGATTTACCTCCTGGCTATTATTCCAGCTGTTGTCGGAGCGCTAATCTATATTAGATCAATCATTGGCGGCAAAAAGAGAGAGAATACTTCAAGGGAATAAAACCGTTAAGTCAAGCATGTAACTGTGGCGGTTGTAGTATTAAGGCTGTAAATTTTCTCCCCCGACGGTTCTTGATTTTACAAATACGCCTTGGATGTATGTTCGTTATATGAACGATTAGAGAGGGCGCATGGGTGCCAATCGGTAACGGTGCGTCATATTGGGAAGCGGCACTTCTGAAAATCAGCGGGAGTATTTTCGTAATGAGGATACCCCGCTTTTTTAAACGGCATGAAACTGCTGATGCTGTTTTTTGTCCACAAGCGTATTGCCGGCAGCTCTTTTGCCACGCTATTTTACCCTCTACAACTCAGAGCCGTTGCCGCAAACGGACGCTTGACAACTCACGTTTATCGTGATAATCTTTATTGGGATAATATTACTATAATAAATGTGTCTGATGAACGCTCAGAGATAGAAGGAGGCCAACTTGAAGTGTAATGATACGCCCTGCGACATGATGATAATCGATAAGCTTTTACAGGAAAGCTATTCGAAGTTTTCTAAAGCAAAGGGGCACCATTATTCCCCGCAAGGGCTGACACCGCAGCAGATCAGCATTTTGATGTTTCTTGACCAATACGGATCGATGAAAGTAAGCGATATTGCTTCCAAACTGAAAATGGTCGACAGTAACGTGTCGAATATCTGCACCCGGCTTGAAAAGGCTGGATTTGTGAAACGTGACCGTCTGAAAGACAACCAAAGAATTGTTATCATTGAGCTGACCGGCGAAGCCGTTTTAAAGATGGACGAAATCAAAGCAAGCGTCAATGAACTCAGCCTGAAAGTGAACGAATGCATCTCACAACGGGATGTGGAGGTTATCTGCACAGGGCTTGCGAAACTGAATACATTGCTTGATTTACTTCTTGAAGAATCCCATGAAAGAAAGAGGTAGCCCATGAAAAAATGTCTGATTGTTTACAATTCATACCATCACGGGAATACGAAGAAAATTGCTGCCGCTATGGCGGAGGCTTCCGGCGCCGAGCTCTGCACAGTTGACGATCTCAACAGCCAAAACCTTCAGGATTATGAACGCTTTGGCTTCGGGGCTGGGATTGCCTATGGAAAGCACTATGATAAACTTCTCAAGGCCGTGGATACACTGGACCTGCGTGGTAAAACCGCATTTGTTTTTTCGACAAGCGGCAGCGGAAAATCAGAATCCAATAACGCATCACTCATAGAGTTGCTCAAAAAATCAGGCGCTAATATCGCGGGCAGTTTCGCCTGCAAAGGCTTTGACACCGCGGGGCCGTTTAAACTAATCGGCGGCATAGCAAAAGGCCATCCGGATGCCGCGGACATCGAAGCCGCCAGAAAGTTCGTTCTGGAAATGCTTCGGTAAGCGCCAATTTTTCGGGGTGTCTGAGAAGCCTTTGACGGGCATAGCCGAAAAGATGCCAATAGTCAGAAGGGATATGTCATTCCCAAGTAAAACATGCGTTTTCTGTATATACTAAAAAGAATGTTGGAGGTATTCAAATGAATGTAACTGACGCTTTATTTGCCCGTCACGGCTGTAGGTCCTTCAAACCTGAGCCGGTTGACCAAAACACCCTTAAAAGCATTTTGGAAGCGGCGACACGCGCCGCGTCCGGAGGCAACTCTCAGCCATGGGAAATTTTCGTCGCCGGAGGCGATGCACTGGAACGGATCAATCAGTTATTTCTGAGCAAGGCTCAAAACGGACCGCAGGCTGCTCCCGATATGTCGAGTATGCCGCCAGCCCATCTGGCCCGCATGCAGGAACTGCTTTCGGACATGGGCGTCGCTGCCGGAGAGTCTGTAAAAGAGATAGGGGAACTGATGGGGAAGTTTTTTAACGCTCCCGCGGTTATCTATTTGTGTATGGACAAGAACCTGACGGGATTATCGTTCTTCGACTTGGGCGCGCTCTCGCAGAGCATCATGCTCAAGGCATTGGAACACGGCCTTTCGACGATGCCGGCGGGCTGCCTTGTACAGTACCCCGAGATTCTTCATGCGGAACTGGGCATTCCCGACGAACTGTCGGTGATAGCCGGAATCGCAATTGGCCATGAGGACAGCCTTCATCCGATTAATAAATTCCGCAGCAGGAGGAGACCGATTGAGGAGGTCGTTACCTTTAAGGGCTTTGAATAAGGCGAGATTACAAACGGGCGTCAGCAGAGCCCGGAGGTGACGCTGAAATAAACAGGCCATGGCATTATAGCGACCTAACTTCTCATAATGAACGGTAGAAAATCTGAACTTTCTTTTGAAAGCCCGATTTTCTACCGTTTTCTGTTATGCACAAAGAGGTTTTAGGGTTTTGCGTAAAAAGAAAAAGCCACAGTTTGCAGTTGCCGGATAGAATGAAGTTACCACAACCTGAAAGGGGACAGCGAACGATACCTGGGAAAATTGTGTGTACAGGTTACTGAGGAAATTATAGTAATATGCGTCCATATAGCCGCGTTTGTCTTCCACAAATCAGTCGATGGTGGCGGGCAGCGCGGTGGGGTATAGTGCCTTTTGCCCGGCGCAGTCGTACACTTGCGCACCGCTCATCATAATGGAGCACCGTATAACGGCAGGTGGCGGGAACAATGACCACCCTGCGCCCGGGCGGCCCGCGTCAGAACCTGTTCGGTATAGCTGCTCATCTGCCGGTCTCGCCCAAAAGCCGTCAGCCGCCCAACCTGCCCCGGCAGGTTGATCAGTTACCTTTGCCCAAAGCTGGGGCCACTTTTCCTGAATGGCGCTCTTGTTTGCTAACAGATATTCCTGGTCCTCAGGGAACACCTTGGTCTTGCTGTAGTCAATCGCAGAGGTTGGCGCTGGGTTGGCGGGCGCGAGGAGAAGTTCTGCACATAGCCGGTCTGGCACTCGCAGAGGTCAGGTATTCGGCGAAGGTCTTGGCCTGCTTGATGTTCCTGATAATGCCCGCGCCGAACGGGCCGGAGGTGGTGCCTTCCTCCATGTAGACGATCTCCACATTGTCGGCGCCCGACCGTAACAGCTCGACGCAGACGCTCTCATAGGTCTGGCCGACGACATATTCGCCCTCGGCGAACTGCTTATATAGAATCCCCCAGGCGTGTGATATGAGAAGGGTTAACAGATTTAGATAAATCGTTATGGGGAAGACTGATTGAAAATTATGGAGAATTTTGGTACAATTAGTTGTCAGTAGACTATGCGCCTGTCTGGTTATGCATATGTGCCGTACAGGAACGAGGTTTTTGTACGGCATTTTCGCAGGTTGGCCAGAATAAAAATTTGAAAACTTATAAGGCAAACGGTGTGCCGGGAGAGGTGTAGGTATGAAGCACTACGTCCGATTTTTGCTGTGCCTGGCGTTGATTTTAGCCCTTGGCGTATATAGTCCCGTCCGGGCGGAAAATCCGGTGCTCAAAGTGGTTCTTTATGAAGAGCCCCCCTATCAGTTCGTACCGGATCAAGGTAGCCCCAGCGGGTTGCTGGTGGAATTTTTTGACGCAATTGCTCAAAAGTGTGGCTATTCTGCCGAGTATCGAGTCATGCCCAGCCTTGCTAAATGTGTTCAGGCCATAAATCAGGGGGATGCCGACGTCATATTAGGAATGCCAAGCTTTAACCAATATAATCTTTTTGAAACGGTTGAAATATATTCTTCATCGATGGTGCTGCTGGGCCCGGCCAAACCGTCCCAGAATCATCCGGGTGGAGATACGAAATTTTCCTTGGGCTACGACTATAATACGATTCCCAGCACCATGCTTCCCCGTCTGATGTCAAGCTACCATGTTATATCCAGTAAGCAGAACACCCTCCTAAACTATCTGCAAAATAAACAAGCCGACGCGGTTATTGTCGACCGGCTGATTGCGGGTTGGTATTATAAAGATTGGGAGGGGGAGAAGCCGGATAACTTAAACGACTATCTTGAGACGGTTAAATATTCGATTGCTTTGAGCCCGGAACGTCGTATATTGCTTAGAGAATTGAACACTGGAATTTTAGAGTTTCGACTTTCAGGCGACTATTCCAGCATTTTATCCCGGTGGAGCATCTCTGAGCCTTCTCAGAAATTAGTGTTGCTTCTGCGACAAGTCAGCCTGATTCTCTTTATTTGTACCGCCGGTGCGATGTTCTATATTCTGATAAGCAACAGAATACGCAATATGCTCAAGCAGGAGGTGCAGGAGAAGACACTGGCGCTTCAGTGTGCCAATCAGTCGTTGGCCAATCAGTTGGAACAATTGCAATTTCAGGATGAGCTGCGCCGCGAGATCATCAACAACAGTGCAAATGGTCTGGTGCTGGTGGACAAGAATTATCATGTACAGATGATCAATCAGCGGGCGGCGACGCTGGCTAATGTATCCAGCAGTCAGGAGGGGCTGATGCTGGCTCAGCTTCCCCGCTTTTGGGCCCTTGCCAATCGTATTGGGCCGGACCTGTTTTCCAGCTTAATAAAACAAAACAGCCTCTCGTTTGAATACAAAGCACCGTCGGGAGAAACTGAAACGCTTTTAGGCAGTGTACATTATATCTACCACAACAAGGAGGTTACGGGTGCGCTTCTTTCAATGGAGGATATCACATTTGAGCTGGAGGCGGCAAAAAAAGCTTCGAGCGGGAAAAAAATTATGTTTTAAATCGAATGGTGGCAGGTATTGCCCATGAGATAAAAAACCCGCTCATGTCGATCCGCACCTATGCCTGCCTCATTCCCCATAAAATAGATGATCCGGACTTTCGGGCATCCTTTGCTGAATTTGTTCCCCGGGAAAGCGACCGGATCAACCATTGGGTTGAGTCTTTGGTAAACTATGCCAAGCCCATTCAGGGCGAGCCTGCCTGTATTGACCTCTTTGGACTGGTGCGGGACTGCGCCTATTTTTCTGAAGTGGCCAGCCGAAATGCCGCCATCCGGTTCAACCTGAGCGCCACGGGGAATTTTTACATCTATTCCAACGCCAATCAGGTCAAACAAATTCTCATCAACATCATCATCAACGGCATTGAGTCTATTGAACGCAAGCTGGCGCAAACGCCAAGCCCTAATGCGGCGTGCGCTATTTCGGTCACCGCTTATACTGATGGAGAATATGGTTGTGTTCAGGTGCGGGATGAGGGCATTGACATGAATGATTATGTCAAGAAGCATTGTGTCGATTTATTTTATACGACCAAGGAACGCGGCAGTGGCCTGGGGCTTGCTTTGTCCAGCCAATATATACGTGAAAATGGCGGCAGCCTTGAAATTGAAAGCGAAGAGGGGCAGTATACCTGCATCACGCTGCGCTTTAGGAGTGTGGAACATGAAACCAAATATCTTAATTATCGATGACGAGCCAGGCATCTGCCAGGTGCTTACTTATGCGCTGAACAGCCAATACGGGGTTTTTGTAGCGACCGATGCCACCCTGGGCATGGCAAAAATAGACGAGGAGCCTATTGATCTGGTGCTTTTAGATCTGCAAATCGGTACACAAAACGGGATTGAAGTTCTCCAAGAGATTAAGAAAAAAAATTCTGAAATTTCGGTTATCATGATGACCGCTTATGGCAGCATTCGTTCCTCGGTTGAAGCGATGAAAAATGGTGCATTTACCTACCTGACCAAGCCGCTGGATATTGAGGAATTGCATATTTTTATTCAAAATGCCTTAAAATTCCGCACCTTAAATGAGCAGGTGACCCACCTGAGCAGTGAGTTGCGGACATTGAACAGCGTGGCTTGCGGCAGAATTGTAGGACAAAACGTGCAAATGCAGCGGCTTTATAACATGATTGAACGGCTTAAAGATATTGACACCTCTGTAACCATTACCGGGGAAAGCGGTTGCGGCAAAGAATTGGTGGCCCGGGCCATCCATTATATGGGCAGGCGCGGCAAAGAGAAATTTGTGGCGTTAAATTGTTCGGCTATCCCCGACAGTCTTTTTGAAGAAGAGCTTTTCGGTCACAAAAAGGGCAGTTTTACCGGTGCAGTGGGTTCACGCAGAGGCAAACTGGATTTGGCAAATCAGGGGACGTTATTCCTGGATGAAATTGGCGATATGTCCCCGGCGGTTCAAAGCAAACTGCTTCGGGTACTTCAGGAACGGGAATATTCGCCCCTGGGCGACAACCAGGTGTATAAAATTGATGTGCGCGTGCTGGCGGCCACCAACAAAAATCTCAGGGCGATGATGGAAGCCGGCACCTTTCGCAGCGACCTGTTCTACAGGCTGAACGTCGTGGAGCTACGCATTCCACCCCTGCGGGAACGCAAGGATGATATCCCCCTGCTCTGCGAACATCTCATCAAGCAGTATAACAAAGAAAAAGATCGGCAGATACGCCGAATTGACGCGGCGGTCATGCAGGTGTTAATTAATTATCATTATCCCGGCAATGTGAGAGAGCTCTGTAATATTCTGGAGTATGCCTCGGTGGTTTCAGATGGAGAGACGATCTCCTTAGCTGATCTCCCGCCCTGGCTGGGGGAGCGACAGCCTGCGGCGCATACGCCTGCGTCGGATGCAGATGTTAATGCGGCACTGGCCGGCATTACGCTTGAAGAGCTGGAACGTTGCGCCGTTCACGCTGCATGGAAGAGGCACAAAGGAAAACAAAAAGCGATTGCCGATAGCTTGGGGTTAAGCGAACGCGGCTTGCGCAATAAGCTTTACAAGTATAATCTGATCTCAAAAAATGCGCATTCTGATGAAGACTGACAGAACAAATAAAAAGCGGCATGTTTTTCCTTAGAACCGGAAAGATGTGCCGCTTTTTTAAAAAGTCTTTTTTATTTGTGCAAATAGATGCTTCGAGAAAAGCAAGCTGGCAGATAAAATTTTCTTTATAACAGCAGCTATTTCTGTAAAAAATATGCCTTTTGGAAAAATATTTTAAAAGTTGGAACAAAAATTGCTCATATATAAAGGGCAAGAGCCAAAAAGGTTCAAGATCATTTCAAAGAGTAGAGGAGAGAATAAGATGAAAAAACTAATTGCTCTGATTATGTCCCTTTCCGTCATTTTCACCTTAAGTGCCTGCGGAGATTCCAGCGCCAGCGCAAAGACAAGCGGCCAAGCGCCCGCCGACAGCGAAAATTCCGGATACAGCTTTGAAGTTGGAACACCTGTCAATAAATCCTGGAAGTTTGCCACGCTGGCAGTAGGCAGTTCGTGGTATGTCTATGGCGCAACCATCGCCGATGTTGTTTCAAGCCACGATACCGGACTGGCCTTTGATGTCATGCCTAATTCCGGCGGCGTTGGTAATATGCTCTTATTGCAAAACGGCGGCGCAGATATTGGATTAGGTTTTAACTGCGTGAACGCATGGGCCTATAAAGGCACAATGGCTTTTGAAACAACCGACGCTATTCCTCAGCTGCGCGGCCTTGTAGGTACGCTGGATCAGATGTATGTGGGCATCGGCATCCGCAACGGTTCAGGTATTGAAGAAATTCGCGATATCGCCGAGAAAAAGCTTCCCATCAACCTTTTTACCTCAGAAACCGGTTCCGCCAGCGAATATACCACCCGGCTCGTGCTCGAATCAATCGGCTGCTCTTATGAAGACGTCATCTCATGGGGGGGCTCGGTAACCCACACCGACTTTGCCAGCATCGTGGCTGCCTATCAGGACGATAAATGTGACTTCTTCATGCAGCACGTTTCTGTTGGGCACGCCGCCTTCACAGAACTGGCCCTGACCGCCGATGTGCGAGTAGGCCAACTGGACGACCAGTCCCTGAAATTCATGCAGGAGCGCGGCTATAGCATTGCCACCATGCCGGCCGGAAGCTTCAATGGCCAAGATGAAGATGTTATCTGCGCAGGCATCACCACAAACCTCACCACCACCGACAATCTGCCGGATGAGGTCGCCTACCGTATTGTTAAACAAATTTATGAGAACCCCGACGAATTGGCCCTTGGTCATTCCGGCTTTGCTAATTTTAACCGCGAGGGCTGCGCAACACCCGAACTTTACGGCGGATTCCCGCTGCATCCCGGTGCGGAGAAATATTATCGCGAAATTGGCTTAATAAAATAACACAGCCGTTACTTGGGCGAGTCTGGGGCAAAACAAGCGGAGCGTTTTGCCCCAGACTGCAACTAGGGAAAAGGGGGAAAACATATGAACATTTTTGCAACTAAAGATAATTTCAGACGCTCTATGCGCAACTTGGTAGCACTTATCTGGGTTGCGTTCCAAGTTTATGTCGGCTTTTGGTCAGGCATTTCTACAATAGCACTACGCGGTATGCACATTGCCTTTGCTGCCGCCCTTGTTTTTCTGTCAAGGCCCATGACAAAAGAAGATAAAATGCCAACTTATATTTTTGACATGCTGCTCACGGCACTGAGCCTTGTATGCGGCTTATATCTGTTTTTGGATGCCGGCAGAATCATGTCGCGCATGCTGTACATCACGCCCATGACCCCGGTAGAGCTGGTGTTGGGCGGGCTTTTCATATTGTTGCTCATTGAGACCTGTCGCAGAATGCTGGGCATGTCTATGACGATTGTGTGCCTGGTGTTTATTGTGTATGGGTTTGTAGGCAAATGGCTGCCTGGCATATTGGTGCACAGAGGTATGAGCCTTTCCAACATGATAGAGCTTCAGTTTGTCTCCAGTAATGGCATTATGAGTACAGCAGCCGGCGTTTCTGCCGATACAGTTTTCTATTTTATGATCTTCGGTGCATTTTTGTCGGCAACACCGGCCGGCAAGCTGTTTATTTCTCTGGCACGCTTTGTCACCCGCAAAACCGACGGCGGTGAGGCGAAGTCGATGGTTATTGCCTGTGGGCTTTTTGGCATGATCAGCGGCAGCGCGGCCGCCAACGTAGCCTCCGTAGGCACGCTGACCTATGAATCGGTAAAAGATTCCGGCTTTAGGCCTAAGTTTGCAGCGGCCATACTGGCCATTGCCGGTGCGGGTGGGCAGCTCATTCCTCCGGTTATGGGCGCGGCGGCATTCCTGATGGCAGACTATGTAGGGATGTCCTATTTCCACATCGTAGTTTTGGCCATCATTCCCGCTGCACTTTATATCCTGTCGCTCTATTTTATCGTTCATTATGAGGCGAAAAAGAGAAATGTAATTTCCAAAGCTGTTCCGGCTGACGAGCTTAAGCGGATGATTTTTAAATACTTCTACCTGCTTCTGCCTCTGGTTCTGCTGGTCCTTATGATCGCTGACGGAAAAACCGTACGCTATGCCTCTATCTATTCCGTTTTGGCACTTTTAGTGCTGACGAGTATTCAAAAAGACTCCCGCATGAACCTTAAACAAATTGTAGAGACGCTTATCAGCGGTGCGACTTCTGCTGTCATTGTCGCGATTCCCTGCGCCGTAGCAGGTATTATCGTGGGAATTCTCAGTTATACCAGTTTGGGGTTGACGATCAGTGCGCTTATTTCCAAAATGGCGGGCAATCAGCTTTGGCTGGCCTTAATATTAACAATGATTCTGGTTATTATCATGGACATGGGTATGCCCACCAGCGCAGCCTATATCATGTCCGCAACACTTTTGGCTCCGGCGATGACAAAAATCGGCGTAGATCTTGTAGTTGCACATTTCTTCATCTTCTATTTCGCCAACCTTTCAATGATTACACCTCCTGTAGCGTTGGCTTCTTACACAGCGGCGGGCGTCGCGAAAACCCCTTTCTGGGAAACGGGTATAGAGGCTTTCAAGTACAGCTTCATCATTTTCTTAATCCCTTATGTTTTTGTCTACAACCCGGCCGTGCTTGGCATTGGTACCCCATTTAAAATTGTGGTCAGCGTTATCCCCACCATGGTGGGGCTGTGGGCAACGGCTGTGGGTATGATCGGCTTTTTTATGCAGCCGCTGAAAAAGCTGTTACGCGCCTACCTGATCTTTATCGGTCTTTTAATGATTGTGCCGGAAACAGCTACTTCTGTCATCGGAATTGTGGGTGCTGCTATTTTTGTTATTGTGAGCATACATTGGAAAAAAAGGAAACGCTCAGACACAGCGCATTCCTCGGATTCTGCTCAGGCCAACATAACGCTCTAACTAATCCCAAAGGCTTTCATTCTTTATTTTACCCTGTCCCATTATAAATTTAGAAGAGCGTAAATACTGAAGGGCCCTTCAACAGAATTGAAGGGCTTTTCTCCCTGTTAAATGGCGAACAGTCCCTATAATGTGGCAAAGCCTTGAAGGATGCCCATAAAAATCAGGGAAGAAAAGCCCAGCAATTGCCGCTGCCGCTAACATCGGTGGACGCTGGGCAGGTGCCGCCGCTGGCGCACAAATAGGCGCATTTTCCGGCTCGGCGGCGCCGGTCGTTATCCCTGTGCTTGGCTTTAGTCGGCTGTATAGCGGGTTATTTTGCGCAGACGCGTTTGCGAGGTGGCCGTTGTTACATACGCAGGAGAGCGGTATTGGTTCAATAAGCGGATTATGGCCCTGAATAACGTGCATTTCCGCTGAACTGCCCCCGATATTTGCGTGGACTTTTTTGTGATTCCGGGGTATGATAATTAATGAATAAAAACGCCTGTGGTGCTATCCGCCTAAGGGCGACGGCATTGGCAAGCCCATTCGCGTTTGTTTTCAAGAATAGGGTGTGCGGCACCTGCTACGCGATATGGCATGCCTGACGGCGTTTGTTTTCAAAAAATCATAGTTTTATCAAATCACAAGGACGGGAGAACTACGATGCTACATGACGAGCACTGCGGTTGTGGTTGCGGCCACGACCATAAGCATCCCCACTCAGCTGGCGATCCTACTGCACCGCTTGAAGTGACAGAAAACCAAAAGGATTTCCTCCATCAGCTATATCACCGCCGCTATCTGCCTGTGGCCCGCTTTTCGGTGGAGGACAGCCGGGAGGAAGATTTTATCGCCACAGCCCTGGCACCGGTTTTTATCCGCTCTACCGCCGACGATATAGCCATGGTCAAGGAGGCAGGCGCCTTTCTGCAAAGACTGGAGGACATGGGGCTCATCACCTTAGACTATGACATTCCCCTGGACAGGTACGGCTATGAGGAGTACAAAGGGAGCGCCCTCTACGAGTATTTTTGTTCTACCGTGACGGAGGGCGCTACCAAGCCCGGCTTTCTGGGGAATACCCCGGTGCTGGAGCTGGGCAGCATGGCCCTTACCGACGCGGGAGAGAAAATTGCCGACACCCACTGCGGCCACGAGCACCATCACCATGAGTAGAAAAATTGATCGCAAGTTGTTGTATGTTTCAAATAACAGAAATACACCATTATGCTTGATAAAAAGGCGCAACAAACATGCCGGGAGCGACAGCAAGTCGTCATCTCTACGACGTGGAAGGGTAGTCTGCTTAAAATTTCAAGACGCCGGTGCCACATAAGGCGGCACCGGCGTCTTGCTTATTTTTTATAGGCAGAAGGATGCTCCGATTAGTTGACGCTTGCCCAGAGAGTTGCCCAACGGTCCATAAGCTGAGACTTGGATTTCGCCAGATAATCGAAATCGAGCGGAACCAGACCCAATGTGCTGTCGGCAGGCAGGCCAGAATCGGCACACAGAGAGTTGGTTCCACGGCCGCCGGACTGCTGCGAACGGGCATCCTGGAAGATGTTGCTGGCCAGCAGGTTCATCATTGCCTCCGCGGCCACCTTGTTCGGCGCACCCTTAACAATAGCCGCGCCACCTGCCATAGCAGTGTTGCCTTCTTCCATGTAGATGCACTCAACGTTGGTAGCCCCGTCGGCAATCATGGCTTGCACGGTGGATTCATAGGAAAGGCCCACCGCATATTCGCCATTAATGACGTCGTTGTAAACCTGAGAAGAGCTGGTGGTAATGATGCCGTTGGCCTGAATCATCAGCTCCTTGATATAATCCCAGCCCTTGTCGTCGTCAAACTGATCGCCCATGGTGGCAAGAATGGTCTGGAGCTGGCGGTATGCGCTGGAGGATGCGCTGGGATCGGCCATGATGATTTTACCCTTAAGCTCGGGCTGAAGCAGGTCTTTGTAACCATTGACCTCAATGCCAAGCTCTTTGAGAATATCCTCATTGGTAATCAGGCACATTACCTGAACGTCATACAGCGTATAATAGCCGGCCGGGTCATGGTAGTTCTGTTCTGCGTCGTTGACTGCAGTATAGGGCTGCAGCACCTCGTGGTACTTGCTGCCGTCTGCCTCGAAGAGACCGCCAATGAGCACATCGGCCACAGGCGCGTTAGATTCCGACTGCAGGCGGGTGATCAGCGTTCCCACCGAGTCAGACTGGAATTCGATTTTACAGTTGGGATAGTACTGTTGCCACAGCGTGCGCAGGGTCTCCTGTTGGGTTTCTTCCATGGTGGTGTAGACGTTAATGGTGCCGGTGACCTCGTCAGCGCCCTTGAGCCAATAGGCTCTCTCTTCTGCGGGGGCGCTGCTGCCGGGCGCTTCACTGACTGAGGATGCGGGTTGTTGCGAGGGCTTGCTGCCGCACGCTGCCAAAGCAAGAACCATTGTCAGGGCAAGAAGGGTACTGAATAATTTCTTCATGTTTCTATATCTCCTTAATCTTATTGAGGATGCCTCTGAAAAGGGGCAACGCCGGCTATTTTGCGGGCAAGGGCAGCTTTGCGGGAGTAACACGGGTGTAAGCCGTACATTCCGTGTTTTAAGAATCAAAAGCGTCCTGTGCGGAAAACAGCTGTCGTTTTGCATTTTCAGATTGCCCTTAAATACCGGGAATGCCCGGTATTTATGCCGGATAGATGAGGTCACGCCGTCAGAGCCTGACGTCCTCCACTTTGGTGAATTTGAGGTAAAGAATCAGGCAAAGAACAGTGAAGAGGGTAGTCGCCGTTGCAAAAACCGCTGCCACGCCGAAGGTGCCCCGGACGATGGCGTTATAGGTGCTGACGGTCAGCGTGATGGTTTTGTTATTGTACAGAATAACGCCGCTGGACATCTCTGTAATAATTGAGACCCAGCTGAGCACCGCGCCTGAGATAATACCGCTGGACATCATGGGCACCGTGATGCGTACAAAGGTTTTGGCCTTCGAGGCCCCCAGACTTATCGCTGCCTCCTCAATCGAGATGGGTATCTTCATCATCGAGGCGGTAGCCGAGCGGCTGGTGTAGGGCATGCGCCGGATGGAAAGCGCAACCACCATAATGGCCAATGTGCCTGTCAGTGAGAGAAAGGATTTGTTAAAGGCGATAACCAGCGAGATGCCGATAACGGCACCGGGCATGATGTAGGGCAGCATTGAGATGGTGTCGATGGTATTGTTGAGAAAGTTGTTCCTGCGCACCACCAGATAGGCGATGAGAATGGCAAACACGATGATAACCGCCAAGGTTACAACGCTGATGACAACGGTATTGCCGATGGAGCGGAACAGCATCTTTTCCAGCGCCTTTTCGTAATTAATCAGCGAATAGCCGGGACGCAGAATACTGTTGTTGTAGTTGCGGAAGGACATATTGATGATATACAGCTGGGGCACCAGCGCGATAGCAACCAGCAGGTAGCAGTAGGCGTGCATCATGGCACCGCTTGAGCCTGTGGCGGGTTTGGGTGCGATGGGATGCAGGGCACTCATTGTGAACTTAAATTTGTTGGTGGCAAACTTCTGAATAAGGAAGATGACGCCGGTCACTACAATGGCGAGGATGCTGATGGCTGCGGCAAAATGGAAGTCGGAGCCGTTTTCGCTCAAGTATTGGTTATAGATTAAAACAGGAAAGGTCTGATAGCCCTGCCCAATCAGCGCCGGGGTACCAAAGTCCGCAAAGGCCCGCATGAACACCAGCAGTGCGGCTGCCAGGGTGGTAGGCATGGTAAGGGTCATAATCACCTTGAAAAAGCGTTCAACCCCTTTGCAACCCATGCTTTCGGAAACTTCCATCAGCGAATTGTCAATATCCCGAAAGGCGCCGTTCATATAAATGACCACGAGCGGGAAGAGTTTAAGGGTCTGCACCAGCACGATGCCTTTAAAGCCATAGATGCTGACCCCGGTAATGCCGATGGCCTTGAGAAAGGTGGTCACCAGGCCGGAATTGCCCATGAGCAGTATCCAGGAATAAGCGCCGATAAAGGGGGCGGACAGGGTGCACAGAAGACAAAGGATGAACAATATCTTTTTGCCTCTGAGCTGAAAGAAGGTATAGAAATAGGCAAACGGAATACCCAGCAGCAGGCTGAGGATAGTGACGGCAACCGACACCTTAAAGCTGTTGCCGATGGTGGCATAGTAATAGCTCTTGCTGAAAAAACGCTCAAACGCCTCCAACGTAAATCCCTGACCCTCCACAAAGAAGGCTTCCTTCATCAGCCCGGCGATAGGGTAAACGAGGAACAGCAGGATAAAGGCCATGATAATAATCGAAATAATGCTCCAAAAATCCAGTTTTCTTTTGAGCGCATTCATCCGTGGCTGCCCTCCTCCCCGGTGGCATCCCCTCGGATGCAGTTGTTGACCCCTTCCATGATGCTTAATGTAGTTTCGGCGTCAAAGGCGTTGGCCTTTTCCACATTTAAGGTCAGCAGAATCTGGCTGCCGGGGGGGATCAGCGAATCAATCCTGGATTCCTGAATAATCTCAGCTTCCTCACCGGTTTCGAGCTTGACAAAATAATGGGTATTGAGCCCTAAAAACACACTGTCGGTAACGGTGGCGCGCAGGCCTTCTTTTTTATCGCCGCTATCCTCCGCGAGGCATACCAAAAGCTCCTCGGGCCGGGCGGATACCACGACTTCGCGGGGGGTGTAAAACGTCGGGCTAACCTTATCAAACGGCACCTTGTAGCCATTGAGAAAACGTAAGTAGCAGCGGCCACCCTCCACCAGCAGATGCGCCTTGAGCAGGTTTGATTTACCGATAAAGGTTGCGACAAACAGGTCGGCCGGTCGCTGGTAGATATCCTTGGGCTTGCCGCAGTGGCGGATAACGCCGCCCTGCATAACCGCAATGCGGTCTGAGATGGCCATGGCTTCTTCCTGGTCGTGTGTGACATAAACGGTGGTAATGCCCACGTCATGCTGAATATTTTTGATAACGGTGCGCATCTCCACCCGCAGTTTGGCGTCCAGATTGGATAAGGGCTCATCCATCAGCAACACGTCGGGGTGTATCACCAGCGCACGGGCCAGCGCCACGCGCTGCTGCTGCCCGCCCGAAAGCCTGTCCGGCATCCGGTCGGCGTACTGGTCCACATGCACCAGCTTTAAAAATTCGTCGGTGAGCTTTTGAACCTCATCTGCCGGCATCTTTCGGCTTTTAAGGCCGAAGGCGACGTTTTTGCGAACCGTCATGTTCGGGAAGATGGCGTAATTCTGAAAGACCATGCCGATGTTGCGCTTGCCCGGATCGATGTCGTTGATCAGGGTATCGTTAAAGTAGAACGCGCCTCCCTCAATGCTGTTAAAGCCTGCAATCATACGCAGCAGGGTGGTCTTTCCGCAGCCCGAAGGCCCTAAAAGGGTAAAAAGTTCGCCGTTGTTAATTTCAAGGGATAAATCTGGGATGATCGTATTTTGTCCATATCTTTTAACCGCATTTCTGATTGAAATTCCTACACTCATACCCGTTTCTCCATTCCATTCATTCCGTGCCGCGCATCGGTCGGCGGCCTTTTGTCTGAAAAGCGTCACAATTTTTGCAATTATGTTACGCTTTTGTCCTGCTGCTTGCGCCATGCCTTAAGCAGGTATTCCTCCGCCGCACCGCACCACAGGCCGTTGTTGGCCGCCACAATATCGGCCAGTGTCTGAAAGCGCGCATCCTCTTTGCCCTTTTCTCTAAAATCCTCAATGGCGGTCAGCGGCATTTCGATGTGGGTGTAGATAATCTTTTTCCCCCCGGGGATATTAGGCAGGTTCAGCGTCGCTTCACGGGCGCTGTCCAGTCCGCCCACATGGGTCAGCATAACGGCGGGGTTGATTCTGCCTGCGGCGGTCAACTCAAGGGATTCTATCATATCCGCCGTATTGCCCCCGGTGGTGCCAATCACATGGGTGGCGTTGTAATGCACATCGTAGAAGTTGAGCTCCGCCTTGAAGCCGGTGTCGGTGGGCCCGGCAAAGAAATTCAGGCAGCCGTCCCGCCCCAGTATATCGGTGCCCAGCGCCACGACCTGCCTGACCGGCGCGTAGACAAAGACGTCGTCGAACCCGCCCCCGACCAGCGTTTTAAGCTGTTGTGCCGGATTATCGGGCCCGGTGGTATTGACAAAGTGAAGGGTGATGCCGTCTCTGGCAGCCTGCTCGGGCGGGAAGAGGGCTTCGGCGCGGGAAAGACGCGCCGCGTCGATATCGGTGACCACGATCTTCGAGGGGCGGCGGTCGCAGTGCAGGGCATAGGTCAGCGCCCCCAGCCCCATGGGGCCTGCCCCTGCGAGGAGGGCCAGGTTGCCGCCCGCTTTGATGCCCATATCATGTACGTACACCCCCATCCGGGTGTGGAAACAGGCGCGGAAAGCACCGATGGAACAGGACATCGGCTCGGCCAGGGAGGCCTCATAATAATGCCTGCCCTTATATTCCAGCAGGCAGCCCAGCTCCATCACCTCGGGCGGGATGATGCAGTAGGTGGCGTTGCCGCCGAAAAATTCATAGGAGTAGCCCGGAGACCACATGGTGCCCTTGTAATTTAAAGCGGGTTGCAGGGTGAATTTCATCCCCGGCGCGAAATGTCCCAGATGCTTTTTGCCCACCTGCACAATATCGCCCGCAAATTCGTGCCCCATAATGGTGGGGTGTTGGGCCACATTATCCGGCACACGCTTGTGCTTTTCGCCCAGTAACGCGCACTTATAGGTGGACATGCAGATGCTGTCGGAAACCACCTTGACCAGAATCTCATCATCCCTGATGGGCGGCAGCTCAAATTCCTCCAGCCGCAGGTCAGAAGCGCCGTACAGCCGCAATGCCTTTGTTTTCATCTTTTACCTCCAAGTATCGGTTGTTATGCTGTCAAGCATTATGCTTGATAAAAGTTAAACAGATTGGCGCGCGGATTTTTTTGCCCCGGCAAAACAAGGGGAAGAGGGCTGCCCCCCCGACAACAAGGACAACGCAGGGCGCAAAATCTGCCGCTAAAACATTAACTTTTCAATGGGATACCAGCGTATAGCTGCTTAATTTCAAAAGCGCACTTGCATTTGCGCGGATATTTTTCGTGGTGCAAGACAGACGTTCAAGGAAGGCTGACGCTCAGCTGGGAGAACAACGCGGCAACACGAAAATAAGCCGTAAAAACCGGGCGGTTTTGGCGCTAACGACGTAGCTATAATAGCACCGCACCGTCGAGCTGCTGTATTTTAACCAGCGGCAGCAACTTTTCAATCTCAGAGATTTCGACTGCCTGTGTACCGGAACACATAACGCTGGCTGCGCTGGCGGCAATTGCGAGCCGAAAGGCTTCTTCCGTGCTTAGGCCGCGCTCTTCGCCATAGGCCAGGGCTGCCACCATTGCGTCGCCTGCTCCCACGGTGCTTTGCACCGCCACCTTAAGCCCCTGGGCCCAGAGGGCCTTTTCAGAGGTAAGCAGCAGGGCGCCCTCGGCTCCCAGTGATATCGCCACCTTGCCGATTCCCTGCTCCAGCAGGCTTCTGCCGGCTGTTATAAGCGCCTGCCTTGTGGTGAGCGGCCTGCCACACAGGCGGGAAAGCTCGTCGCTGTTCGGCTTGACCAGAAACGGTGCCGCTGTGGTGCCGAGAAACAGTGGATCATCGTCTGCATCCAGAAAAACTTTGGCGCCCTTCGCCTTACAGGCCGCTGTCCAGTCGCGGTAAAGGCTGTGCGGGGCGCCTTCGGGCAGGCTGCCTGCCAGCACAACGATATCATCCTGATGAAGTCCGGCCAGCAGCTTCTCAAGCACAGCCGTCAGCATCCGGTTATCCACCGGCTTCCCGGGCTCGTTGATATCGGTGTTGGTCCGGCCGGTTTTGTCAATAATCTTAAGATTGGTGCGGGTTTCTTCGCCGGTAAAAAGGAGGTCGGCTGTCAGGCCCGGCGCTTCGAGAGCTTTCGCAATAACAGAGCCCGCCGCACCGCCCAACACTGCTATCACCCGGCTGCAGCCACCCAATGAAGCAATCACCTTGGAAACATTGATGCCCTTGCCGCCGGGGTCGCTGCGCACAGCACCAACACGGTTAACGGTACCGATGGTGAAATGGTCTATCTCAATGGTTTTGTCCACCGCCGGATTAAGCGTTACGGTTGTAATCATCCCGGTTTCTCCCTTTAGGCTGACAAAGGCGAGCCCTGTAGCCTGTTTTTATCATTTCAAAATATATTTTTATTATATCAACAGTTTTTCTGCGAATCAATTGATAATATTCCTGCATTTTGCGGTTAATATTTTACTAATTTATACAATGGTTGTTGATTCAACAAAAAACCATACTCCCATTTTTGAAATGAGAGTATGGTTATAAAGTCTTTGGGGAAAATCTGTGCAATTTATCTTTACAACACTTCGATACCGTTGGCTTCAAGCAGCCGGACTACATCGGCGTCCAGTTCACCGTCCGAAATTACCACGTCAACATCCTTGAGGCCGGCGAAGGTAAAGGTGTTAATAATGCCTACCTTTTGGGAATCCATCAAGGCAATAACTTTTTCCGAACGCCGGATGGCGGCTTTTTTCAGCTCGCTTTCCTCCTCGACGCCGCAGTTAAAGCCAGTCTCCTGACTAAAGCCGGTAACGCCTAAAAAGGCGATGTTGAAGTTCACTTCTTCAACTTCCCTGATGCTGCGTATGCCGTTAACGCTCAGGCTGTAACAGTTCATTTGTCCACCCACCATGTGAATCTGAGAATGGGTCAGGCGGGCGAGTTCCAAGGCGCAGCTGATGCCGCTGGTAAATACCAGATAAGGCTGATCGGGAAAGGTCCGGGCCAGCTCGGTCGCGGTGGTACCCGAATCCAGGTAGATTGAAGTGCCCGGGTGCAGCAGCTTAATCGCCTTTTCGGCAATCAGCCGCTTTTGCTCCATATTGCGGGTGGAACGCTTATAGAACAGGTCGTCGGTGCCGATAATGACCTCCACCGACTTTGCGCCGCCGTGAACCCGGACGATGCGGCGTATCTGATCGAGATATTTTAAGTCGTTGCGCAAGGTCATTTCCGACACATCGGGAAAAGCCGCCTTGAGTCTTGCAAAATTCACGGCGCCTTCTTTATTTACCAATTCAACAATACTTTCCCTGCGTTGTCTCATAGTTCCATCCCAACTTTGTAAATCCAACTCTAAATAATTATTGATTCAACAATTATAATTATCGAATCAATTATATAGCATTGTAAAATCCTTGTCAAACCCAATACCATTTTCAGCTAAAAGAAGATCCTGTTTGGAATCAATATCCGAATTTTTGCCATTAATTCATTGGGAGCGGTGGCGTACAAATGGGAATTTATAAGGGTACAATGGCATTTTATTATTTGCGTCGGCACCTATGCGGACAAAATTACCCCATAAGGCCAATGGCGGTCTTACAGGGTTTTAGTATGATGTTCAAACCAGAGCAATCAAGTTGCTGCCCGAATTCAGGCTCCTGTGTGAACAGTATCTTATTTGTAAAAACCGGTGAAATAAAATTTCAATAAAATTGTTATTTTTATGGCTTCATGATATAATGTTCGCAAGAAGAGGTGATGCAATTGATCTATCCGTCATGTTTAGCAAATATCCAGATTAAAATGGAAATTCTGACAGAAACTGAAAAAAAGGTCGCGGCCTATATATTGGAAAATCAGCGGAAAATATTAGAGTATACGGTTTCTGAGCTGGCCGAACAGTCGGGCGTCAGCGACGCCACGGTTATACGCTTTTGCAAAAAAGTCGGATTTGATGGCTATCAGGAATTTAAAATCAGTTTGGCGCAGGACACGATTCTTCCTTACAAGCAGCTCTATTACGACCTTGAGAAGGGAGACTCAATCTCGGAAATCATCAAAAAAGTCATTTCCGCTGAGATAGAAGTATTGCAGGAGACCCAAAGCACGTTAAACGACAGCCTGATTCAAAAGACGGCGGATGCGATTTTGAAGGCGAATAGATGTGTTATTGTTGGCAGCGGCGGCAGCACGCTGATAGGGCAGGATTTTATGCATAAGCTGTTAAAAATAGGCGTCAATTGCTCGGTTCAGAGCGACGCCGATATTCAGGCCATGGAAGCGTCGCTTATGGTACCGGGCGACGTATTAATTGGCATATCTCATTCGGGCGCAAACAAAAATGTGATAGAATGTATGAAAATCGCCCGGGGAAACGGCGTTTTAACGATAGGACTGACGTCCTCGCACAAGGCGCCGATACAAAAGCAGAGCGATCTTTTAATTGCGGCCCCATCCAAGAGAACGGTGTTCCACTCTGAATCGGCCACCGCCCGTATCGCCCAGCTGGCTGTGCTGGACGTGATTGTCGCCTCTATTTCTCTGGCGGATTATGAAAAGGCCTATGGCGCCATTCAAAAAACAAGAGCGGCGACAGCCAACCGAAAATTTTAACCGATGTAAATCCGATGAACGGTGGCGACAAAAGACTGTTTTTTAAAATAATCTTTCATTCCGTACGCGCAGAAAACCGCAGTTTTCGTAAGCTGAAAACTGCGGTTTTCTGCGCGTAGCAGGCAGCTGCCCCCCCAAAGCCGGAACAAGCAATCCCATTTCAAGCCAGGTTAGGGGTTGCGCCACTTTGATTTTCGCTACAAGCATTCTGCGGGTATTGCCGCCGCCACGGCAGGCTGTAGAATATTTCGATTTTCAGCAACCTGTCGCTAAATTGCAGAACAAATTTCCGGTTTAGTTTTGGCTGAACAGGGGTACATACAACATTTTTGTTTTTTCTGCCCGCTTTCCGTGGGTCGCTTCATTT
Organism: Bacillota bacterium; assembly: GCA_023457355.1. Lineage (GTDB taxonomy): Bacteria > Bacillota > Clostridia > Oscillospirales > Ruminococcaceae > Yanshouia. Next base: position 23,271 of record JAEWLW010000021.1, on the reverse strand, counting down.
AAATGTGGCTTTTATTTGTCGAAATTCACTGAATATGAAAAAATATTTCAACATTGTGCTGAAAAATCGCCATTTATATTGAAATAAAATTTCAATAACGTATAATAAAGCTGTAATAAAAATTCGCTTTAGGAGATGGACACTTTGCGAGCAGTTGTATTGAATGGGCCGAATGACTTTTCTGCTCAGATTATTGACAAACCTTCTGTTTCGGATAATGAAATTCTTGTTGAAATGAAAAAGGCAGCAATCTGTGGAACAGATTTGCGAATTTTAGAGGGTAAGAAGACCAAGGGCATCCGCTATCCATCGGTCATCGGGCATGAAATATGTGGTGTTATCGCTCAGGTCGGGGCAAAGGTTGAAGGCTATAGCGTAGGGGAACGCGTCGCTATCGCGAATGTAATTCCGTGCGGCCATTGCAGCAGCTGCCTTTCAGGCCGTGAAAACGCCTGCTTAAACCGCCAGGCTATTGCGTATGAATACGACGGCGGCTTCGCCGAATATGTGCGGATTCCTGAAAATTGCATTCAGGCAGGCAATGTGGTCCGGCTTTCGGATGATGTTTCGTTCACAGCCGGAGCACTGATAGAACCGCTGGCATGCTGCATCCGCGGCATGAGGAACGCGGGAACTTGCTTTGATGATACGGTTCTGGTGGTCGGTGCCGGCCCCATCGGCCTGATGCATCTTCAGCTTTCTAAAATTGCCGGTGCCCGCAAGGTGATCGTCAGCGAGCCCAACGCGTTTCGTCAGGAGAAAGCGCGGCAGCTCGGCGCCGATTTGGTCGTGAACCCCACCACAGAAAATCTGGCCGAGATCGTTGCGCACGAAACCGGCGGCCTGGGCGTGGACGTTATTATTCTGGCAATCGGCGTTCCCGCCATCGTCAATTCTACGTTCAAACTTTGTAAAAAGGGCGGAACCGTCTGCTTGTTCGCAGGCTTTGCGGGAACCGGCGAATGCACAATTGAAGCAAATATCATCCACTATGGCGAGATTAATGTTTGTGGTTCCACCGCCTACAAGCGGGCCGATTATCTGGCGGCAGCCGAGATGGTCAAGCGCAAAAAGATTGACCTTGACGCCATCGCCACCCATACTTATAAAATTGAGGCGTTCCAAAGCGCCTATGAGATGGCGAAAAGTGGCCAGGGGTTAAAAATTATCATCGAACCTTAAAACAGCTATCTTACGATTGATTTTCAGGCCCGCTACGTTTTAAATCGGCCTGGCAGGGCAGCAAACACCATCGCAAATCTTGTCTGCCCGTTCATAAGATCAACGTATAAATTCAGAAAAGAGGAATCGAATTATGGCAATGCTAGGTAAAGAAGTCAGGATGAGCAGGTTGGTGAACAACAAGAGCAACAAGATGATGGCCATCACCGTCGACCACGCTATTTCAAGGGGCATTGCGCCGATGACCGGCCTTCAGCCTATTCAGAAGACCATTGATGCGATTGTGGCAGGCAGGCCCGACGCCATGACCATGACCAAGGGTATTGCGGAGCACTGCATGTGGCATAACGCCGGAAAAGTATCAATTTTGCTCAAGTGCTCAAGCTACGCGCCGGTTCATCCCACCAGGGATATTGCGTTCGGTACCGTTGACGAAGCCATCCGCATGGGCGCGGACGCTGTTTCTGTCGGCGCTATGACACTGGGCGATTATCAGGACGTTCAGTTCGCTGAAATTGGCCGATTCTCTGAAGAATGCATGGCAAAGGGCATGCCGTTGATCGGCCACATTTACCCCAAGGGCGAAAGCGTGCCCGCTGACAAGCGCACAGCATGGGAAAATATTGCCTATTCATGCCGTGCGGCGGCCGAGCTGGGCATCGACATTATCAAAACGACCTACACTGGCGACCCCGAAAGCATGGCGCGTGTGGTGGAATGCTGCCCGGCGCGTGTTGTAATTCAGGGCGGCGATGCCTGCAAGACGCTCGAAGATTACCTCACCATGACCCGTGACGCGATGGACTGCGGCGTTGGCGGCGTGACCATGGGGCGCTTTGTGTGGGATTATCAAGATATTACGGCGCTGGTCGTGGCGCTGCGCCATATCATCCATGAGGGGTACAGCGTCAAGGAGGCCAAGGAGCTTTTGGTCCAGCTTGAGCATGATAAGAATTACGACAAGTTCTAATGATTGAACACAAGGCGGTGAACAATTTGGCGCATTACCTGCTTGGAATCGATATTGGCACAGGCAGTATCAAGGTGGCGCTTTTAAGCGAACAGGCAAAGGTCATGGCGCTTTCGGCCAGGGAATACCATATTATTCGTCCCCAAAAGGGCTATGAGCAAATAGACCGTCATGATTTGTGGAACAAATTCCTCGAAACGCTACGGGAGACTTTAAACAAAGTGACGGTTGACCTGACCGCAATAGCCGGTATCGGCATCTCATGCCTGTGCCCCGGGCTGACGGCGTTTTCATTTGACGACGAGGTTTTATTGGACCCCATTCTTTATACCGACCGCAGAAGCATTGCGGAGGCCGATTATATTAAGGATGCGGTTGGCGTCGCGCAGCTGTTTGCCATCACGGCCAACTCGGCTATGGCGGGCGCGATCTCCGGTACCTCCATGCTTTGGGTTAAGAACCATCTGCCCGAAATGTATGCCGGAATCAAATATTTCGGGCATGTAAATACCCTGTTCGGGGCGCTTTTAACCGGCTGCTACGGTATCGACTACTCAAACGCCTCCTATACGGCACTGTTTGACACCGCCAATACCCGCACGTGGTCGCGGACGCTTTGCGAAACAATCGGAATCGATATCGCCAAACTGCCGCCGCTGATTAAATCCACCGACATTGTCGGAGGGCTGACTAACGAAGCGGTCGTTGCACTGGGCATCCCCCGGGGAACGCCGGTCGTTATCGGCGGCGCGGATACGCCATGCGCATCCATCACCTGTGGAGTGGTCAGACATGGCGATGCGTGTGAATCGGTGGGCACCACAAATGTGCTGACCATCTGTACCGAAAGGCCGAACTTCAACCCCGGGTTTATCAACCGATGTCATGTCGTGGATGGAACATGGATCTATCAGGGCGCGATGTCGAATACCGGCGCTTCCTACCGTTGGGCGCGCGAGGAGCTTGCGAAGGATCTAAAAATAAAAGCGGCCGATACGGGGAGCGATACCTATGCCCTGATGAACGGGGCGGTCGCACAGACAAAGCCGGGTTCGGGCGGCGTCGTATTTCTGCCCTACATGGCTGGCGAGCGCTGCCCGATATGGGACCCCTACGCGAAGGGCGTATTCTTTGGCGTGACGCTCGACAGCAAGCGGGGGGATATGCTAAGGGCGATACTTGAGGGCTGCGGCTACGGCATGCGTCAGCTTTACGAGATTGCCGAGCAGGTGACCGGAACACACTATACGCGCCTTCTGTCGGTCGGAGGCGGCTCGAAAAACAAGGTTTGGGCGCAGATAAAGGCCGACATTACAGGGAAAACAATAGAGATTCTTGACATTAATGAAGCGGCTGTAATTGGCGCCGCGCTGCTGGCCGGAGTAGGCGTAGGGCTATATATGTCCGTCGAGGATGCAACAGCACATATCCAACGCAACATCTATGAAGTTATTACACCGAACCCTGAAAATGAAGAGCTTTATACAAAACTATACAAGATATACACCGCGTTATATCCACGTATCAAGGAACTGTATAAAATGTAAAACGGGAGGAAAAGAAAATGAAAAGGTTTTTTTGCGTTTTGTTATCCTGCATTCTGATGGTGAGCCTTATCGGCGGATGTAGCAGCAAGCCTGCTTCCGGCAGTGCAGCACCTGCCGACGGCAGCTCGTCCGCAGCCCCCAAAACAGTGTACAAACTGAACCTGTCGGTGCCCGACCCGGATACCTCGTCCGTTACCGTTGCAGCCAAGGAATTTGCCAGACGGCTCAATGAAAAGAGCGACGGCGTACTGGATATTCAGGTGTATCCAAACGGTTCGCTGTACGGCGGAGACGGCTCCGCAGCTGTCAAGCAGCTTGCGGCAGGCAGCCTTGACATGCTGGTGCTGGCCGGTTCCCTCTATGCAAATTTTGTTCCTGAATTTAACGTCATCAGCATTCCTTATATGTTTGATGATTTCGACCAGTTGGTGGATTTTGTGAACAGCGACGTTGGCACACAGCTTAAGGGCGGCGTCTCAAATATCGGTATTGAGCCGCTGGCGCTCTGGACCAGAAGCTTCCGCCAGATCACCAACTCCAAAAGGCCGATCACCCAGCCTGACGATCTCAAGGGCGTCGTGCTCAGAGTTCCCAACAACGCGCTTTGGGTTGAGTTCTTCACCGCCTGCGGCGCAACTGCAACCCCCATGTCTTTCAGCGAGGTTTATAACGCGCTTCAGCTGAAAACCCTTGACGGGCAGGAAAATCCTGTCGATGTCCCTGTATCCGCAAAATTCTATGAAGTCCAGAAGTACATCACCATCTCCAACCATATGGCCGATACGTGGGTTGTGGGGATGAACCCTGATAAGCTCAAGACGCTGCCCGCAGATATGCAGGAACTGATTAAAACCACCGCGGCTGAAATGCAGCAGTGGAAGATCGACTATGATGCAAAAGAAGATTCCAAGGCGCTCGAAGAGCTCAAGTCCCAGGGCATGGAAGCCAACACGCTTACTGCTGAGGAGCAGGCGAAATTCGTAGAAGTTTCCAAAAGTTTGTATGACAGCGTATTTAAGGGCATCGTTAAGAATGATGAGCTCTTCAACAAGGCGCTTGAATTCGTAGGCAAAAAATAATTTGCCGATATCAATATCCGCAAAGCGGCTCGGGGACAGAATTCTGTCCCCGAACACGCCTTATCTCCCCGTAAAATTACCTGTGACAGTCAGGAGGAATATATGGACAAGCTTAGGAACAGCAGAGCGCTGAAAAGATTTTTCAAGCTTTTTAATACTGTTGCGGAAACGATACTTTTACTTTCATTAGGCGGGTTGTTTATTATAGTTCTCATTCAGATTGGCGGACGCATCATTGGCATGCCGGCCCCCTGGACAGAGGAGGGCACCCGATACTTGTTCCTGTGGATGATGTTTACTGCGCTTGCATACGGTTTTCGGTACATTGAATCCGCGCGGGTCTCGGTATTTATAGACAGGCTGCCCCGGGCAATTAAAATTGTTACGGCCACACTTTATGTAATTGCGACAATCGGCTTTTTTGCCTTTATGACTTATTATGGCGTTAAGCTGACCGAGCAGCAGGTTAAGATGCACGAAATTGGCGCAGCTATCACCATCCCGATGTGGTTTATCGGCATCTCTTTGCCGTTTTCCGGATTACTGGGCATCGTTTCTACCATCCAGGGTCTGTTGGACTACCCGCAAAAGCTGAAGTGAGGGTGAACAAATGAGTATAATTTTATTGATCATTTTTATGGTCCTGATGATGGTTGGCATACCGATTGCAGTTTCGCTCGGCATCGCATCAATTGTCACCATTCTCTTTTTCACATCGATGCCGTTGAGCGTGGTGATTCAGCTGATGTTTACCTCCATGAACAGCTTTGTTATGGTGGGCGTGCCACTGTTCATCCTGGCCGGCAGCCTGATGGACGAAGGTGGCGTCGCCGATAGAATTTATAATTTTTGTGATGCGTCGGTCGGGTGGATCTACGGTGGGCTGGGGCATGTTTCGGTCATGTGCAGCATGCTGTTTGCGGGTATGTCGGGTTCTTCCGTCGCCGCAATTGCCAGCATCGGCAAAATGAGCATCAACGCGCTGGAGAAAAAAGGCTACCCCAAAGAATATGCCACCGCCATCAACCTGATCGGGTCGATGCTCGCCAGCATTATTCCGCCCAGCATTCTGATGATTGTTGCTGCTTCCGTGGCGAATATTTCAGTGGGTCAGGCACTGCTGGCAGGCTTGATTCCGGGCATCATGATTGGTATTATATTTATGATCTATAATTACATCTACTGCAAAAAGACCGGCATCGGCGATAAATCCCCCTTTAGTCTCAAGCGCCTTGGACAGACTTTTGTGCAGGCCATTCCGTCGCTGCTGGTCCCGGTTATCATTTTGGTGGGCATGTTTACGGGCATCTACACCCCCACCGAGGCGGCGGCTATCGCGGTGGCTTACACCATATTCATCTCGGTTTTTGTTTATAAGAATTTAAAATTATCCGATATACCGAGAATTATCAGGCAAAAGGCGCGATCCACCGGTTCCATATTGTTTGTTGCCATTACGGCGAAGCCGGCCTGCTATATTTTTGAGCTGGACGGGCTGCCTGCAAAGGTTGCGCAGTTAATAACCCAAACAACGACAAACAAAATTGTTATCATGTTCCTGATTTTCATCTTCCTCATTGTGGTTGGCATGTTTATGGATGCTACGGCTGCCATTTACATTCTGATTCCGATTTTGTTGCCCGCTGTTGTTTCGGTTGGAATCAGCCCGCTGTTTTTCATCGTGTTTCTGATTATTACACTTTCGTTCGGCTTGATTACACCGCCGGTTGGCGTGTGTTTATACGCCGCTGAAAACGTGACGGGGCTGTCGATTGAGACCATCGTCAAAGCAACGATTCCGTGGCTTGTTTTAACCACCGCAATTATTGTGTCACTTATCTTTTTGCCTCAGATTATCACAGGGCCTGTTAACTTTCTCTTCAGCTTTTAAACGCCGCATGAGCGCCGCAGGTTTGTGGCGCTCATGCGTAGTCAAACCACTAGAAAACCAATCGCTCTGGCGGCCTGTTTTGCGTCTGGCTGCGTTGTCGTCCTTGAAGGGCGTCAAGCCCATCTGCGTCCTCCGCCTTGCCGGTCACAAAACAGTTCCGCCACTCCTGTATTGGTTTTCTAGTGGTATGACTATCATATAGAAAGGAGTTCATATCAATGAAAATAGTCGTATTGGATGGATACACGCTAAACCCCGGCGATCTTAGCTGGGCGGGGCTTGAAAATTTGGGCACGCTTAAAGTCTACGACCGCACTTCTTTAACGGATGAAAACGAAATCATGGCGCGTATTGGGGATGCCGAAATTGTTTACACCAACAAGACGCCATTGACAAAAACTGTCTTGGATGCCTGCCGGAATATTAGGTTTATCGGCGTACTGGCGACTGGCTACAATATTGTGGATGTGTCTGCCGCAAAGGAAAAAGGCATTCCTGTCTGCAATATTCCCACTTACGGAACTGACGCGGTCGGCCAGTTTGCGATTGCCATGTTGTTGGAAATCTGCCATCATGTTGCACATCATTCCGACGCGGTTCATGCCGGGCGGTGGGAAAAGAATTCCGACTGGTGTTTCTGGGACTATCCGCTTATCGAACTCGCGGGCAAGACGATGGGCATTATTGGGTTTGGCAGAATCGGCCAGGCCACCGGCCGCATTGCAAAGGCGATGGGCATGCGGGTTGTCGCCTGTGATGAATACCCCAATGAGCAGGGCAGGGCGATTGCGGAATATGTCGAGCTGGATGCACTGCTGGCCGCTTCCGACGTTATTGCCCTTCATTGCCCGCTGTTCCCGTCCACACAGGGCATCGTCTGCAAAAAGAACATCGACAAGATGAAGGATGGCGTCATCATCCTCAATAACGCCCGCGGCCCATTGGTCATCGAGCAGGACCTGGCGGACGCGCTCAACAGCGGAAAGGTTTATGCGGCGGGCCTGGACGTCGTTTCCACCGAGCCGATCAAGGGGGATAACCCCCTGCTCAAGGCGAAAAACTGCATTATTACACCCCATATTTCCTGGGCGCCGAAAGAGAGCCGTCAGCGCCTAATGAATATTGCGACAGATAATCTCAGAAAGTTTTTGAGTGGCAGCCCCACAAACGTCGTGAATAAATAAAGGACAGCCCAACCCAGCTCCAACGATTGAAAGAGCCGCCACGAACACAACCAAAGTAAAATAAAGACGCAGGTTGCCCGATAAGACTTATTGGGCAACCTGATGCTTTTACTATGAAACAGGGAAATCAAAATAGCTGTTCGGGTACGGCTCGTTTCTTAACACATAGTGCCACCATTCATAGTCATACGGTTTAAAGCCGCTGCTTTCCATGATAGACCTTAAAATCCCACGATTTTGTACCTCGCTTCTTGAAATTCCTTTTGCCGTGTGGTGAGAGCGCTCGTCCATAAAGTCGAAGTCCCCTCCCATGGCAATCAGCGCGCCGGTATCCAACCGGTAAAGCGTTAGGTCAATCGCGCTTCCGCGGCTATGGCCCGACTTTGATGCCACATATCCCTTTGTAATCATTGTGGCTCGGTCGATATTTGGATAATATCTCTTTTTTGTGAGACCGTCCTCAGGCTGCTCAGACCACTTGAGAAAATAGTTTACCGCGCGCTGCGGGCGGTATCCGTCCCAAAGAAGCAAACCGTACCCTTGAGCGGCGGCCAGTTTTTTCGCTTCCAAAAGCGCGGCTGCCATTTCATAGCTTCCGGCGATGCGGTTCACTTCATACCCTTCCACCGGCCTGCCGGTGAAATTATCCCATGTGGCATATTTCGCATCCCAGCGAACACCGCGCAATATTTCATCCAGAAAAATAAATCCCTTTTTCATGCCGCTCATCCTCCCATCGCCAGTGCTATAAGGCGGTCAATAATATCGCAAAGCGTTATTCCGGCGGCGGCCATCATACGGGGATACCGGCTGTAAGACGTGAATCCCGGCAGCGTATTGACCTCATTGAGTACAATGCGCCCGTCTTCCTGCAAAAACATATCTACACGGGCAAGCCCCTTACAACCGAGCGCCCTGTATATTGATTTTGCAGTTTCCTGCACCTGACGGCGTTTTTGTGCCGGAAGGTTTGCGGGCACGGTTATGCGCGCGTTTTCAGAGCCTGCTTCCGGCTGGCTTTCCTGATGGATACGAAAGAAACCGTGCGTCAGGCAAATCTGGTCCACTTCGCCGACGGTTAATTCGGCGCCGTTTCCCAGTACGGCACATCCGACCTCGCAGCCTGCAACAGCCTGTTCAATAATAACTTTGCTGTCATACTGTCTTGCCAGTTCAATGGCGAAAGCCAACTCAGCCGGGCGATTTACTTTTGTAACACCAAAGGAGGAGCCTGAACGCGCGGGTTTAACAAAGACAGGATAGGCGGGCATCTCTACGCCTGACGTATCCCCGCCATCTATAACCCGGAATTCTGGGATGGCGATGCCGGCGTCTTTTACAGCCATGTACGCGAGCGATTTGTCCATGCATATCGCCGAACTTTGAACATCGCAGCCTATGTAGGGAATGCCGGATAGCGCCAACAATCCCTGTATGGTTCCGTCTTCACCCGTTTTGCCGTGCAGAACAGGAAACACCGCGTCGATATGCTGGACGTGACATTCGCCGTCCCAGGCCAACAGCAACCCGTGCGTTTCTTTATCCGGGGAAATGACCGCCGGACGGCAATTTTCGTTTTCCCACTCTGCACATGGCTTTTCGCAAATCTTCCAGATGCCGGAACGCGTGATTCCGATATACACCGGCTCATATCTTTCGGTGTCGATATGCTTTGCAATCTCCTGAGCCGACTTTATCGACACATCATGCTCCTCGGAGCAGCCCCCGAACAGAACGGCTATTTTTAATTTACGCATGGCGTTGACCCCTTTCAAATTCCAGACAATTCAGAATTGTCTTTCGGGTGGTATCGTATAAGACCCGACTGGTATAGTAAGCCGTATGCGGCGTAATAATGACGTTCGGCATTTTTTGAAGCTTAAGCAGGAACTGATTGTTGATTGGCTTTTGAGAGCAGTCAACATAAAAAAGCGCTTCTTCCCCCTCCAATACATCCAATGCGGCACCGCCTAACTTGCCGGCTTCCAACGCCTTAATCAGTTCGGCTGTATCCACAAGCGCACCGCGTCCTGCGTTGACCAAAAAGGCGCCATCCTTCATCATTTCAATTTGCTGACGGCCAATCATATGGTGTGTGTCAGTGGCCAGCGGCGCATGGAGTGTAATAACATCGCTTTGTTTAAGCAATTCATGTAGCGGTACACAGCCTGCCTTACAGTTGCGGTCATGCGCCAATATGCGGCATCCAAAGCCCTGAAGCCTCTCAATAACCGCTTTGCCGATACGTCCGGCCCCCACCACGCCAACGGTCATGTCGCGCAGCTCTTTTCCACGGACAGCGCTTAATCTGAAATCAAAGTTTTCCGCGCCAGTCACAACGGATTTTACATTTCGCAAGGCCATCAGCAAAAGCATGACGGTATAATCAGCCACGCCATCCGGCTCGTATGCTACATTTCCAACGGCGATTCCCATCCTTTGAGCCGCCCTAATGTCTATATGATCCATTCCTACGCTTCGGGTTGAGATATATTTTACGCCCATCCTTTGCAGGGCAGTGAGATTTGATTCAGTGATTCGGGATTTATGGTCCACGCTAATGCACCTGTTGCCATAGGCCGCCATTACATCGCAAGATGAAACGGGGTTGCTAACAATAGTGGGCACAACGCCAAAACTTGGTGCGATGGCATGAAATGCATCTGTCTCATCCTTTTCACAGCCAAAAACAGTAATTCCTATATTTTTCACAGGCTCAATCTGCCCCTTGACAAATTCCAGCGCCATATTATCAAGTCCTTTCAGTTTGTTTTATTGAGCTATTCCGCAAGACAAACACCTCAATTTTAAATTTTTGCAGCAGTCTTAACGCCTGCATGGCGGCAGTGCTGCTGTTGGCTGATTACGCCTGCGGCCTCAGTTTTATCGGGTGGATAAAGCCGCCCGTATTTTGTTTTGGCAATTTACACATTTCACTGCTAAATTGCGCCGCATGAAGCTGCGACTTTTCGCGCCCCTTGTCTGGCTGAATTTTTGTTCCAATAAGCGGTCATCGCGGCAGCCTTTTTGAGATGCAGAAAAAACAGCTCGTTCCTACGGTATTAAGTCTACCGAAAAGCAACGAGCTGTTTTTTAATATTAAGTTGTTAATTTCCTAAGAAAAAATAATGATAACCTTAATGTTTTCTGAAGCTATTCCGGCATGGCGGAAAGTTCCACCGTAAATGAAGTTTGTTTGCCGTCGCTGTCTGCGTAAAGGCGCCCGCCGTGTAAAACAACTATTTCTTTCGCAACCGCCAACCCAAGTCCCGCGCCGCCGGTGTCGGAGGAACGGGCAGAATCCAGCCGATAGAATTTATCAAAAATGGATGTGAGTTCATCCTTGGAAATACTTCCGGCGTTTGTGAAAACGATAGATACGGTGTCGCCTGAAATTGCCGCCGTTATATCAATGACGCTGTTATTCTCGCTGTATGCGATGGCGTTTTTTAATAAATTATTGAACACCCGCGCCAGCTTATCGGGATCGCCATATACCGTTAAATCCTCGGAAGCGTGAATGGCAGCCTGTTTTCCATTTGCGGAAAGCTGCGGGTAAAATTCATCGGCTATCTGCACCAGCATATAGTAAAGGTCTATGTTCTTTTTCGAGAGTGTAATTGTTTGAAGGTTATACCGCGTAATCTCAAAAAATTCATTGATAAGCTGCTGGAGTCGATACGCTTTATCCAACGTGATATGCACATACTTTACCTTTTGTTCCGCCGGCATATCCGGCGCTTCATCGAGCAAACTCAAATAACCGATAACGGAGGTGAGCGGCGTTTTAATGTCATGGGCCAGATACATAACCAGGTCGTTTTTTCGCTGTTCGGCCAGCTTGGCATCCTGTTCACGTTTTTCAAGCGTCTGTTTTAATGTGCTTAGCTTTTGTTCCATAAAGGCCATTTCCGCAGAAAGTTCAATTGGTGCATTCTCGCCCTGAATAAGCGCATCTATACCGGCATTTACCTCATCAAAATATTTCATGAAGTTTGCAAGTATCATGCGGCACAAGAAGAAAAAGCAAAAAGCAATTGCAACACCGATAATAATCCCCATATTATTCCGTATGGTGTAATGATATATCCTCATCGCGTCCGAGCGCTCAATGCGAAGGCTGTTTTTCAAAAAATCAACAATCCAATCCCCAAGAACACCTTGCTGTTGGATAAACACGCGCAAAAAAACGACAAAAGTAACAGCTGCTATTACCGCAATTAAGATATCCGAATAAAGTTTGCGCTTAATTTTAGAATAATCGGTTCTTCTATTTAATTTTTTACTTTTCAATTTTATAACCGACTCCCCATACTGTTTTTATATATTTCGGATTCTCAACGGTTTCGCTCATCTTTTCGCGCAAATGCCGGATATGCACGGTGATGGTGTTGTTGCTCTTGCTGAAATATTCGTCACCCCATATCTCATGAAAAAGCTGCTCCGAGCTAACGACATTCCCTTTATTCTCACAGAGTATACGCAGGATAGAAAATTCGGTAGGCGTAAGTGACAACAATTTTTCATTTAATAATACTTCACGTGTGTTTACGTTAATGGTAAGGCCGGAATGAACAATTATACCGTTATCAGCCGCCGTCTCACCACTGTATTTTTTATAACGGCGCAACTGTGCCTTAACACGCGCAACTAATTCCAGCGGGCGGAAAGGTTTTGTAATATAATCATCCGCGCCGAGGGTCAGGCCGGTGATCTTATCCACTTCCTCGTCCTTTGCCGTCAGCATGATAACAGGATAGGTGTACTTGTCCCGTATCTTCTGGCAAATGGCAAGCCCGCTTTCACCGGGAAGCATAATATCCAATATGGCGAGGTCAAGCTGGATTTGGTCGATACATGCCAACGCTTCTTTCGCGGTATAACATTTAAAGACGGTATAGTTTTCGTTTTGTAAGTACAATTCGACTAAATCGGCAATCTCCCGCTCATCATCGAGCACAAGTATCCTGTCGCTCATACATAAACCGCTCCTTTTAGCTGCATATCATCTTACAACATAATATTCTAACAAATAAATGCATCGCAATTATAATTACCGGCATAAGAAAAGATTAAGACTTTCATAAGGTGTGGGGTTCATTCCATGATTTTTCTTTTCATATATTTTGCGCCCCAAATAACAAAGATAACAGAAAGTAACAGAGAAAAAATTAACTCTTTATGCTGGTTTTATGCCACATTTATAATCGAAACAGCAAAAACGCAATGCGAGAATCTGCCCAACGAGTCTGGGCGTTCCGTTTTAGGAAAGCAGGAGCCTGAACAGAAATTTGATATGGCGCAGAAGTGGCGGTTAAGCAGACCGGATATATCATTATGGGATTAGTCGAGGGGATATATTGAAAATATGGTTAATTGTCGGTAGGCGATGTGCCTGTCTAATTGTGCATGTGTGCCGTACAGAAATTACTTTCTGTACGGCCTTTTTGCAGGTACAAACAAAAGTATTTTACACAAGTCCATAGCCGATTCCTTATAGGCTGATAATTATATTTGGCGATAAAATTTGCCGTACTTTAAAGGGCGGGCCGTGATAATATGATTGAGCTTTTAGCACATATAACGACAATAACGAAAGAATTGAACAGACGGTTAAAAGACATTCTCTAAACGTAGCGGTTTATGCGGCTGATAAACTGAGTGGCATTCACTTGGGAAAAACCGCATATCTGGCCGGGCTGCTGCACGATATGGGCAAATGCAGCGGCAAATATCAGGACTATCTCAACCGGGCGGTTCGGGGAGAAGAGGTGGTGCGCGGCAGCGTCAACCACACCTTTTGCGGCTGCATCTATCTGCTCAACAGATACCACACCGGCAAGCCACAAAGCTACGGCACCATAACCTGCGAGCTGCTCGTATACGCCATGGGCGCGCATCACGGACAGTTTGACTGCGTCACGCCTAAAAATACCAGTGGCTTTGAAGAACGCCTGAACAAAGACGCGGAAGAAATAGGCTATGATGAGGCGGTTAAAAGCTTTTTAGCCAGCTGCGCTCCGGAGGAAGAAATAGAACGCCTGTTTTTGCTGGCCCAACATGAGGTCGACGCATTGTTACAAACGCTTAAAAGCATTGTTGGAAAAGGTAAGGCACAGATGCATTTTTTAATGGGCCTCGCGGCGCGTATGATCTTTTCGGCGGTCATAGACGGCGACCGGCGCGACACGGCGGAATTCATGAACGGTGCCAAGCTGGAGGCGCATGTTGGCTCTGAGCGCTTATGGGCGTCGCAGATTGAATTTTTGAAGCCCAAATGGCGGGTTTTGACGCGTTAACCCTCATCAACCGGGCCAGAAACGCGCGAGCCAAATGCCATACGCCTGCAAAGCGCCTATGTCAACCATCCCATGAGCACATGGCTGAACAAGCTAAACCCTTGTTTTCAGCGGATGCGGCCCGGCTACAGGCACTATTATAAGGATATTGTCAGCGAGATTGTCACGAAGCTGGGGGCCTTTTCTGAGCCGGAGGCGTTAAACCGCCCGCTCGAAGAGCTTTACCTGATCGGTTATTATCTCCAGCGTGCGGCGCTCAACCAAAGCAAAAGTAAGGATGACAACAGGGAAGAAGAATTGTTATGAAAACGCTTGAAAATAAAATTGACTTTGTCGTTCTGGCGTCGGTTATCAACGCCAACCCCAACGGCGACCCGCTCAACGGCAACCGCCCCCGTACCACCTACACCGGCAACGGCGAGATTTCGGACGTCTGCTTCAAAAGGAAGCTGCGCAACCGCCTGCAGGACATCGGCGAGGCGATCTTTGTCCAATCGGACGAGCGTCGCGACGACGGCTTTGGCAGATCGAGCGAGCGCGCCGCTCAAACCAATACCGCATACGCCTCAAAGGACGATTATGCCGTGCAGGCCTGTATGAACTGGTTTGACGTGCGCGCTTTCGGGCAGGTTTTCGCTTATAAAAAGGGCAAGGACAAGGACGGCGTCTCGGTGGAGGTGCGCGGGCCGGTGTTGGTTCATCAGGCGGTCAGCATATCGCCGGTGGATATCAACAGCATGCAGATTACCAAGAGCGTCAACAGCGAGCCGACCGACGACGGCAAAAAGAGCTCGGATACGATGGGCACCAAGCACATGGTCGAGTTTGGCCTTTATAAGATCAAAGGCGCCATCAACGTGCAGCTGGCTGAAAAAGCCGGCTTTACCGAAGCGGACGCCGAAAAAATCAAGGAATGCCTGCGCACGCTGTTCATCAATGACAACTCCTCCGCGCGGCCCGACGGCAGCATGGAGGTTATCCGGCTGTATTGGTGGCGGCACAACAATAAGATTGGGCAGTATTCTTCCGCCAAGGTGCACAATTCCGCCCAGATAGCGCTCAAGGACGGCGTGTCCTACCCGAAATCCGCCGCGGATTACGATATCACGCTGGAAAAACTGGACGGTTTGGAGCCGGAGATCATCGATGGCATATGACGAAGACGATTTTCTGATGCTTTCAGGCATACAGCATTTTGCGTTCTGCCGCCGGCAATGGGCGCTTATCCACATCGAACAGCTGTGGGAGGAAAACCTGCGCACCGTGGAGGGACATTTTCTGCACGAAAACTGCCACGACGGTTATTCCTCCGAAAGCCGCAAGGACGTGCTGATTTCGCGCGGGGTGCCAATTTTCGCGCGGACGCTGAGCGCCAGCGGCGAATGTGATATTGTGGAGTTTAGAAAATCGGCGCAGGGGATCACGCTGCACGGCAGGGAGGGGCGCTATACCGTTTATCCGGTGGAATATAAGCACGGCGCGCCGAAGGACAGCGACATCGACGCGCTCCAGCTCGTAGCGCAGGCCATCTGTTTAGAGGGGATGCTTGGCTGCGAAATTACCGACGGTGCGCTGTTTTACGGCAAAACCAAACGCTGGCAAAAGGTTGTGCTGACCGATGAACTGAAATCTCAGGTCAGGGCGCTCTTTGGACGAGATGCACGGTTACTTGCGGCGCGGCCACGTTCCCAGAGTAAAGCCCACAACAAGCTGCAATGCCTGTTCGCTGAAAATTTACGCCTGCCCAAGCTCTATAAAATTAAATCTGTCAGCGATTATCGGAACAAAATCTCGGCGCTGAGGAGGTTTTGCCGTGAAAAAGCTGTTAAGCACCCTTTATGTCACGACCGAAAACGCCTATTTGGCGCTGGATGGCGAAAACGTTGTGGTTCAGTGCGACGGCGATACGCTGGGCCGGTTGCCGATTCATATGATTGACGGTATCATGGCTTTTGGGTATATTGACGCCAGCCCCGCACTGATGGGTAAGTGCGCTGAGATGAATAAATCGCTGGTGTTTCTCAAGCCCAGCGGGCGTTTTCTTGCAAAGGTCACCGGCAAATCTTACGGGAATATTTTGCTGCGCCGCGCGCAGTACCGCATCTGCGATGATAAGACGCGCGTCTTGACCATTGCAAGAAATATGATTTCGGCCAAGCTGTCGATTGTAGCACAGTGATTAGCCGTGCGGTGCGCGACCACGCCCTGCGTATTGACACCGGAAAATTTACCCGGGTCGGCGCGGCGCTGCAAAAGGGTAAAGCAGGCGCCTATCACGCGCAGAGCGCCGACAGTCTGCGCGGGCTTGAGGGCGAATGCGCCAACCTTTATTTCTCGGTGTTTGACGAGATGATCTTGCAGCAGAAGGACGATTTTTTCTATAAGAGCCGGTCGCCGATGGATAATGTCAACGCGCTGTTGTCGTTCTCGTACAGCCTGTTGACTTCGATGTGCGTCAGCGCGCTTGAATCGATGGGGCTTGACGCCTACGCCGGTGTTTACCACACCGAAAGGCCGGGGCGCTGTTCTCTTGCGCTGGACTTGATGGAGGAATTTCGCGCGCCGTTTGCCGACCGATTTGTACTGACCGCGATTAACAAAAGAAGCATTTGCGGCAAGGATTTCATTGAAAAGGAAAACGGCGGAGTTTTATTGTCCGAAGACGGCCGCAAACAATTCCTCACGCTTTGGCAGCAAAAAAAGAAGGAGGAAATTCTGCATCCATTTTTGCAGGAGAAGGTGGAATGGGGCCTGCTCCCATACATTCAGGCGATGCTTTTGGCCAGATATATTCGCGGGGATATTGACGCATATCCGCCGTTTATATGGAGGTAGGACATGCTCGTGCTTATAACTGATGATGTAAATACCGCGGACGCCAAGGGCAGCAAACGACTGCGCAAAGTGGCGAAAATCTGTGTCAACTACGGGCAGCGGATGCAAAATTCTGTTTTTGAATGCCTGCTGTCTCCCGCTGAGTTGTGCGTGGTAAAGAACCAGCTTTTCAGTATAATTGATGAATCAAAAGACAGCCTGTGTATTTACAATCTCGGGAATAGCTACAAAAACCGTATTGAGCATTATGGACTTAAACAAACATATCTCCCCGATGACGCAATGATTTTTTGACGCGAATGCCAAGCGCACATCAATTTTCAGGAACATTCGCGCTGTGTTTTTATGAAGCTGGAGAGACGCAAATTATTGTCAGAATTATTGGCTATTGGAAAAACACAAACGGGAGTTTTATGCTTTTCGCAGTTGCCCCTCATGCGAGGGGTGTGGATTGAAATAAATCCGCGCCCACATACCACGGCGGGCATAAAATAGCGGAGATGGGTGATGTACTGCACTGCCCGGCCCCCATCCTAGGGCCAGCGACTAATGCAGCGGAAGACGCCTGTTGCGCTTCTTTTTTATCTTGGCATGGCATAATAGAAAACACTAAAGAACATTTTTGGTGGCAACAATATTTACGCCGGTCCCGGCTACGTTCGCTTTAATGACATCTCCAATTTGCACCGGCGCCGAAACGGTGATATTCTTTATAGCTTTCATGCAGTCAAAAATTTTACTTTTGGGAATGTCGGAAACTGTTTTTACAGGAACGGTAACGGTGCAGTCCTTGCTGCCTGTAACGCATACCGTACTGGTTACAACTCGGGTGGGGTTGGTAACCTCCTTGCGGGCATATGCGTCACCGCGGGGGCAGGTGTTGCCCTGAACATGAACAACCGCCCCGGCATCGTCCATGACAACCTGCATAGAACAGCCAAATGGACAGACGATGCAGGTGAGATTTTGTACGCTCATACTTCATGCCTCCTCAACACAAATGGTAATCTTCGTTAGATTCGGGTGCGCATCGAACATTTTTTTGGTTAAGAGCAGCTCTTCCATTTCGCCGGGCGCCATGATGGCGCGCTTGCGGTGCTGTACCTGCGCATCGTCAAAATATACATTTACAAAGCGGTTCTTAATGATGTTGCCCACGCGAAAACGAACGGTCAGCCGGTCGGGCATATATGCGGGATCAATGGCGGCGGGAACGGCATAGCGCGGGCCGCCTTCGCAGAATATCGGAACATCATGGCGCGCTGCTTTGTGCGCGCCGGTGGCCACATAGGCCGAAGCATTACGGCCGGCAGCTGCCGCTTCTTCTGATACGAAGTCGACCAAGTCATGGACGTGCAGGACGTTGCCGGCTGCAAACACACCCGGAATGTTTGTCTCAAGACTTTCGTTGACGATGGGCCCGTTTGTGACAGGATTCAGAGAAACGCCCATCCCGCGGGAAAGTTCATTTTCAGGAATCAAACCACAGGAAAGAAGCAGGGTATCGCAGTCGTAGCGCTCTTCAGTTCCTGGAATGGGCTTGTTACAGCTGTCTACCTGCGCAAGGGTGACGCCTGTAACGCGTTCTTTGCCCGCTATGTTAACCACGGTGTGGCTGAGTTTTAAAGGAATATCAAAATCGTTAAGGCACTGGACGATGTTTCGCTTGAGGCCGCCTGAATAGGGCATGAGCTCCGCCACAACAAGAACTTTCGCACCTTCCAACGTCATGCGGCGTGCCATGATGAGGCCAATATCGCCCGAGCCCAGAATGACGACGCGTCTGCCGGGCATGAACCCCTCCATGTTGACAAGGCGCTGCGCTGTACCGGCGGAATAGATGCCTGCGGGGCGAAATCCCGGAATGTTGAGCGCGCCACGGCTGCGCTCCCGGCAACCCATTGCGAGAACAATGGCCTTTGCCTGAATCTCAAAAAGGCCGTCTTCGCGGTTCATGGCGGTTATGACCTTTTCCTGGCTGATCTCCATAACCATTGTCATAAGCTTATATTCTATCCTCCGGTCAAGAACCTGCTTTATAAATCGGCTTGCGTATTCGGGCCCTGTCAGCTCTTCTTTAAATGTGTGCAGGCCAAAACCGTTATGGATGCACTGATTTAAGATGCCGCCGAGCTGGTTGTCGCGCTCCAGGATGAGGATGCTGCGCGCGCCCGAATCATATGCGGAAACGGCGGCTGCAAGACCGGCAGGCCCCCCGCCGATAATAACAATTTCGTAGGTTTTCATACTTTTATCATCCTCCTTATATCCGGTCCTTGCTGATGCCGACGAGGAGCTTTGAGGCGCCCCCGCATTTGGTTATTTCACGCTGCGGCAACCCCAGCTCACGGGATAGGATTTCGAGGGTGCGGGGGCTGCAAAAGCCCGCCTGACAGCGTCCCGCTCCGGCGCGGGTGCGGCGCTTGACAGCATCCAGGCTCTTTGCGCCGAGCGGGCGATGGATCGCATCTATAATTTCGCCTTCGGTCACGTTCTCACAGCGGCAGATAATGTTTCCGTAGGCAGGATTCTCCTTGATAAGCTTTGCGTGTTCTTCCCTTGGGAGCGTTTTTGGGTCCAGAACGCCCCTGCGTTTGCCATTGAAGTTGGGGTTGGGCTTAAGCTGCAACTTGCCACGCAGCAAATCACGCACCATAATACCGATGGCGGGAGCGGAGGAGAGTCCGGGCGATTCTATCCCGGCGCAATCGACAAAGGAAGGTGCATCATCCACCTCGCCGATAATAAATTCGTGGCCGTCCTCGTGGGCACGCAGGCCGGCAAAACTGGTGATAACCTGACGAATGGGCAGGTTGTTAACGGTTATATTTGCCTTGTTTATAAGCTCATTGATTCCCTCGGCAGTGGTATTTGTGCCCTCTCGATCTTCAATATCAATGGCGGTGGGGCCAACAATGGTGTTGCCGTGAATGGTGGGACTGACCAGCACGCCTTTGCCATATTTGTCGGGAAGCTGAAAAATCGTTCTCTCGACAAATCCGCCGGTGGATTTATCAAGGAGGCAGTAGTCACCGCGGCGCGGGGTTATGTGGATTTTCGTGGCGGAAACCATATTATGTATGACGTCGGCATAGACTCCGGCAGCGTTGACAACATATTTAGTTTCCATGGTACCTTGGTTGGTTCTGATGCGCCATCCCTTTTCAATGCGCTCTAATGCCGCAACTTCCGTATCAAATCTAAACGCAACGCCGTTTGTATTGGCGTTTTCAGCCAGCGCAATTGTTAATCCAAAGGGGCAAACAATGCCGCCGGTTGGGGCATAGAGCGCAGCAACTGCATTGGGGCTTATATTGGGCTCCAGCAGCTGCAACGCCTCTTTGCCAATAATGCGCAGTTCTGCCACGCCATTGGCCAAACCGTTCCGGTAAAGTTCGTTGAGGTCGGGAAGACCGTCTTCATTCATGCAAATAACCAGTGAACCGTTGCGGCGGAAAGGAAAATCCAATTCTTTGCTAAGCGTGCCCATAAGCCGGTTCCCCTCAACATTGAGTTTTGCCATGAGGCTGCCGGAGGCGGCATCGTAGCCCGCATGGACAATGGCGCTGTTTGCCTTGGATGTGCCGCAGCAGACATCCTCGCATTTTTCAACCACACAAATTTTTGCTTGATAGCGTGAAAGCTCACGGGCGATGGCACACCCGGTAACCCCGGCGCCTATAATGACGATATCATACACAAACTGTCACTCCTTGCAGTAGTTTTAGGGCGGATGCAAAACTGTATTGTAAAATAAAAAGTCAGGCAGTCCCGCAAAAATTTAAAGCGGGGCTGCCTGACTCACAGCTTTCTCATACTCTGAATGAGAGTCAGAACAAGTAATATTTAATTTATAGCTGATCAACTTAAAAAACAGGCCGCCAATTCAGCGCCGCTTTTCAAATTGGTCAACTATAAAAGGCTCACATTTGCCAAACCTGTTGGTTTGTTGTGGAAATGGCGGTAGCGCCTGCTTCAAGCGCATTTATGACGTCTTCTTTGTCCGCAATAAGCCCGCCTGCCAGAACCGGAATCGAGGTGATGGCGCAGACCTTACGAATGGTTTTGGGCATGACCCCAGGTAGAATTTCAATAAAGTCAGGTTTGACACAATCAATTTTTTCAAGACTTGAAAGGGCAATGGAATCGATTACAAAAACGCGTAAAATGGTGTACATATGCAAATCGCGCGCCCGGCGAATGAAGCTTTGACGGGTGGATATGATACCGTCAGCCAAAGTGTTGCGGTGAATAAAATCAACAGCCACTTCCTTGTTCGATAGCCCGGTGATGAGATCCACGTGTACCAACGCAATTTTACCGGCCGCCTTAATTTGTTCAGTGATTTCACTGATGTTACAAATATCGCCAAACAAGATTAACACGACATGAATATCTTCCTCAGCTAAGCATTGCGCTAACCCTTCGGGGTCTTTGATGGCTGCGATGACCGGGTTGGCGGCAACGGTATCGTAAAAAAGTTGGTCCAAACCCTCTAGCCCCCTTCGAAACACGGCGGTACGCCGCTTATAAAATTAAAAGCAAAATAAAAAAGAGTAACCCGATTAAACGGCTTTGTATCACCGCTTAACCCATGCTCTCTCTTCTCTGGGTTCACCTTATTCAAACTAAAACGTCCATAACAAGACACCATCGCATCGGGATTTAAGCGAACAATTTTTATTTACTCTAACACGTATCCAGTAGAAAATCAACACTTCTTTAAAAATCTCTCAATATATAAGGCCTATTATTTGCAGCTTTGATGCTTTTTAACAGCGGCAATGCCTGCGGGACTGTTCCATTTGCGCATTCAGGGATACCCCTTTACGCGCAAAATGATATTTGACATTTCAAAATTCATGTGCTAGCATGAAAAACAACAGCGCAGCAGCCGGTGGGGTTGCGCCAAATATAGTATAAGCCGTAGAGCAAGAGCAGGGCAAACATAAACGGGATTATTTCCTGTTGTTTGGCCTGCTTTTTAAGTACATCGGTCTGTCCCGAGCGCGTGATGGCATGCGTTGCCGCCGCTTCGGCTATTTGTTTTTTTAACCGTGCGTGCTTATATCGCCAAACTACTTGGAAAATCAGCTTGTCTTTACGGCCTGTTTTGCGTCTCGCCGCGTTGTTGGCCGCCTGCGCCCGCTGCCTTGTGAGGCCCAAAATATCCTCGCAAATTCTGCGCCAATTTCCAGGTGATTGACTATGATCAATGCGCTTTTGTATAAGAAATATTGGGCTATGCCCACAGGGGGAACAACCGTTGGACAAGCAACATCTGCTCTTAAAAGAAACGCAGCTCTTTGTGCTGGATATGGATGGCACGTTTTATCTTGGCGACCGTATTTTAGAGGGCTCGCTGGACTTTCTTGATGCCGTAAAAAAGACCGGCCGGGACTATATTTTTTTTACAAATAATTCTTCAAAATCCCCTGAGGTTTATATTCAAAAGCTGGCAAACATGAATTGCCATATTACGCGCGACCAAATTATGACATCGGGGGATGTGACGATCCGATATCTGAATACTCATTATCCCGATAAGACTGTTTATCTTGTGGGCACCGAGCCGCTGGTGAAAAGCTTTAATGATAGTGGCGTCAAACTCACAAATGAAATGCCGGATATTGTCGTGGTGGCATTTGATACGACGCTGACCTACGAAAAACTGGAACGAGCCTGCACTTATATCCGTAATGGCGCTGTTTTTCTGGCCACGCATCTGGATATCAACTGCCCCGTTGAAGGCGGGTTTATTCCGGATTGCGGTGCATTTTGTGCGGCGATTTCACTTTCGACAGGCAAGCAACCCCAATATTTGGGCAAACCTTTTGGCGAGACGGTTGATATGGTGTTGGCCCGAACCGGTGAAAAGCGTGAGCGCATTGCTTTTGTGGGGGATCGCATCTATACCGATGTCGCCACGGGCGTGAATAACGGTGCCAGAGGGTTGTTGGTGTTAACGGGTGAGACAAAATTAGCGGATGTCTCCGCCAGCGCGGTACAACCGGACGGCATATATGCTTCTCTGGGCGAAATGGGCCGCATGTTGCTTACGCTTTAATGAATTACACGCTGTCTGAGAAGAACGCAGAATTCGTGAATAGGATTTCCACGAGTTCTGCGTTCTTATGATAACGGGCAAAAACCATGTTAGGGAACCTCTGATTTAATCGGCACTACCCACAAGAAGAAAAGATGGTAAAATAAAGCTATTAAAACATAGGCGGTGCAAAAGCATGAAAAGACAGCAGACATTTACCGACTTGGAGTATAGCTGC
>JAEWLW010000020.1 GCA_023457355.1 Bacillota bacterium | reverse complement strand
TGGCGGCGCTGGCGCTGGCCATCGCGGCTTATGTGGAGCCGCTTGTGGCACAGCAGCAGGCCGTTGAAGTGGCGATCAACGCCTGCACCACCATCGACGCGGTCAAGGCGATCACCATCGCCTACGGCGCATGAAGCGGGTAAGCGCCCTGTTTTTAGCAGGCGGGGCGCTGTACTTCGTCTTTGAACTATTCTGGCGGGGCTTCTCGCATTGGACGATGTTTGCGCTGGGCGGCTTATGCTTTGTGCTGGTGGGCGGCCTTAACAACTACCTATCGTGGGAGATGCCGCTGCTGCACCAGATGTTGCTTGGCGGGCTGATCATCACGGTTGGCGAGTTGCTGACCGGCATTGTGGTAAACCTCTGGCTGGGCTGGAATGTGTGGGATTATTCCGCGCTGCCGGGCAACCTGTGGGGGCAAATCTGCCCGCAGTACAGTTTGCTTTGGGTGTTGCTCTCCGGGCCGGTGATCATCCTCGACGATATCCTGCGCTGGCGATGGTACGGCGAGCGCATGCCATCGTATACATTACTATAACTTGTCCCCGCTGCTGCAAAGTGGCGGGGATTTTTAAAGGAGTGAAATTTCATGAGCAGCATCGCAACGGTCACGGCGACCATCAACGGCGTGACCCACCCGCTGAGTTATAATTCATCCACCGGCAAGTGGGAGGCCACATTGACCGCGCCCTCCGGATCATCCTTCAACCAGGGCGGCGGTTACTATAATGTCAGCCTGTCGGCGGAGGATGAGGCAGGCAATATCTCGACGGCCGACGCCGCGGATGCGGAGATCGGCACCGACCTGCGGCTGGTCGTCAAGGAAAAGGTCAAGCCGACGGTGAGCATCGTGTCACCGGGCGCGTCGGCCTATCTGACCACCAACATGCCGGTCATCACGGCGCAGCTGCGCGATTCGGACAGCGGCGTCAAGATTTCAACGCTTTCCTTCAAGCTCGACGGCGTCTCCATCGCCTACAACGCCCCCGGCATGACCTGCACGCCGGTGACCGGCGGTTATAACATCAGCTACACGCCGCAGACGGCGCTTTCCGACGGGGCGCATACGCTGACCGTGGCGGTCACCGACAACGACGGGAACGTATCCACCACGGCATCGCGCGGCTTCACGGTCGACACGGTGGCGCCGGTGCTCAACGTCACCACGCCTGCGCCGGGCCTGATTACCAACCAGACTTCGGGCGCTGTTGCGGGCGCGACGAGCGACGCCACCAGCAGCCCCGTGACGCTGACCATCACGGTTAACGGCAGCAGCGTGGGCGCCGTTACGGTGGACGGCGACGGCAATTTCTCAAAGACCGTAACCTATGCCGAGGGCAGCAACACGGTGGTGATCACCGCGACCGATTCGGCGGGCAAGACCACCAGCGTGACCCGCACCGTAGTGGTGGATACGGTCCCGCCCGCGTTTGTCAGCGTGACGCTGGCCCCGAACCCCGTGGACGCTGGGCAGACTTACATCCTGTCGGTGAGCCTGTCATGATCACGGCGGTGACCGGCAGCGCCGACGGGCACGAACTGGTGATGACGCCCACCGGCGGCGGGTGGCGGGCAACGCTGCCGCCCGACCTTGCCGACGGGCAGTATGTCGTGACGCTGACGGCTACCAATGAGGCGGGCATCAGCACCGAATACCGCGGGGTGCTGTACCTCTGTGCGGGCATCTGCAAACTGGCGTTACAGCCCGAAGCGCTGAAGCTTCTCGCGGTACCGCAGGAGGCGGAAACGGCCAAACTGCTGCCGCCGCTGTTTTCGGTGCGCTTCGTGGCGGAACCGCGGCTGGACGTCGTGTTGTGCCACGTAGGATTCGCGATTCACTTTGTGCGGCACTGGAGGTGTTAAAACATGAACAGCATTCGCTTTATGCAGGGCGAGCAGCGCTATCTGGAATTTGAGATCATCCCGCGCCGCCAGAATGACGCGGTGGTGATTACTGCGGCGTCGTGGGAATTGCTGCAAAACGGCACGGCGGTGGACGGTGGGGCCTGCGAGGTGGACGGCAGAGCCATCCGCGCGCTGATTGCACCCGCAGGGCCGGGGGTCTACCAATTGGAGCTTGCCGTGACGGTGCCGCCCGAGACCCGAAAGGAGCGGCTGATGCTCTATGTCGATTAGATTTACATCGGCGGCGATAGCCCCTGCCACGGTGGTGGCGGGGGCTTCGTTTATCCTGTCGGTGGAGGCCGAGTATCGGCCGTTGAGCTGGGCGCAGCTTGAGGGCGAAGCGCTGACCTTCGCGCAGCTGGACGGGCTGGCGATGGCTTGGCAGGTGTTCGAATCGGGCGTGTGGGGGGGATGAATCCCTTATAAAATCACGGCTGAATGTGCGCGTTCAATGGTCATCCTGTTATACAGGGCCATTTCGTGCTTGAAGTACAGCGAAGAGAAAGGTTGAAATTATGGGCAACACGAAAATAATGGTTCATACCACTATCGGTTTGGTTGGCGCGGCGATTGCTGCCTCGCTTGGCGGTTGGGATACGGCCTTACAGACGCTGATAGGCTTCATGGCGGCCGACTACATCACCGGCATTACAGTTGCAGCGGTGTTTGGAAAAAGCAATAAAACCAAAGGCGGCGCGCTTTCGTCTGAAGCCGGGCTGCAGGGGCTGTTTAAAAAAGGCGGCATGCTGCTGTTGGTTTATATTGCCTGCCGTCTGGATCTGCTGATTGCGTCAACATACGCCAGAGATACTGTCGTTATTGCGCTTGTCACAAACGAGACGGTGAGTATTGTTGAAAACCTTGGGCTGATGGGTGTGCCCGTTCCCAAGGCCCTCACCAAAACCATTGAAATTCTTAAAAATAAAACGGAGGAGGGAAATTAATGAATGCATTTTTTGAAGGCATGCAGTTGTATGAGGCCATAAAGTGGTTCCTGCTGCTTTTGCTGGGTATGGCCGCAGCCTGTTACCGCACCAGCGCCAGACTGCAAAATGTTATCGCCCATCTGATTGCGCAGGCGGAAACGACATATAGTGGTGTAAAAACAGGCAGCCTCAAATTCGAATGGGTTTGCAGCATGATTTACAAAATGATTCCAAAGCCGCTTCGGGTCATTATCACCAACAGCATGATTGAGAACCTTGTGCAAAGCACATTTAACGACATGGCGGCATACGCTAAAATGCAGCTTGATAAGTTGCTTGACAGCACAATGCCCGACATTGAACGCACAGGGGGTTCACCATGCTTGAAATAATTGATATATCCGAGCACAATGTACGGCGCGGCGCCATCAACTGGAAGGCGGTCAGGGAAGCTGGAATTTCGGGTGTCATGATACGCATTGGCTGGGCGGGGTATGCGGGTGGAATAGCCGATAATAACGCATTGGATCAAAGCCTGGATACAAGCATCCGGGGTGCTTATGCCGCGGGTTTAGATGTGGGATTATATGTTTACACCTATACCGAAACCCCCGCTGCCGCACGAATTGCCGCAGCGGAATGTGTTGAAATTGCAAAGCGTTATGAGGGGAAAATAAAATTACCCATTGCATTTGATGTGGAAGAAACGGCATTGCCCTGTCTGATCCAGCAGGGAAAGGCGGGATTAACCGACACGGTGATCGCTTTTTTGGATGCGGTTAAACGCCTGGGTTATTATGCGGTATGGTACACTTATACCGCTTTTGCCATACAGTATCTCGACCGCAGGCGACTGGCACCCTATGATTTGTGGGTTGCCGATTATCGCGGCAATGAGAGCCTGCTGCAAAGTCAGCTTGGGCGCAGCGACTACGGCATGTGGCAATACCTTGGCGACAAGGGTACCTGTGCGGGTGTCACAGGCCCGTGCGACCGAAACTATGGCTACAGGAATTACCCGAAAGTGATTGCGGCGGCGGGGCTCAACGGATTGACTGTGGGCGCGGAGCCGGATTATGAAATGCTCTATCAGGAAGAGAAGGCCAAGTGTGAAAAGCTGCAAAACGAATTGGAAGCAGCCCAGCAAAAGGCGGATAAATTTGACCGCATGATGGTTATTGCCCAGGCGTAAACACGCGGAAATCAGCACGTACCCACAGACGAAGGTGCTGTAGCAAAACGAAGAATTGCTACAGCACCTTTTATAACCGATTAACTTAAAAACCATCCCGCCCTTGCATTCTGTTTTCGCAAATGTCAGGCCGCTTTTCAAGTTGGCCCCACTATAATGGGTTAAAAACAAATTTTATCCGTTGCCCGGTGACCTTTACCGGCCACTTAAACCTTGCCGTCTATTTTTTAAACCGAACAAAGGACCCCCGGGAACCTTGCTGTTCCCGGGGGTCCTTTGTTTTAAACGCCCACCGAGTAGTTGGGGGCTTCTTTAGTGATATAAATATCGTGCGGATGGCTTTCCTTGAGGCCAGCCCCGGTGATTCGGACAAACTGGGCCTTTTCATGCAGCTCGGAAATGGTCTGGCAACCGGTATAGCCCATACCGGAGCGAACGCCGCCAACCAGCTGATAGATGGTATCGGACAGCGGGCCCTTGTAGGGCACGCGGCCCTCAACGCCCTCGGGAACCAGCTTGCGTGCGTCTTCCTGGAAGTAACGGTCCTTCGAACCCTTCTCCATTGCGGAGAGGGACCCCATGCCGCGGTACACCTTGAAGTTTCTGCCCTGATAAATTTCGGTCTCGCCGGGCGATTCGGCACAGCCGGCGAGCAGGCTGCCCAACATGACAACATTCGCTCCGGCAGCCAACGCCTTGACGATATCGCCGGAGTATTTGATACCGCCGTCGGCGATAGTGGGGATGCCGCGTTTGGCAGCCGCGCAGCAGGCGTTGTAGATGGCGGAAATCTGCGGTACACCGCAGCCCGCAACAACACGGGTGGTGCAGATCGAGCCGGGGCCGATGCCAATTTTGATGCAGTCGGCGCCCGCGTCAATCAGCGCCTCAGCGCCTTCGGCCGTGGCGATGTTGCCAGCGACGATGGCGGTATCGGGGAAGGCATCGCGCACTTTTCTGACGCATTCCATGATGTTTTTGCTGTGCCCGTGGGCCGAATCAAGCACCAGAACATCGACCTGTGCTTCAACAAGCGCCTGGGCGCGCTCCAGCACATTGGCGGTGACGCCGATGGCGGCGGCGCAAAGCAGGCGGCCGCCCTTATCACGCGCGGAATTGGGATAACGCACGGCTTTTTCAATATCCTTAATGGTGATCAGGCCCTTAAGCTTATAGTTATTATCCACAATGGGCAGCTTTTCGATTTTATACTTGGACAAAATGGACTGCGCCTGCTCAAGCGTTGTGCCTACCGGGGCGGTGATCAGGCCGTCCCTGGTCATAACGTCCTTAATCGGCACATCAAAATCTTTTAGGAACCGCAGGTCGCGGTTGGTGATGATGCCGACCAGCCGCATATCCTCGTCGCAGATTGGAACGCCCGAAATTCGATAGCGGCCCATCAGACGATCGGCATCGGTGACATAATGCTCGGGGGAGAGATAGAAGGGGTTGACGATAACGCCGTTTTCTGAGCGCTTGACCTTATCGACTTCGCCGACCTGTTCCTCGATGGACATGTTTTTGTGTATGACGCCAATGCCCCCCTCACGCGCAATGGCAATCGCCATCGTCGAAGTGGTAACGGTATCCATGGCCGCTGTCATAATGGGCGTATTCAATATGATGTCCCGGGCCAGCACGGTGTGCAAATCAATATCGCGCGGGATTACATCCGAGTAAGCCGGAACGAGCAGAACATCGTCAAATGTCAGCCCCTCGCTTACAAATTTGCTGTTGTAATCAATATTGAGCATATTTCTCTCCTTTCAGTTATCAATGCTGCTTCAAAATATTTTGTCTATTCTAGCACCTGTTTTAAACGGTTTCAAGGGGTTTGAGAGAAAAAGCGCCCTCAAAACATTTCTTTTCACCGCGGTGTGCGCTTACCACAAACAGTTGGCCGTCGCGGCCGCATTGCAGCGACAGGCAATCGTGCAGCTTGGCCTGCAGGTGATAGCGCAAAAACAAGGTGTCGATTCCGCTGCTGTCGATGTAAGCGTCGCCAAAGCAATCGGTGAGAATGTCGGCATAGACAGTGTTATTCATATGCAGGTTCTGGTCAAGGTCTGAAAGGCGGACAATACGCTCGGTGGGGTCGCCCAAGGGTTCATTCAGGCGAATATGGATGCGTGCCGGATCTGAAAACGGTGCCCACTCGCCCTTGAGCATGGGCAGCGTATATGGGAAATTCGAAGCGCGTAGCAGACGGCTGGTGTGCGAATCAATCAGCGCCCAATTGGTCTGGCACTCGGCCAGCAACGTACCGCTTTGGTCGTGGATAACCGTTTCGCGCAGCATATTGGCACCGCGCCCGGTGAAGGGCGCGGTAAAAATGACAATATGTTCGCCCACAGCGGGGGCGCGGTGAATTTTCAGCGCCGTACCGGCGACGACAAAAACAAAACCTTCGTCGTAAAGCCGTTGGTAGGTCAGCCCAAGCGAATCGAGATGCTCGCCCGCGACCGACTGAATATAGCGCAGCATGGCCGAGGGCCTAAGACGGCAATAAAGGTCGCAGTCGTAAACGGGCACGACATGCGCACGGCTGAATGGGTACCGTGCCATTACTTTGTAATTCTGTCGACGCCCATCATCGGACGCAGCGCCTCCGGGATGGTGACCGAGCCGTCGCCGTTCTGGAAGTTTTCGAGAATGGCCGCAACCGTTCTGCCAACCGCCACGCCGGAGCCGTTGAGCGTGTGCACCAGCTGCGCCTTGTCGCCCTTGTCGTACTTATAGCGGCAGGCCAGGCGGCGGGCCTGAAAATCCTCAAAGTTTGAACAGGATGAAATCTCGACATAACGGCCGTAGGAGGGCATCCAAACCTCGATATCATAAGTCTTGGCCGAGGAGAAGCCCAGGTCGCCGGAGGACAGCGCAACCACGCGGTATGGCAGCCCCAGCCCCTGCAGCACCAGTTCGGCCTCGTGGGTCAGCTCCTCCAACTCGTCATAGCTGGTGGCCGGGTCGGCAAATTTAACCAGCTCCACCTTGTTAAACTGGTGCTGGCGGATCAGGCCGCGGGTGTCGCGCCCGGCGGAACCGGCCTCAGCGCGGAAGCATGCGGAATAGGCGCAATATTTAAGCGGCAGGTCGCCGCCGGAAAGAATTTCGTCGCGGTGCAGGTTGGTTACGGGAACCTCGGCTGTGGGGATGAGGAAATAATCCAACCCTTCCAGCTTGAACATATCCTCTTCAAACTTGGGCAGCTGGCCGGTGCCGGTCATCGAGGCGCGGTTGGCCATAAAGGGCGGCTGAATCTCCACGTAGCCGTTTGCGGTGTGGGTGTTGAGAAAATAGTTGATGATGGCGCGCTCTAAACGGGCGCCGAGGTCGCGGTAGAAGTGAAAACGCTTGCCGGTCACCTTTGCGGCGCGCTCGGGGTCAAGAATGTTGAGGTCCGCGCCGATATCCCAGTGGGCTTTGGGCTCAAACGGGAACTCGGTGGGGGTGCCCCAGCGGCGAATCTCCACGTTCTCGCTGTCGTCCTTGCCGACCGGCACGCTCGCGTGCGGAATGTTCGGAATCGAGAGCGCGAGATCGCACTGCCTGGCCTCCAGCGCGGAAAGCTGCTGATCCAGCTCGCCGACCTTGGCGGAAATTGCCTTCATCTCAGCCATGACGGCGGAAACATCGCCGCCAGCCTTTTTGATGGCGGGAATCTCGCGGCTGGCCTGATTCTGTTTGGCTTTAAGCGTTTCGGCCTCTGCGGTGATGGTGCGGCGTTCGGCGTCGATTTCAAGAATTTCATCCACGACGGCGTCGAGGTCTTTGTTTCGGTTGCGGCAGGCGGTCTTTACCTGCTCGGGATCCTGTCTGATTACTTTCATATCCAGCATGATGCTTCACCAATCCGTTTCTTTTTATATGCTATTTATTGTCTGCGGTTTTTGCCCGCTATTTTCCCAGCTTTTTGCCAAGCTCGCGCAGCTCGTCGTCGGAGTAGAACTCCAGCACCAGCTCGCCCTTGCCCTTGCCCTTGGGGATGACTTTGACCCTGCGGGAGAGCGTATCTTTTAAAGCCAGCTCCATCTCGCGGTAAAAGGAAGGGGTGCGCGGCGGCGCTTTGGGCGTCTGCGGCGCTTTTTGCAGCTGTTTGACCAACTGCTCGGTCTGGCGCACCGACAGTGCCTGAGAAACAATCCGGTTGGCCGCCTCCAACGCATCCTTCTCGTTCAGCGGCAGCAGCGCGCGTGCATGCCCTGACGAGAGGTTGCCCTTTTCCAGCATGGATAATACTTCCTTGGGCAAACTCAATAAACGAAGCGCGTTGGCGACGGCCGACCGAGATCGCCCGACCCGCTGTGCGATACGCTCCTGCGTCATAGAAAAAGTTTCCATCAATGTGCGATAACCCAGCGCCTCTTCAATGGGGTTTAAATCGGCGCGGACCAGGTTTTCGACCAGCGCCACCTCAAAGGCCTGCTCGTCGGTCAGTTCACGGATGATAACCGGCAGCTCCGCAAGGCCCGCGATGCGCGAGGCGCGCCAGCGGCGTTCGCCCGCGACAATCTGATAGCGCCCATTGGGACGGGGGCGCACCACCAGCGGCTGCAAAATGCCGTGTTCCTTGATGGATTCGGCCAACTGGGACAGCGCTTCGGGAGAAAACTCCTTTCGGGGCTGATCCTGGTTGGGCTCTATCTCGCCGATGGCAAGGGTGGAGATTGAAACGTCTGCGGTATCGTTATCGGCGAACAGCGCCTCTAGCCCCTTGCCGAGACCGCGCTTTGGTTTTGCCATAGCGTTCACATCCTCATTTTAAGTTGCTTATCAGGAGCGGTTTTTGAGCATTTCTTCAGCCAGCTCGCAATAGGCGGCGGTGCCTTTGGAAATGCGGTCGTAATAAAGCACCGGCATGCCGAAGCCCGGCGCTTCCGAAAGACGGACGTTGCGGGGGATGACGGTTTTGAAAACCTTTTTTGGGAAGAACTTTTTGACCTCGTCCACCACCTGCAGTGTCAGGTTCAACCGCCCGTCGTACATGGTCAGCAGTACGCCCTCGATGTCAATTCTGGCGTTATACAACCGCTTGACCTGACGCACCGTCGCCATAAGCTGCGAAAGCCCCTCCAGCGCGTAATACTCGCACTGAATGGGGATTAAGATCGTATCCGAGGCGGTTAAAGCGTTGAGCGTGACCAGCCCCAGCGAGGGCGGGCAGTCGATCAAAATATAGTCGTAGCTCTCCTTGACCGGAAGAATGGCCGACCGCAGCTTATAAACGCGCTCCGGCAGGTCGACAAGCTCGATTTCCGCTGCGGCCAGTTCAATGCCCGCGGGCAGGATGTCCACTTTTTTAAAGGGGGTGGCCAGCCTGATCTCTTCTGCGCGCGCGCCCTCAACCAAAAGATGATAGGTCGACTTTTTCAGATCCTTTTTATTTACGCCGAAGCCGCTGGTAGAATTGCCCTGCGGATCAGCATCCACCAAAAGCACCCTCTTCCCCATGTCTCCGAGCGATGCGGCCAGATTGACTGCGGTTGTGGTTTTGCCCACGCCGCCCTTTTGGTTGGTGACAGCAATAACGCGACCCATTAGCATCCCTCCGTTGCGTTTATGTCGATTTCATAAGTAGTAAACATTATAGCATAAATCCGGTAATTACGCCAGATTTGGCATAAAATTCGAGGATTTTTATTGTGCTTGCCCGAATGGGGACGTTTCTTGACAAAAACGGCGCACAGGGCTTATTATTGGAATGCATAAAAAACCACTGCGGAGGCGTGTTTATGATTTTAACGATTGATATCGGCAACTCCAACATTGTTTTTGGTGTTCATAAGCAAGAGAGGCTGGTGTTTTCCGCCCGGATTAAGACCGACCCGCTGCGCACAGATACGGAGCACGCCGTACTTTTATCCAATATCTTTGCACTCCACGATGTCAACGCCAACGTGCTGACCGGCGCGGCCATCTCCTCGGTGGTACCAAACCTGACGCCGGTGATGAAACAGGCGATCAAGATGCTCGGCGATATTCCGGTTTTGGCGGTTGGCCCCGGCGTCAAGACCGGGCTGAATATCCGCATAGACGACCCGAGCACGCTGGCGGCCGACCTGTGCTGCACGGCGGTGGGCGCTATGACGCAGTATCCGTTGCCGGCCATTATCGTCGACCTTGGCACGGCGACCAAGATAACGGTGGTGGACGCCAACAAAGCCTATATCGGCGGCGCAATCGCCCCCGGTGTGATGGTTTCCCTGGGCGCGTTGGCCAAAAGCGCGGCGCTGCTGCCCGCAATCGGCCTGAGCAGTGAACTGAAGGTCATCTGCACCGAGACGGTGGATGCCATGATGTCCGGCAGTATTCTGGGCACGGCCTCAATGGTCGACGGCATGATCGACCGTTTTTCAGAGGTGCTTGGCGAGGTTAAAACCGTTGTGGCCTGCGGCGGACTGGCAAACGCCGTCATTCCCCACTGCCGCCATCAGGTAACAATAGATAACGATCTGCTGCTGAGCGGCCTGCTGGCCATCTACAAGAAAAATGTATAGCAAGCCGGACAGGCACATCACGCTGCGGGCCGGTTCTAAATAATGCGCCGCATCCCAGGCATGGCGAGCGGCAGCGAGGAGAATAAAAATGTCAAAACTCAAGAGAAAGAACGGCGCGGGCAAAATGGTGCGTACGGCACTGCTGACGGCAATCATTTTTGTTATGGCGTTCACGCCACTGGGGTACTTTAAGACCGGGGGGCTTAGCATTACGTTGCTGCCGGTGCCGGTGATTATCGGCGCTATTGTCATGGGGCCGGTAACAGGCGCCGTGCTGGGACTGGCGTTTGGGGTTACATCGCTGATACAATGCTTTGGGCTGGAGCCTTTCGGCACGGCACTCATGGGAATAAACCCCGTCGGCACCATCCTAACCTGTCTGGTTCCGCGCATTGCGATGGGCTTTTTAACCGGTGTTGTCTTCGTGGCGCTTTCACGGCTGGATAAGAAAAAACTGTTATCCTTTGCCGCCACCAGCCTTTTGGGGGCATTGTTTAACACCGTGTTCTTCATGACTTTTCTGGTCTTGTTTTTTTACCATACCGATTTTATACAAAAGATTGTTGCCGGAATGGGCACGGGGAGTGTCTTTTCGTTTGTGTTGGCCTTTGTGGGGGTCAACGGTTTGATAGAGGCCATTGCCTGCTGCGTGCTGGCGGGCGCAATTTCTAAGGCGCTGTGCGCCGTGGCGGCCAGGCAGAAGTTTTAAGCATGTGCAGCATCCGGCCGCAGTTTTATGATGGATAAACCAAGGAGGCAGCCCCGTGATCTTATCGGATAAAAGTATACGTTTATTGTTATCGAGCGGTGCGCTCAAAATCGAGCCGCTGGAAACGACGCAGATTCAGCCCGCAAGCGTCGATATCCGCTTGGGAAATACATTCAGCAGCATTATTGTCTCCGGCGATGCACCGGTTAAAATGGACAGCGCCAACAGCTACCGCACCGAAAGGGCGCAACGTTATCTGCTGCCGCCCGGGCACTTCGTGCTGGCCACGACAATGGAATATTTTGTTCTGCCCAACAATATGACGGCATTTGTGGAAGGTCGCAGCTCGATTGGGCGGCTGGGGTTGTTTATTCAGAACGCAGGCTGGGTCGACCCCGGCTTTGAGGGGGAAATCACGCTTGAGCTGTTCAATGCGAGCAGCTGTACCATTGAGTTGATAGCGGGGCGGAGAATTGGGCAGCTGGTGTTTGCGCAGCTCGACCGCGACGCTGAAAATCCATATCGGGGCAAGTATCAGGGACAGCGCGGAGCTACCGGTTCCCGCATTCATCTGGATGAGGATGGCAATGCGATCGGGCGTTAATTCTTTTGCTGTTAAACACGCCCCTTTAATTGATCCGCACTTACTGCGTTTTACGTTTTGTCAGCGCACTTATGTTATCAGGAACCCCGCCGGCCAGAACCGTTTTAAACGGAATCGGCCGGCGGGGTTCCTGATAACTGCGTAAATCCGGCCGGGTGCCTGCGCAATTTCACGGATGAATTTGTGCGTTTTACGCAAATAATAGCCTTTGCGTTGAACTTTTTTATCTACTTCTCTTTTCTCATACTTACAGGTGCGGTATAATAGCCGCAAGGCCGCTATTACACACGTTGATATCCAACGGCTCACCGCTTAGCCTGGCGACCGCCTTTTGATGGACAATTATACCATCGCGCGCTTTGCGCTTATGGTATAACAGCCAAAAAGCGTTTGCGGCAAGCGCATTCAACGGTGCGCCACTTGGCAGATCAAGTGCCGTTAACAGACGATTTTGCCGCTGCGCATCCGGTGCTTGGGGCATCATAATGCGTGCCGGCATGATCGGCAGCGCTGGCTTTTATAATTAACAGCTTGCCCCTGCGGGCAGTTTGGAGGATACCATGGAAGATTATTTTCCCCGGCAGGTTGGCGCACGTGTTTTTCAGGCGCTGATTGACAAACGCTTTTTGAATAAACTGGCAATGCCCGCACGGTCGGCCGCCATTTTGTTTGAACGTGTCGACTGGGCACAGGCGGTGGCCGTTTTGCTGCCCATCCGGCGGCGCATGACCTGCAGCGAGGTTCTGGATGTGGTGCGCCCGCTGTTGGATTGCATGGTCCCCGAACCCGCCGGGGGATGGCTCAACTGTGCCTATCAGGTCGTCAATGCCCTGCAATTCCCTCAAGCCGAAAAAAGGTATGATGACCGGCAGCGCGACGGCGCGCTGTGTTACCTGCGTATTTTGCAGCAGATGCTGGATGAGGAACGGGCGGTGCTGCCTTTCTCGTCGCAATATGATTTTGCTTTTTGCACCCAAGAAGAGCTAAACGGCAGTGACAGTGCAGAAGAATACCGCCGGTTTTGCGCGTGGTTCAGGGAAGACTTTGTCTATGAACTGCTGCGGCTGGGCCACGAGGCGACACCGTTTCGCACGCTGGAGCATATTGCCGGTGTACACCATGTGTCCATGACCTGCGCCCGGGCCTTTCGGGCCGCGGGCGGATTGGTCGACCTGCCGCTGCTGTCGGCGGCAGCCGCCGTTCATGATATCGGAAAATTCGGCTGCAAGGTTGGCGAGCGGGTGCCCTATCTGCATTATCATTACACCGATATCTGGTGTGCGCGGCGCGGGCTTCATGACGCCGGCCGCATTGCGGCAAACCATTCGGTGTGGGATCTTGAAATAGAAAATCTGTCCTCTGAGTCGCTGCTGCTGGTTTACGCTGATTTTCGGGTCAAACAGTCCCGCGACGAAAAGGGGCAGGAGATTTCGGAGATATTTTCCCTGGCTGATTCATTTGACGTTATTTTACGCAAGCTGGATAATGTTGATGCGGCCAAGCGGCGGCGTTACCAGTTTGTTTATGCCAAGCTGCACGATTTTGAGGCGTATATGGCCTCCTTTGGCGTTGATACCACGCTGGAGCTGCCCTGCGTGCAACCCGCCCCTGTCAAGGATGCGGCGCTGACCAGCATGGAGGAAGCCGTGGCGGCGCTGCGCTACCGCGCGGTGGACCATAACATCCGGCTGATGCACCGACTGGGCCACGACCAGCTGTTCGGCAATATTCTGGAAGCTGCCCGCAGCGAAAAATCCCCGGACCGGCTGCGTGCCTACGTTTCGGTTTTCGAAGAATACTTCACCTACTGGAGCACTGCGCAAAAAGAACAGACACTTTCTTTTCTGTACGAGCTGCTGATGTACCCCGACGGGGACATCCGTCGGCAGTCGGCTTCTCTCATCGGCCGCATTCTGGCTGGTTTTCACTCGGGCTACCGCAAGGAGCAGCCCGCGGGATGTGAACCGGCCCCCGGCGATAACCGCCATTATGAGCTGTGGCGCGAATATTTTAACCGGCTGATCTACCCGGACCCCCGCCTGACCCCGCAGCAGATCAGCAAAATTCGCTATACCGCAAAGCTGGCGATAGACGCGCTGCTGGATTCCTGCTCCGATACCGACGCCGCCGTCTTTGCGGCGGAATTGTTTGGCCATTACGAAAACCCTCAGGCGGTGGAACCGGACGCGGCTTTTGCACTGTTGGATACCGTTGTGAATATTCCGGCAGCTTTTTGCGGTGCGGCCCAATCGGAAAGGCTGGCGCATTTTGCGATGTGGTGGCTAAAAAATGGGGAGCCCCGCCAAAAGGCGGCGGCGCTGCGGCTGTTCCGGCACCTGCTTGACATTCTGCCGCCACAGCACGTACTGCGTGAGGAGATTGCCCGCGCCGCGGAAAACGCCGATTGTGAAGGCAGCACGCCGCTGCTGTTTTTACAGGTGCACCTGGGGCGTATAACGGGATACGATACCACCGCGCAGGATCATTTTCTGAGTCGCCAGTCGGCTGTATCCAACATCTTTTTAGATAATCTTAAAACGGCCACGCCATGGATTATGAAAGCTGTGGGTGTAGAATATCTGCTCGATTTGATTGAACAGGGTAACCATACCAATATTCTGCACATTGCCACCCATTTTTCCAACCTGATTAAGATGAGCGAAAACGTGGTGGTGCGCCGTATGGCGGGCACTTCGTTGCTGGCTATGGCGCCGGAGCTGACGCCGGAGCGCCGCAATGAAATTGCGGTCGAGCTTTCAAAAGCGCTGGAGACGGGGCAGTCGGAACCGTCCAAATACATCCCCGAATACCTTGGGCGCTTTGCGCTTTGGCTGCCGCCCCGGGAACTGGACGAGCTGATTGACCAGATGGAAAACCTGCTCTGCGCCGCCAACAGTATTGCGGTTAATGCCGCACTGGATACAGTGGGCGCCATATTGGCGGGCTATGCCGTTTACAGCACCCGCTTTGAGCAGGACGCCGCCATGCTCAAGGCAAGGCGCAACCGGCTGGCCGGACTGCTGCTCAAGGGGCTGGCCTCTTACCGCGAGCCAGTGCGGCAGGAGACGCTGCGTATTTTAGGCGAGGAACTGTTCGGCTCCAACGTGATGACCTACGCGGATAAATCCGCCCTGTTTATTCTGGTGGCTAAAAAGCTGCTTTGCCTCATCAGCGAAAACGAGGAGCGGGAGCTGACCTTTTTTTACACCGCCGCCGCACTTTCTCACATCTACCGCTTTTTGGTTCTGTATAAAATTGAGGATGGGCCGTTCTGTTTTGCGCCCCCAGAGCGGGTCGCGTTTTTTCCGGGCACCTTTGACCCGTTTTCGCTTTCGCACAAAGGCATTGTACAAAGCATCCGCGATCTGGGTTTTGAGGTCTACCTGGCCATCGATGAATTTTCGTGGTCCAAAAAGGCCCAGCCGGCGTTTGTGCGCCGCCAGATTGTCAACATGTCGGTGGCGGATACCTTTAACGTCTATCTCTTCCCGCACGATCTGCCGGTGAATCTGGCGAACCCGGGCGACTTAGACCGCCTGCGGCAGGTTTTTGACGGGCGGGAGTTGTACCTGGCGGTGGGCAGCGATGTGGTGGCGAATGCTTCGTCCTATAAGGCCGCCGCCGTGCCCGGCTGCGTGAAAGAGATGAACCACATCGTCTTTCGCCGCGTCAGCAGCGCCGACGGCCCCGAAACGGAGGCCGACCTGCGATGCATTGAAGGCAAGGTACTGCAATTGCAGCTTCCAACTTATCTGGAGGATATCAGTTCCACGCGGATCCGTGAAAATATCGACCTCGGGCGCGATATCTCGAATTTGATTGATCCAACCGTACAGGACTATATCTACCGAAACAGCCTGTATCTGCGTGAGCCGCAGTATAAGCGACTTTATCATGCCGGGCACCTTGATTTTTCAATGACGGAGCATCCGGACGACGCGCGGCGCGCCGAGCTTATCGCCGCTGTTTCCTCCGCGAACAACCGTCCACCGCGCTTTGATATGCGCGACGATGTTATCATCCTGCGCGGTACCGAAAGCGGCGAGCGCATGTTGGGCTATCTGACCCTGCGTATTGTCAGTGCCATCAATTTATATGACGCGCTGCAGGATGCCAGGCTTACCAATTATGTGCGCGAGCACACCGCGGGGCGCATCCTTTTGCTGACCGGCCTGCATCTGGTGCACCAGAGTAACGGCAGCTATAATATCGGGCAGCTGCTGATAACCGAAGCGCTTTCCCGCGCGATGGCGGAGGACTGCGGCTACGCGGTCTACTACCCCACAGACCGCGCGCACGACAGTGCCATCATCGACCTGTTGCGCCGCCAGGGCTTTGTCATAGCCGAAGTTGGCGGTGACAGACCCCTGCTGCTGGTGGATATGCGTTCGCCCGTTGTGCTGATTCAGAATCTGGCCACCACCCTCAAGGAGCCCTTTTCGTCGAGTACCAGCGTTTTGGACGCTATTCGGCAGGCGCATATCCGCATGCAGGAGGCGCTGACCGGCCTGTACCCCGGCACATTGATTCTGTCCTTAAACGCCGAGGTCATCTATCACCGTCTGGTGCGCAAAATTGTGGAGACGAACCATGTGCCCGCCGAACCCGCTGTTCCACGCGTGCTGGGCGAGAAGATGTGCGTTCCCTTCGGTAAGATATTGCGCGGCAACGCCATTCCCAACACCGTTACAAAGACAATTCATACCGATAAAGTCTTTGCGCAGGACCTGCATTCCTTCGTTATTGAGGCGTTTCCGGGCTACGCCCCGCTTGAGAGCCAGATACGCACCATCAAATCGTTTTGCCGCCCGGCCATCCTTGTGGATGACCTGCTGCATTCCGGCAACCGAATCAATGCGCTTTCTCCGCTCTTGGAGCACGAGGGGGTTGCTATCGACAGAGTGCTCGTCGGTATTATGAGCGGCAAGGGCCGCGATTTGATGCGGACCAAGGGCATGAAGGCCGACTGTGTTTACTTTGTGCCCAACTTGCGGGCCTGGTTTGTGGAATCGACCATGTATCCGTTTATCGGCGGGGATACCGTCGGCCGCGACGAGCCCTCGGTGCCCGGCCTGACGCCGGCCATCAATCTTGTGCTGCCCTATGCATTCCCCAAATTCTATAAAGAGTGCGGGCGCGCGGCGGTGTTTAAATTCTCACAGGTCTGCATTGAAAATTCCCGGGACATCATCAAGGCGTTGGAAAGTGATTTTCGCGGGCGGTTTGCGCGCAACCTGACCCTTTCGCGCTTGAGCGAGGCGGTTATCCTGCCCCTTTCTCCCGATAAGGGCAGCTGCCTTTATTACGACTCGAATCTGCCGGCTTCAACCTACCTGGAAAACGACCTTAAAATGCTGATGCGTATGCGCGATGTATTGGAGTGATAACATGCATTATTATCAGGAAAACGGCCGAATTTACGCGGCGCTTTCACCCGTTTTGCCGCTTCAAAAAGTTCAGGCGCCCCCGCCCGGGACGCCGTTGACATTTTTGTTTGACGCCCCGCCCCAAAACCGGCGGTCCGCCTTTTGCGTCACGGACTTCAAACAGCTCTCGGCGCCGGAATCGGTTGCCTGGCTTGACCCCGCGCGCGTTCCGGGCGATGCCGCGCCGATCACCGTCGATATTCTGGACCGTATTGAGCAGCGCACACTGCGCGCCGTAAACCACCGGCACCCCCGCTGGCGCGAGGCTGACGCGCGCACCGCCTTTTGCCCCAAACGCAACCGTGTTCATTTGCTGGCGGTGGGCGATGTGGGCGGCACCCTGCTCACCGGGCTAAAGCTGCTGGGGGGCGACTGCATTGAAACCATCGGCATCTGCGACTTAAACGGCGGCACGGTTGCGCGCTGGACGGCGGAGATGAGCCAGATTGCCTGGCCGTGGGATTACGACGCGCTGCCCGGTGTGGAGGCGGTGGACATGGCGCAGCTGTTTGATTGCGATGTGTTTATTTTTGCAGCGACTAAGGCCATCCCCGCTGTGGGCAGTGCCGTTCGCGATGTGCGTATGGCACAGTTTGACGCCAACCGCGCCATTGTTGAGCACTATGCCAAAATGGCGCGTGCCGCAAATTTTAAAGGGCTGTTTATCGTGCTATCCGACCCTGTGGACCCATTGTGCAAGGCGGCCTATCTCGCCTCTAATCAAGGGGCCGACGGCACATGGGACGGGCAGGGCCTGCTGGCCGAGCAGGTGCAGGGCTTTGGCCTTGGGGTCATGAATGCCCGCGCCGCCGCGCTTGCAAAGCAGGAGGAGCGATTTCGCAGCTTTTTAACCGAGGGCCGCAGCTTTGGCCCCCACGGGGAAGGGCTGGTGATCGCCAACGCGCTTTCTTCCTACGACGACGCCCTTTCGCGCGAGCTGACCGAGCTGGTCAAAACCGCCAACCTGCGCATTCGCGAAATCGGTTTTAAGCCCTATGTGGCCCCGGCGCTGTCCTCGGGCGCGTTTCAGCTCCTGCTGACGCTGCGGGGGCAGTGGCACTGCGGCTCGGTTTGCCTGGGCGGCGTCTGGTTTGGCTGCCGCAACCGGTTCACCCCGGCAGGCATTGAAACCGAAGGGCTGGCGCTGCCGGACGCCCTGTATGAAAGGCTGCTGGAAACGGAGCAGACACTTTCCGCGATCATTTAAGGAGATGATTTGATGCCGACGCAAATTTTGACCGTCGTCTGTCCGGAGGCAGCAATGGCGGAAAGGCTGAATCGGACATTAATGCGTGCGCTGAAGGGCCGCCCCACCGAAATCATCACACAACCGGACGCAGGCCGGCCGTTGCAAAACCGTCGTATTTTATTTGCGGCGGCGCTGGATGAATCCGGTGTGAACCCGGCGATGTACCGGTTGCTTGCACAGCTTCGAACGCATCCCGGGCAGCTGGAAGGCAGTGTTGCCGGTGTGCTGGTGGATGGGGCGGGCGAGCTGTACACCAAGGCGCTGGGGCGCGATCTGGTGCTCTCGGCCAACGGGGCCGGGTGCATTTTCCCCGGTCGCTCGCTGGTGGAGGCGACAGGCTCGCTGCGCAATTTCGCCGTTCAGGCCAAAAACGCCGGCTGCACAGTTGAGGAAGCCTATCAATTGGCGGTTGATGATCTCATCAGCCGAATCTTGGATTTTGAGCCGCCGCGGCAGGCGCAGCCGAAGATTGTGGTGCTGCACGCTTCCAGCTATCGCACCTCCAACACGATGGCACTCTGGAGCCGAATTAAGCAGATGCTGCCGCCCCATTGCGAAGTCACCGAGGTTGGGCTGCGCAACGGCACGATGGAGGACTGTTCCGGTTGTCCGTATACCATGTGCCTGCACTTCGGCGAAAAAGGGGAGTGCTTTTATGGCGGCGTCATGGTGCAGGAGGTTTATCCGGCCATTCGCGAGGCTGACGCGCTCGTGATGCTGTGCCCCAATTATAACGATGCGCTGTCTGCGAATCTCACAGCCTGCATCAACCGGCTGACCGCCTTATATCGCACCACATCCTTTGACCGAAAGGCGCTGTTCGGTGTTGTGGTGTCGGGCTATTCCGGTGGGGATATTGTAGCGGCGCAGCTTGTTTCCGCCCTTTGCATGAACAAAGGCTTCTGGCTGCCGCCGGAATTTTGCCTGCTGGAGACCGCCAATGACCCCGGTGCGGCCCTCAAGCTGCCGGGTATCGGGGCGCGAATCGAATGCTTCGCCCAGCGCATGATCGGTAGCCTGGTGGTGCGATAAAGGCGTTTGAACTAAAATTCTGGCCGGTTCGGTTGGCGGTTGCGCGAAATGGGCAAGGTTCAAGCAGAATATTAAAAATGCCGGTGCAGTCTT
The DNA here is from genome assembly GCA_023457355.1 of Bacillota bacterium. Classification (GTDB taxonomy): domain Bacteria; phylum Bacillota; class Clostridia; order Oscillospirales; family Ruminococcaceae; genus Yanshouia. Next base: position 28,904 of record JAEWLW010000020.1, on the reverse strand, counting down.
GCGCCGGCATTTTAAGAAGGTCAATTAATCAAACAGCTTTTTATCAAGCCCCGCACGCTCCAGTGCCCAAATAAGCACCAGCCCCAGCACCGTGCAGGAAACAAGCTGCCCCAAGCCGACCTGAAACATATTAATCCATAACAGCGGTGAAAACAGCGTGTTTGTCTCGGCAAAGGTCAGCTCTGCGCCAACAACAATGGCATTGACAATCACGGGCGGCAGTGAAGCCAGCACCGGCAGTCCCTTAAAACGGTACTTGCGCAAACCCCGGGTCATCAGGGCGGCAATTAATGTAGCCGCAGTACCAAAGAGAATATCGGCGGCACCAAGGATATTCGCACCGGCCGCTACGCCATAGGTGTTGGTAATAAGGCAGCCGAGCGTCACGCCGGGTATGCCCAGTGTGGTTAGCACCGGCAACAGGGTGAGCGCTTCGGAAACGCGTGCCTGTACCGCGCCAAAAGCCAGCGGAAGAAAGGCAATGGAGATGACGGCGTAGAGCGCCGCAATCATTGCGCAGCGGACGAGATTGCGTAAGGAGATTTTTTTCATGGGTGCCTCCAAAACATGAAGCGGATAGCGGTGAAATTTATGGCAAGACCATACGCTGATCCGCGCGTCGCGCAAAAAATGCACAACAACACAGCGTACGGAAAGCTGCCACCATTTCCGATATACGCCTGAGCAGTATAGTAGCGCAATTGCGCGTGTTTGTCAATCATCCGGTTGCGGTAATGCAGAAAGCTGCGTCTTGAGTTTTAAGGCAGAAAGTCTGGCTGGAAAACGGGCAGAAGCACTGTTTTTCGCAGAGAAAACCGCGCAGGGTTTTCGGAGCCGTATTAAGCGGTATCAGCTTTTGCACGCACTGCTTTAAGTGGACGGGACTTTATCAAAAAAACACAGAGAGCGCGGCAGTTGCCGTGCCCTCTGATATACCCTCACATCGATTCGGGAATATCGATTTTGAGCATCGTAAGGACGTTTTTAATGGTCTGGCCGGTGGCGAGGCAGAGATTTAAACGCGCCTGCATCAGGCATTCGTTATCAACCTTGCAACGGCAGGAATTATAAAACTTATGGAATCGGGTGGCCGTCTCGATAGCAAAGTGGGTCAGACGCGCCGGGTCATAATTTTTAGCTGCGGCGATAATCTCCTCCGGGAAGGCAGCCAGTTCGCGGACCAGCTCGCGCTCTTCGGGTTCCTGAAGCAGCAGCAGTTCATTGGTGCTGCATTTTCGGGGCTCGACGCCTTCGGCCGCCAGGTTCTTTACAATCGAGCAGATGCGCGCGTGCGCATACTGTACGTAGTATACAGGGTTTTGGTTTGACTGCTCCACCGCGAGGTCGAGGTCAAAATCGAGCTGGGAGCCGGGCTCACGCATGTTAAAGAAAAACCGTGCAGCGTCAATCGGCACATCATCCAGCAGGTCTGAAAGCGTGATGGCGTTGCCGGTGCGCTTGCTCATGCGCACAAGCTCGCCGCCGCTGGTCAGACGCACAAGCTGCATCAACACGATATCCAGCTTGTCCCCACCGACGCCCAGCGCGTCGAGCGCGCATTTTAAGCGTGCAACATGGCCGTGGTGGTCGGCGCCCCAGACGTTGATGCATTTTTCATAACCGCGGTCGACAAACTTGTTGGCATGGTAGGCGATATCCGCGGCAAAGTAGGTTGGGAATCCGTTGGCGCGCACCAGCACATCGTCTTTAAGCTCCAGCTGGTCGATCTGCTTTTGGCTCTTCCCCTGTGCCAGAAGCTCCTGCGTCTGCACCTCGGCGTTTTTATACCAGATCGCGCCGTCTTTTTCATAGGTGTAACCGCGCTCGGTCAGCATCTCAACCGCCTTTTTGACAGCGCCCGATTCGTGCAGCGACGTCTCTGAGAACCAGCGGTCAAAGCTGATGCGGTAACGCCCAAGGTCACTTTTCATTTTTTCGATATTTCTGGGCAGCGCAAATTCGACCAAAGCCTGCTTGCGCGCTTCGGAATCGAGATTTAACAGCTTGTCACCATTTAATTCAATATACTGTTCGGCCCGCATTTTAATGTCGGCGCCGTGGTAGCCGTCCTCGGGGAACGGCACATTTTCTTCGCCCTGATAATGCTGAAGGTAGCGCGCTTCGAGCGATTTTGCAAACTTTTCAATCTGGTTGCCCGCGTCGTTGATCAAAAACTCGCGCGAGACATTGTATCCGGCGGCATCCAGCGCTGTAGCAAGTCCATCGCCGATGGCGCCGCCGCGGGCGTTTCCCATATGCATGGGGCCGGTGGGGTTGGCGGAAACAAACTCCACCATCACTTTTTTGCCGCCGCCAAAATCGGTGCGGCCGTAAGCGTCGCCCTCCGCCAGAATTCTGGAAACGACATCGGCAAACCAGCTGTCGGAAACAAAAAAGTTAATAAAACCGGGGCCCGCAACCTCGGCGCGTGAAAAGTGCGTACCCGCCAGCGCAAGATTATCAATAATAGCCTGCGCGATAACGCGCGGCGGCTTGCCGAAGGTGCGTGCGCTCGCCATGGCGGCATTTGTCGCAAAATCCCCGTGGGTTGGGTCGGCGGGCTGTTCAATTAAGAATGCAGACAGCCCGTTTTGGGGGGCGGGCAGGTCACCCTTCGTGATAGCCTTCTCTGTCGCGTTTGAAACAATGGCGCGCAGCGCCTCGCTCGCGAGGGAAATCGGTCCTAGCATAGTCAGTTCTCTCCTATTTTTATGGCCTGTGTTTTTTGGGGAATGCGCCAAGCTGCGCATTCTATCGCCTTCCTGTGCCGTTTATCGGCAGTGGTGTCCAACATCAATTCAGTTTGCTCCCGGCTGTTTACAGCCCTGGGGCGCAACCCTGATGATAACACGGTTTTCGCTGGCCAGCGCCGTGTTGATATCCATCGCATACGAAAAATCCACTTCGCCGCCCTCATCAGACAGCGTTGAACGGATATCCCGCCCGTTGATGCCAACCATTATGGCACCGTAGCCCGTATCATACGAACACTGGTGGCGGCAGCCCTTTTCAACAACGAGCTGCGAGTTGGTCAGCCCGGTGCGCTGCATGGTTACGCGGTGCTGTTCAACGTGCAGGGTGGTGCGGTGGCCTTCAAAACCGGTTGTCTCAGATTCGTCATAACTCAGCCAGTAGCCGTCATTTTTTTTATCAAAATCACCACAGGTCAAAAGTTCAACCACATCTTTTTCGCCGTTGATGTTGTAGATGCCCTTAATGGTAATCATGGCTTCTTTTTTCAAGATAACGTCTCCTTTAAGCGCTGGATTTCTCCAAGAGCGCCAGTTCTATTAAACGGGTAATGACTTCGCTGTATGTCATGCCGGAGGCAATCATCATCTTGGGATACATGCTGATTGAGGTGAAGCCCGGCAGGGTATTGATTTCGTTAAGAAGTACTGTCCCATCCTGTTTGACAAAAAAATCTACGCGGGCAAGCCCGCGGCAGTTCAATGCCCGGTAAACAGCAACCGCCAGCTCCCGCACACGCGCGGCGCTCGATTCGGCTATGCAGGCCGGAATAAACAGTTTGGCGTGGTCGTTTTTATATTTGGTGTCATAATCATAAAAACCGTCTGGGCTGACAATTTCGCCGGTGGTGGGGGCAACGGGTTCAAGGTTGCCCATGACGGCACATTCCACCTCGTGCGCTGTAACCAGCTCTTCGACGAGGGCGCGGCGGTCTTCAGAAAACGCCAGTTCTAACGCGGCAAAGAGGCCCGCAGCGTCGTCGGCGCGCGAACACCCCACCGAGGAGCCGGAATTGGCAGGCTTGACAAAGCAGGGATAGCCCAGCGTCTGTGCCACACGGTTTTCCACTGCGGCAAGGTCTTCTTCACGGCAGACCGGCTGCCATTTGGCCATTGGCACGCCGGTTCGTTCAGCCACAATGTGGGTGTAGATCTTATCAAAGCTCAGGGCCGAAGCGGTTACGCCACAGCCGACAAAGGGAATCCCCGAAAGGGTCATCAGGCCCTGCACTGCGCCATCCTCACAGTTTTGCCCGTGCATGGCGGGGAAAATCACGTCGATTTTAATCGTGCGCATCCCGCCGGGTTCAAACACTAATAACCCGTGGGTGCTGCGGTCGGCCGAAAGCACCGCGGGGGTCGTGTTCTGCTGCCAGTCGCTTGTTGCCAGGCCGTCTGCACCGCCGTGGTAAAGCAGCCAGCGGCCGTCCTTTGTAATGCCGACCAACACCGGTTCAAAGCGGCTTTGGTCAATGTTATTGATGATGGATGTCGCGCTTCGCAGCGACACCTCGTGCTCATTCGAAGCACCGCCGAATAAAATCAGAACAACTGCCTTGTTCATAAATTATCACCTCATTATGGTATTCTATTCTAGCACAACCGGTGCGATTACACAATAAAAAAGCGGCTTGGAGCGGGGTTTTGTCGCCAAACCGTGCAATTTTGGGGAAATGACGGGAAAAGTCCTAAAATGTGCGTTGATTTTTTCTTTTTAGATGAAAAAATTTACCTTTTATGCTACACTGATTAAGTATCAACCAATTTTATAAACAGGTTTTGGAATAAACCGTTTGTCTGAAGAAAGTCAGGCGGCCTGATCAGAACGGAGGGGCGTTAAGCTATGAGAGACTCGGTTAATCCGCGCGGCGGAAGAAAGCAGCTTTGGGTGGTCACAACACTCACACTGGTCTTGGTGGTTTGCGTAAGCGGGTTGCTCTGGCTTGTCTGGAGCGAGACCACCGACCTGCCCGCCGCTATATCGGAAAGCCAAGCTTCCGAGCCGGCGCCCGTATCCAGCTCGCGTTCCCAAAGCAGCGCGGCTTCGTCTTCCTCAAAGAGTGAGAGCAGCGCGTCATCTTCTCAAGCCGCTGCGGCGCAGAGCACGCGGCCTGTTCAGCAGACTTATGTGGCAAGCAGCGCCCCTGCCCAACCGCTGCGAAATCTGGCCATTAACGCCGCGCTGACCCATGACGAAGATGCGACCTATTACAATGTTTTTATAAACGCAGGCGGCGTTACGCTTAAGAACAAGCTGGTGTCGGGCGATCTTGTCCTATCGGAGTCGGTGGGCAATGGCTCCGTCATGCTTGAAAATGTCGTGGTGAAGGGCCGTATTCTCGTCAACGGCGCACAGACGGTGACCCTTCGCGATGTCACAGCAATGGCGCTCATCGCGCAACGGAGCAGCGGCACCACGGATTATACGATCAGCGGCGCGTCCACCGTTCATCAGATGACAGCCAAAAATCAGCTGACGATTAACGAAGACGGGCTTTCGAGCAATTATTCGGGCGTCAAAATGCTGACGACCGAGCGGGGCGCGCCGATGTGGCAGCAGGTAACCCTGTTAAAGGGCATGCTGGAACTTGTAACAACCAATGAAGTTACAAACCTGATGCTCGAAAGCGGCAGTTTGATCAATACGGTTGTTGCCAACGCCAGCACCCATATCGGGGGTGTTGGGTCGGTTAATCAGCTGACGGTTTGCAGCAATGAGGTTTCTTACGAAGAGCGGCCGCGCAACATCACGATTAAAAACAGCTATGCCGCCCCCAGCGAACAAAACTGGGCAATCGGTGAAACCGAAGCGGCGGTCAATGGGGGTAATCATTCAGGCTCCGGCAGCAGAACGCTGTCAACACCCGGGAATCTGACCATAACGGCGAATGCCGACAACAGTGCGCTGCTTGCCTTTAACGGCGTCAGCAACGCTACGGGCTACACCGTGGTCTATTCGGTAATCAATGGGTCAAGCGCTTTAAATGTTTCCGGGCAGCAGCTTTCGCTTGATACGAACAGCTGCACGATTACGAATGCCCTGATCGGGCAGGCGGGGACAGAGATCAGCTTTAAGGTGCGCGCTGTCAGCACATCGGGCCGTTATACGCCGTCGTCTTATTCCGGCATATGGACAAAGTCTGTGGTGCAGCTCAATCAGGCAGGCGCCTTGAGCCTTGAAGATCTCGACACCGGCTACGGGGTGCGTTTCCAGTTCCACGCCGTTCCAAATGCGGATACCTACACCATTTCTTATGAGCGGGACATCGGCGAATCCGGTAGCTTTGGCCCATGCAGTTACGCCACCGCCATTGCCACCCCGGTATATTTGGATGACGGCGACGCGGTGACCGGCTTTACGGTAACAGCGCATGCCGGGCAGGATGCGCATTACATCTATTTGGATTCCACGGTGCGTTATCCGGTGCCGTAACGTCAGTCGCTCTTTAGTATCGCCCGCAGGCCGACAGGTCTGCGGGCATATTTTCGTCCTCAGGCAGTTTATCGGGATATGAACGCGCGCGTTGTGCGGCGCACCCAGGCGCATAGCCAGACCACTTGAAAATTGGTACAGGATTTGCGGGGATATTGTGGGCTCCGCAAGGCGGCGCACACAGGCGGGCGGACAACGCGGCGAGACGTAAAACAAACCGCAAGGACAATCTGATTTTTAAGTGCGTTTGACTATAAAAGGACTGCCCCGAAAACAACTTTCAGGACAGTCCTCAGTAGAAACTACGGATATAGACTGCGGTAATCAACCTGCTATTATTTTTCTGGGGCGCTCTGTGGCCCAAGCGGGAACAACTTTTGGTAAATACCCGCGGTTTTCATGGCCTTGGCGAACACGGGCAGCAGAATCAGGGCAACCACAACGGCCGTCATGCCGTTGACAACTGATGAAGCGCCCTTGATGGCCAGCTTGGTCATCACCGTTTCAATGGGATTGCGCAGGAAATAATATTCGCTGATAAAATTCTTTAAAAGGTAGACGACGACATAACCCAGGCTGCCCACAACAGCGCCGACGATATTCTTCGTGCGGTTTTGTCCAAAGCTTTTTCCGCTGTGCGCAATAACGCCGACCAGTGCGCCCAGCACAAACTTCATCGCAAATGTAATGGGTGCCTCGGCGGCATAAAGCGGGTTAAACAGGTCGTAGAAAAAGCCGCCCAGGCCGGCGCACAACCCGCCTGAGATGGGGCCCAACAGCAGGCCCGAAAGCACGCAGAACACATTGCCAAAGTGGATTCGGGTGATGTCCCCGATGGGGATGGATAAAAAATTTGCAGCAAAAACCATAGCGGATAAAACACCTATTACCGAAATGCGATAGATAGCGTTAGAAGAACGGTTCATAGCGGCTCCCTTCTTTGGGCGGCGGCCCCTTTAAGAAGGTGGCGCGCGCCTATAGTGTTTGATAATCAGCGTAGACCTGATGGGTGGCCAGTTGGCCGAGCAGCGGTTCCAGCATAACACCAAAACGTGTGTCGGTGCCGTAACCATAAGTTGTTTTGATGGCGGCCTGTGCAAAATGGGTGGCGCGGGCCATCGCCATGGGCAGGCTGTCGTTTTGCAGCAGCGCGCCTGTGAGCACGGCGGCAAACAGGTCGCCGGTACCGGGGTAAGATGCGGGGACATAGTCGCACGGAATGTACCAGAATGTGCCGCGCGCACGGTCATAGCCGATGTTCACCATGGCCTCGCCCGAAGCCAACCCAACACCGGTGACAACCACACAGTTGGGCCCCAGCTTTGAGAGACGCACCAGCTTGCTTTTGGCGTCGTTACGGGTCAAGGGGGTAGTTTGATAGCTTTCCCCCAGCAGCATGCAGGCTTCCGTTAAATTCGGCGTAATAACGTCGGCCACCGCAACCAGTTCATGCATGCGCTGCCGCATCAGGGCTGTCACAGTGCGGTACACCTTGCCGTGGTCACCCATGACCGGGTCCACCACCGCCAGCGCATCGGGATAACTTTTAAAAAACTCAAGGCAGTGGTCGATTTGCTCCGGGGAATTCAAAAAACCGCTGTAAACACATTCAAAATCCAGGCCGAGCTTTTTATAGTGTGCCAGCGCGGGAGAGAGATAGTCGGTCAAGTCGCGCAACGCCACCTCGCCCATGCCGCCCGTATGAGTTGAAAGCACCGCGGTTGGAACAGGACAGACCTGCATGCCCATCGCGGATAACACAGGGATGATTACGGCAAGCGAGCAGCGCCCAAAGCCCGAAAGATCATGAATTGCAGCAATTCTTTGAGGACGGTTCATTAAAATCCCTCTCTCGTTAAATTTATATTACCCAAAATAAAGGGGTTGTGCAAACCGGCCGCAGCCGGCAGGCACTAAGCTTGTACTTGTAAAAATATAACGATTCAACTTGTCTCCTGAAGATGCAATTTGTGCCATAAGTAGATGAATTTGGCCCGGGAAAAATTTACAAAAAGCTTGAAAGACAATTTGCACAATCCGCTTCTTGGGGAAAATGCCGCTTTTGTCAATAACATAGAATCGTTTTGGGAGAAACTTTCGCGGCTAAAGACGCTGTTTTTGTACAAGCTAGTACCGCCCACAATTTTAAAGTCAAGGAGAATGTGCAATGAACAAAAACATGACGTCCGCCATTACTTCAGCTGCCGTTGGTATCATCGCAGGCACCGCTGCCTACATGATGAGCAGCAACGATACCACCACCATGCAGCGCCAGACCCGAAAAATCAAACGCACAGCGGGGAGAGCCATGAAAAATGCCGGAATCATTCTGGACGGCGTTTCCCAGATCATGCATTAAAATGGCATACGGGCCAAAAGGGAGGGCACTTTAAGCGCCCTCCCTTTAGCCGTGTCCGGTTGGTTCCGGGCGTCTAAAAGGCTGTTGGACCGTTTTACTTAAAACTGGTTGCGGCATATTAACAGACCATGTTCTCGGTTTCTAAATACGCCTTGGCCATGTTTAAAAGATCTTTATCATTTTTAAAGGTCACACAGCGAAAGGCCTCATCCCATTCAACCCATTTTAACTCACTGATTTCAATCTCCTGACGCACCGCAGGCTCGTTTGGCAGGGCCTTGCCCAAAAAATAGACCACCTGTTTTTTAACACCCGGCTTGGGGTAATATTCCACTGCGTGCCGAAAGCCCTGTTGAAGTGAGACGTGCAGTCCGGTTTCTTCCCGGACTTCGCGCAGCGCCGTTTCCACCTCGGTTTCGGCGCCTTCCACGTGGCCCTTCGGAAAGGACCAGTGCCCGCCATGCCGATGGCGCAGCAGCAACAACAGCAGCCGGCCGCTATCGAAACGATATACCAATGCTCCGCAGGATTTTTCTTTCTTCATGTTCTGCCTCCGTGAAACTACACGTTTATCTTGTCTAATATAACACCTTTTACCCGTTTGGAAAAGAGTTTCATGTTATTTTGAGTTGGAAAGAGACTGTTTTAGGGGTGTCACCTTTAAAAATGGCGTGTAGTTCCTTCGGCTTGCGCATTTGGTTTCTTGACAATAGCGGGTGTAACATTATATAATCAGCTATGGTTTTCAGGGCGTTGCCCTGCATCATAATCCAATTTTGTCTCCGTAGCTCAGCAGGATAGAGCGTTCGCCTCCTAAGCGAAAGGCCGCGCGTTCGAATCGCGCCGGGGACACCAAAAATCCCGTTTAAGCAAGGGCTTAAACGGGATTTTTTATAGGGCCGAGGCCCTCTCTTGACAGGCGGTTTTCGCCGCCTTCGGCTCTAAAAGCCGCCTGTCGCCCCCGAAGATGAAAGCGGTCGATGGCATTCGCCCGACCGCTGGAACGTGCGCCCTTTCAGCTCCAGTTGAGATTTGGAAGCAAAGAATACGTAAAATCTTTTTATACACAGGAGCGTGAATCTGGAATTACACCTCCACGCCTTTTTTATTTTCTGACGGTAACGGGACCACCGCCCATTCGGGCGCCGATGAGGAGATATAATGTTCCTCACCTTCCTGCTGCGCTGCAATCAAAATATTGACTGCCTGCTCAGAGGCCTTAAATAGTTTCAAATACATTTCCCTGTAGTCTGGCATAATCTTACCCCCACAAGCATTATAGAGTTTATAACACTAAAAGTCAATAGAGTGATGTGCTCTATAATATGCTGATGTTGGGTGATAAGGATGAAGTATACAGACCGAATTCGCGCGTTGAGAGAGGACAGGGATTTGACACAAACAGATGTGGCAAACCTTCTAAATGTTGGTCAAAAGACATATTCGGACTATGAATTGGGAAAGACCAGAATCCCACTTGAACGCATGCTGCTCCTTGCGAAATATTATAATGTGAGCATGGATTATCTCAGCGGGGCCAGCGACATAAAAACGGCATATCCCGTAAAATAGATAAATACCCATTTCCCAGTTGCAATATCGCCAAGGGATTGACGCCATGCGTATAAAAGCGCATGGCGTCCGCATTTTACGGCTAAAAAATGAGGATCAGGAAAACATAATCAGGATTGAGGCACTTGGTTTCGACGGCGACTTTGATGCGCTAAAAGTGTTTAAATATTTTAATCGCAGTGGAGATCTATGGAAATTAGCGCCATGCCATGATAGAATTGTGTAAACGTTAAAAGTCTGTTCGGCGCCTGAGAAAAAATTTTTCTGACGTTTACTAATTTTGCAAAACCGCGGCGCTTGTACAGGACTATTGCGCGCCGGGGCGCAGAGAAAGGAGTTGATATCAACATGAACCGTTACGAATGGTTGGACGCGTACTTAATGGCAAAGCCGGGTGTTGCCAAAGACTTTAAGGAGGAGTGGCAGTGGCTTCGCTATCAGGTCGGCGGTAAATTATTTGCCTCTGTGATGCACCCCTCAGATAAATATGACCCTGCCTATGCCGAAAAAGATTTGATCAATCTTAAATGCGACCCGATGCTGGCCGATGTTTTGCGCAAAACACATGCGGAGGTGTTGCCCGGTTTTTACAGTGACAAGCGCTGTTGGAATTCAATTGATCTGGGTGGTAATCTTTCGGACGAGCAGTTAAAGCAGATGTGTGATGATTCTTACCGGCTGGTGTTCGAGAAGCTGACCAAAAAACTTCAAAAGGAAATTCTGGAGGCTTCAAAGTGAATCGTCGAATTCTAATCGATGCCGACGGTTGCCCTGTGGTTGACGAAACAGTGGCGCTGGCCAGGCGCTTTGGTGCGTCCTGCCTTATTCTGTGCGATACAGCCCACCGTTTTGAAAAGCCCGGCGCACAGACGCTCATATTTTCAAAAGGAGCGGACAGCGTCGATTTTGCGCTGGTTAATCTGGTGCAGCCGGGCGATATTGTGGTGACGCAGGACTACGGCCTTGCGGCCATGTGCCTGGCGCGGACCGCGCGGGTGCTTAATCAGAACGGCATGACCTACACGGCGGATAATATTGACGGGTTGTTGCTTGCCCGGCATACGGCCAAAAAAATCCGCAGTGGCGGCGGGCGGCTAAAGGGGCCCCAAAAGCGCACGCAGGCGCAGAACCTGGCATTTTCCCAGGCGTTGACGGCGCTTTTACAGGAGGCGTGAACATGCGGCTTTTTATTGCCATTAATTTTGATGCGGGTACCCTGCAAAACATTCTTGCCGTGCAGCAGCGGCTGCGCAAATATGGTACGGGAAATTTTTCACGGCCGGAGAACCTGCACCTGACACTGGCGTTTTTAGGGGAAGTGGCGCCCGCGCGGCTGGCAGCGGTCCGCGAGGCGATGAACAATACCGCCGTCCAGCCTATGACGCTGGTTTTTGATCATGTCGGCCATTTTAAACGCGATGAGGGCGATATCTGGTGGCTTGGGCTGGAGGAAAACGCGCCGCTTTTATCGCTGCAAAGAGAACTGTCGGCGCATTTGACCAAGGCGGGGTTCCGTCTTGAAACCCACCGTTTTTCGCCCCATGTCACACTGGCGCGCACGGTGCGGCTTGTTGTGCCGCCCAACAGTCGGCTGCTGCCTGAGGAACCATTCGACGCCCCGGTGAGTGCCATTAGCCTGATGCGCTCCGAGCGCGTTGGGGGCAGGCTGACCTACACCGAGCAATACTGCAGGAAGTGAGGTGCTGTTAAATGGCCATGTGGGTGTTGGAGACACCGCGCCTGAATTTTCGCCGCCTTTCCCACGCCGACCATGCCGCATTGTGCCCCATTTTAGGCGACGCTGAGACGATGTATGCGTGGGAATACGGTTTTACCGATGCGCAGATTACGCAGTGGATTGACCGTTGCCTGTCGCGCTACGCCAACGACGGCTACGCCTATTTTGCCGCCATAGAAAAAGCAAGCGGCGCACTGATTGGTCTGATGGGCCTGCTCAATGAGGATATTGACGGCGACATTCAGCTGGGCGTGGGCTATATTCTGTCGAGGTGCTGCTGGGGCAGGGGCTATGCCGCCGAGGGCGCAAAGGGCTGGCTGGATTATGCCTTTGGTATACTGGGTGCCGCTCGGGTCATAGCGGACATCCGGCCGGAAAATACGCCCTCGCGCCAGGTGGCGGCGCGCCTGGGGATGGCTGTTATCGGGCAACATATCAAATATGTCAACGGAAAAGAGATGCTGCATCTCGTTTACGCGATAGAAAAAGATAGGGAGTAAAAATTATGCAGGTCTATTATTTTACCCGCACCAACCGCAGTAAAAAAATTGCTGAAACACTGGCTGCGCGCTATGGCGTGACCGCACAGCGAATTGAGGACGGAAAAAGCTGGTCGGGCGCCGTGGGCTTTATTAAAGGCGGATTTATGTCGGTGAGCAAAAAAAGTCTGCCTGCAAGCTACCCCCAACCGGTGGCGGATGGGCCGATTGTTCTGGTGTTCCCAGTCTGGGCGGATACTTTTCCCCCCGCCGTTAAAACCTTTGTGGACGTGGTTGGCAGGGCGCGCATCATCGCCATCCCAACCTCGCAGGGCAGCACCATCAAGGACCGGGCTGGATTTATTAGGGTCGTCGACCTTGTCGGCAAGGACATTTCCGCGCCGGAGGAGCTTTAAATGCAGTATAAGTGTACCCTGCTGGCAGTGGCCGAAATGGCGCGCGCCAAGCAGTTTTACTGTGAGCTGATGGGGCTGCGCGTCACGGCGGATTTCGGCGCAAATGTGACGCTTTCCAATGCGGTTGCGCTTCAGAAGCTGGAAAGCTGGCAGAATTTTATCAATAAATCCAACGATGAAGTTCAGCTTTTCCACAACTCGGCGGAACTTTATTTTGAAGCGGATGATCTGGACGGATTCCTCCAAAGGCTGGCGGGCTGGCCAGATATCCGCTATGTACATCCGCCCAAAGAACACAGGTGGGGGCAGTGGGTGGTGCGCTTTTACGACCCGGATGGTCATATCGTGGAGGTGGGTGAAAATATGACGGCGGTGGTGCGACGCTTTCTGACAAACGGCATGACAGTGGCGCAAGTTGCCAAGCGGATGGATGTGCCGGAAACCTTTATTCTTTTGCACAGGGGGGACGCATTTTGAACGGACAAAACCGGGCCGATATTGCAATCGGGGCAAGGGTCCGCATTGTGCTTAAAGCGGACCAACGCACCGGCAAGCGGACCGAGGGCATTGTGGCCAGAATTTTGACAAAAAGCAGTGTTCATCCCCACGGCATAAAGGTGATGCTGGAAGATGGGCAGGTTGGGCGCGTGCAGGAGATTCTGTAAGGGTGCGGGTATGGAGCTCTCGTTTTTGTGCACAGAATGCGAGGACACCGCTGCTTAAGGCTGCTATCTTTGTCATAAAGGGAGTGCGATGTAGATGGAATGGATTAAAAGACTCAACGCCGCAATCAACTACATGGAGGCGCATCTCACCGACGGGCCGGATTATGAACAGCTTGGCAGAATTGCCTGTTGCTCGGCTTATCACTTTCAGCGCATGTTCGGGTATATGGCGGGTGTTTCATTATCGGAATATATTCGCCGCAGGCGGATGAGCCGGGCGGCGGTGGATTTGCAAAGCACAAGCGAAAAGATTATTAATATCGCCGCAAAATACGGTTATGAATCGCCAACCGCTTTTAACCGTGCGTTTCAGGGTGTGCATGGCTTCGCCCCTTCTCAAGCCAGAGAAGAAGGCAGAATTCTCGCATCCTTTCCACCCATCAGCTTCCATATTACAATAAAAGGGGCAGTACAGATGGATTACAGAATCGAGAAAAAGGAAGCTTTTCGCATTGTGGGCCTTAGCGCGCCGCTGGCGCAGGAAATGGAGCAGAATTTTGAAGCAGTACCCAAGCTGTGGGGCAAAGCGGCACAGGATGGCAGCATCGCCACGCTGTGCAGCCTGATGAACAGCCTGCCTACGGGCGTTTTGGGTGTCAGTGCCTGCAATGGGGTGGCGGAGCAGTGGCGTTATTATATTGCGGTGGCGAGCACGCTGCCTGCCGACGGTTTTGAGGAATACACCGTGCCCGCTGCTACTTGGGCCATCTTCAGCGGACAGGGCGCCGGTGTCTCTATTCAGGCGCTGGAGCAGCGCATTATTACGGAGTGGCTGCCCACCTCGGGCTATGAGTACGGCAACGGCCCGGATGTGGAGATTTATTTTGATCCGACGCCGGAAAACACCCGATATGAGGTCTGGATTCCGGTCGTTAAGCAAAACGGTTGATAAGATGCTAGGCACAGACTGTCAAAGAAGTGAATTTCGTAAAGCGAGCACCGGGGGAAAAGTGTGAAAGAACGGCTTCGCTGGTCGCTGCGGGTATCCATGCCGCCCGCAGCGACCAGCGAAGCCGTTTAGCCGCGCAAGCGGTCTGGCGTGGGCCCCTGCCAAACGGGTGGGCAAGGATACCCCCATGCAAAATTGGTAGATGTGTGGATTGCAGCCACCCGCAGCGCATTTGCAACGATTTTGTACTGATAGCGGGGCAGTTTGTCAAGGACACGATCAAGGTTATTTTTATCGACGGCGACTACGGTTTTTAAAAAGGCAAGACGCGGCAAGGCATACGGATAACCCGGCTGAACAGGACGTATATCTGGTATTCTTCTCAAGAACGGATTGACGACAATGGCCGATAACAGGCGGCTGCCGCTTGACATAGTATAAAAGGTGTGGCATATTTAACATAAAAGATTAGGAGGCGTGTTGATGTCTGTATTGTCTGTTTTGGTGAGCTCTAATTAAATAGAGTTGCAAAAGGTTGGGCTCAGGAGGGGGAATACCCCTCTGGTTTGGGTTACCCTTTTGCAAAACATGCCTGACAGACTGCTCATCCGCTTCAATATGCAGCATGGTGCCACATGATCATAAATGTGCTTGCCGTGCTGCCGATATATTGATTTTTTGCCCGCAGGGAGCATACTACACTGACAGGTGTGGTGTATCCTTGCGGGCTTTTTATGTTTTAAAAGAAGGTGACAATTATGAATGCCCATTACAAAACGCTTGAATTTGATAAAATATTAAACATGCTGGCGGAGAATGCACAGTCAGAGCCGGTGAAGGACCGCTGCTTTGCACTGGCGCCCAGCCTCAACGAAGCGGAGGTCCGGCGCTGGATGGACGAAACCACCCAGGCGCGGCGCATTTTAGAACAGGCCGGGACGCCGCCCCTTTCGCCCATGACCGAACTGCAAAAGGTTATTCGTCTGGTTGAGGCGGATGCGATGCTGACACCAGAGCAGATAGAGCACGTGCTGTCGTTTTTGACGGCCTGCCGCAGAATGCGCGCCTATTTAAAAAGGGCCGAAGCGGTCGATTCTGCTATCGCGTGGTATGGCGGCGCCATTGACCCGCTGGGTGATCTGGAGAACGCACTTTTGAACTGCGTCAGAAACGGGGTGCTGAATGACAGCGCCTCCGATGCGCTATATGACACTCGCCGTCAAATCGCTGTTGCCGCCGACCAGATCAAGGCGAAGCTGGAGGCGCTTCTGCGCAAGAACAAGGCATGGTTTTCCGAAAGCTTTATCTCAATGCGTGGGGGGCGCTATACCCTGCCGGTTAAGCGCGAGCATAAAAACGACGTTACCGGTATGGTGATTGAGATCTCCAACACCGGCGGCACTTGCTTTATAGAACCTGCCTCGGTGGGGCGGCTGCAATCGGCGCTGTATGCGCTGGAGGTGGAGGAGGACAGCGAGGTTCGGCGCATCCTCTATACGCTGACCGCCTTAATCGGCGATAACCTGCCGGTTATAAAACGCAATGTTGAGACGATGCAAACGCTGGATTTTCTCTTTGCCAAAGGAAAAATCAGCCTCGCCATGGCGGCTGTGCCCGTCGAAATCACAGCCGACCGGCGCATCAGTCTGGTGGGGGCGCGACATCCGTTGCTGGATAAGGCCACAGCAGTCCCGCTGAATTTTACGGTGGGCGGCGATATTTCCGGCGTTATCATCACGGGGCCCAATACCGGTGGCAAAACCGTCACACTCAAAACGGTGGGGCTGCTGTCGCTGATGGCGCAGTGCGGCCTGCACCTGCCGGTAGAGGCGGGCAGCAGTCTTTGCATGCAGAACATGGTGCTGTGCGATGTTGGCGACGGGCAAAGCATTTCAGAAAATCTTTCGACTTTTTCCGCCCACATCAAAAATGTGCTGGGCATTCTGCGGCAGGCCACCGGCGAATCGCTGGTGCTGCTCGATGAGCTGGGCTCCGGTACCGACCCGGCCGAGGGTATGGGCATTGCGGTGGCGATTCTGGATGCGCTTTGCGCGAAGGGCTGCCTGTTTGCCGCAACCACTCATTACCCTGAGATTAAAAGCTATGCCGCCCATACCCCGGGGCTTGTCAACGCCCGCATGGCCTTTGACCGCGAGAGCTTAAAACCGCTTTACCGCCTCGAAATTGGCGCGGCGGGCGAAAGCTGCGCATTGTATATCGCCGAGCGCCTGGGCATGCCGGAGCCTATGTTAAAACGTGCGCGCGAGGCGGCCTACACCAAGCAGACCGCTGAAAGCCTTCCCATGCCGCAGGCGCAAAAGCGCCCCGATGCCTTTGGCAAAAATAATGCGGCCCCTAAAATTATCGGCGCCAAAACGCCGCAGGCCCAAACACCGCGCTGCGATACGTTTCAAATTGGCGACAGCGTATTGGTGTATCCAACCCGGGAGACCGGCATCGTTTACGCCCGGGCCAACGGACGGGGCGAAATTGGCGTGCAGGTCAAGGGTGTTAAAAAGCTGATCAACCACAAGCGCATCAAGCTACAGGTGCCGGCCAGCGAACTCTATCCGGAAGATTACGATTTTTCCATTATTTTTGACACGGTGGAAGACCGCAAGGCCCGGCGTATTCTGGAGAGGCGGCATCAGGAAGGCAATATGATTGTGAAAAAGGAAGGGGATCAGGAGGCATGAATAAAACGGTTATTATCCGCCCCGAAATAAAGCGGGATTATCGCGAGGTGGAAAAGCTGACCCGCGAGGCTTTCTGGGATGTTTACAAGCCCGGCTGTGACGAGCATCTTCTGGCGCATAAACTGCGCCAATCCAAGGCGTTTTTGCCGCAGCTCGATTTTGTGGCGGTTCGGGATGGCTGCATTGTGGGAAATATTATGTATTCGGTCGCGCAGGTGGCCGACAGCAGCGGTTGTGTTCATCCGGTGCTGACATTTGGGCCGCTGAGCGTGCGGCCCGCCTGTCAGGGGCAGGGCATCGGGGCCGCGCTGGTGCGGCATACACTTGCCATCGCCAAAACAACGGAATATCCGGGCGTTATTATTTTTGGGAACCCGGGCTATTATCATCGGTTTGGCTTTTCAGCTGCCGAAAAGTTTGGCATTGCCACGCGGGACGGTGCGAACTTTGACGCCTTTATGGCGCTGGCGCTCCACGAAGGTGCGTTAACGAGCATTACCGGTCGCTTTTTTGAGGACGACGTCTTTCATGTCGACCCAGTTGAGCTGGAAGAGTTTGATAAGGCATTTCCGCCGAGGGAAAAGCATGTTACCGATACCCTGCTTTAAAAATAAGCCCGCGCGCTTATCATGCTGCTGATGGCGCTAATGGGACTATATGGGGTTGTGTTCTGGCGCGCAAGATATCCGGGGAGAATGAATCATCGGCTAAAAAGTGAAGCTGGCTTTTGCTCGTCATACAGGCTATAATATAATAGATACGCGGAACAGGCCCTTCCTGCCTGTTCCGCCACATTGACTGCAAAAAGGGGTTTTCATCCGTGCATATCGGCTATTATTTTGCGTTGCTGTTTGGGGTGCTTTCGCTGTCCACCTCCGCAATTTTTGTGCGGCTGGCAAATGCCCCATCCGCAGTCACCGCGTTCTTCAGGCTGTTCTTCGCCGCGCTGATTCTGCTGCCCTTTTTGCTGATGAACCCCCAGGGCAGGCGCCAGCTCTCGGGGTTATCTCAAAAGCAATGGCGGTTGGGGATTTTGTCCGGCCTGCTTTTGTCGGCACATTATATGCTGTGGTTTGAGTCGCTGCGGTATACTTCGGTGGCGAGTTCGACCGTCCTCGTGACGCTTCAGCCGCTTTTTTCAATTGTATGGGGAACATTTTTCCTCAAGGAACGGTACGGCAAGCGCGCGCTGGCGGGCTGTGTGGTGGCGATTGCGGGCTGTTTTGTGATCGGCTGGGGCGATTTTCAAATAAGCGCCCGGGCGCTGTTGGGGGACGCCATGGCCCTGTTGGCCGCGGGCATTATCAGCATCTATTTTTTGATCGGACAGTTGCTGCGCAAAGAATTATCCGCCGTGCCCTATTCGGTTGTCAGCTATTCCAGCAGCGCGGTATTTTTAGCGTGCTACGCCCTTTTATTGCATACGCCGTTCACGGGTTACCCCGGTTCGGCCTGGTGCGCGTTTTTGGGGTTGGCGTTTATTTCAACGGTGTGCGGGCAGTTTATATTTAACTGGCTGCTCAAGTGGCTGCCGGCTACGGTGATCTCGATGAGCATTTTAGGTGAAACGGTCGGCACCTGCCTTTTGGCCTATCTGATCTTGCATGAGTTGATTTCTTTTCAGCAGGGTGTCGGCATCGTTGTGATTCTGCTGGGGCTGGCGCTGTTTTTCTTGAATCCCCTTAAAGCCAAAGTGGCCTAGCGGAGTCATCGCCGGTTTACAAGAATTCAAACTGAAGGGGGCGGGCATCAGCTGTAAAGATAGCTGATGCCCGCCCCCTTTATACGCAACACTGATTAAAACGCAATATCTTAGCGGCCAAATTTGTGGCTGTCGGCGTTATCCTCCTTGACAGACGCAAAATTGTCTGCGCTAATCTTTTGATGTTTTAAGCAGTGTTGCGTATGAAGTTAAACAAAAGAGACTTATTCCAGACCTTCTTTGGCATATCTGGCCCTGAACAGCGGCTTTATGCCGCCCGCATGGATAATTTTCAGAATGTGATCACCCAGCTTTTCGGCGGGTAGTACCGCGCCGGTTTCCAGCACCGTAACCGATCCCGCCTCCAGATCAACGCGCAGCGTCTGGCCGGTTTTTACCGCCTGGCTGATCCCTTTGCAGGTGATGAGCGGAAGCCCAAGATTGATGGCATTCCTGAAAAAAATACGAGCGAAGGATTCCGCCACAACGGCCTGAACCTTGGCGTTTTGCAGCGTGATAACCGCATGTTCGCGGCTGGAGCCGCAGCCGAAGTTTGTGCCCGCCACAAGAATACTGCCGGGGGCAAGCCTGCGGGTTTCTTCGTCCAGCCCCTCCAGACAGTGCTTGCCAACTTCCGAAGGCTCCACAAGGGCGAGGAACCGCCCGGGATAAATCTGGTCGGTGTCAATATTGTTGCCCAGCAAAACGGCCTTGCTTTCAATCATCGAATTCATGTCTGCCTTCCTTTCTTCACAGAACGGTTCTGGGGTCGGTAATGTACCCGTTTAACACCGATGCCGCAACGGTTGCGGGGGAGGCCAGATAAAGCTGCGCCTGCGTGCTGCCCATCCGCCCCGGGAAGTTTCGGTTGGAGGCGGTGATGCACACCTCACCCGGGGCGATGACGCCCTCATGCGCTCCCAGACACGGTCCGCAGCCGGGGGAGGCAACCGTTGCACCCGCGTCCATCAAATCCTGAATATAGCCTTTGTCCAGGCATTCCCGCATGACCTCCGCGGAAGCGGGCACAACGATGAGCCGAACATATCCAGGGATTTTTTTGCCGCGTAAAATCTGCGCCGCAATTTCAATGTCGGCCACGCGCCCACCGGTGCAGGTGCCGATGACGCCTTGGTCAATTTTGACGCTGCCCACATCCGGAAGCGGATAAACATTATCGACGCTGTGGGGAACCGAAAGCTGCGGGGTCAGGCCGCTGATATCAAACACATGGCTCTCGGCATAAACATAACCGGCATCGG
This sequence comes from Bacillota bacterium, assembly GCA_023457355.1. GTDB lineage: Bacteria > Bacillota > Clostridia > Oscillospirales > Ruminococcaceae > Yanshouia. The sequence continues at coordinate 8,883 of JAEWLW010000020.1, read as the reverse complement.
TATGCACCACCTCAAACGGCCGCACCGCCCTTTTTCCTACGTAGTCCAGCACGAGATCATTGGGTTGCATATAGGCGGTTTTTGCGCCCATCTCAACCGCCATGTTGCAGATGACCATACGCCCGGCGACATCAAGCTGTTCGACGTAGCTGCCGGTAAAGTCAACCGCTTTATAAACCGCGCCATCCGCCTTGATTTGGCCGAGAATATGCAAAATGATGTCCTTGGGATAAACGCCCCTGGGTGGCGTGCCTTCAATGCGAATCTCAATGATTTCGGGCACGCGCATCCAAAGCGAGCCGCTGAGCAGAATGGTGGCCATATCGGTTGCGCCTACGCCCGTACCGAACGCGCCGAATGCGCCGTGGGTGGTGGTGTGCGAATCGGTGGCCACCACAATCATACCCGGGTAGACGACCCCGCGTTCGGGCATAACCTGATGGCAAACGCCGGCGTTGATATCAAAATGGTAGGTCAAGTTGTTTTCTTTTGCAAATTCGCGCATTTCGGCGTGATTTCGAGCCGACTCAATGGTGGGACAGGGGGCATAATGGTCGAACACGAAGGCCACCCGGTCTTTATCCCAGACGCGGGTGCCGCCCATTTCCTTAAAAGAATATAACGTCTGTAAATATAGATCGTTAATTTCTGCAAAACACACGTTGGCGGTGACGATTTCTCCCGCTGTGACAGTTGTTTTGCCGCTTGCCTTGGCGAGAATTTTTTCTATGGCGTGCATTGTCCTGCCTCCCAACATAAAACTGTATATCGTATACGATATTTAGATTCTAACGCATATAACGCAACAAGTCAACTGGATAATAAAAAATACACACCACATTTTGGCGGTGTGTACAGCTTATCAATTTAAACGTCGCTCGATATCCGGGCGGAATTATACGAATCTCCCGATAAAACGCCGGAAGGACTGGGTGCGGCGTTTTTTGTCAAACTAAAAAGAGGATGCAGGCGGGCAAACGCCCGCCACAGATGATAACGGCGAATGACGATAAAAGAATTATCAGGATACCCGCTGTTTTGTCGGAGGCTCGTATCACCCCATGTTAAAGCCATCCAATATATTATGCATGCTCCGTTCAATGTGGGCGGCCATTGCTTTGCGGCCTGCCTCGGCGTTATGGCCGGCTATAAACGTGATGATTTCGCGATGCTCGGCGATGGATTTTCTGCGGTGCTCTTCGTCGGGTATCGCGCGGCTGAATGAAGGGCCGTTCCATAATGTCTCGCAAAGATTATACAGCTTCTGGCTGTTGGCGCCCATCCAGATAGCGGTGTGAAAATTTTGATTATATAGTTCATAAACGCCGTCTGGTATAACGTGTTGCCCGGCCGGAATGGTCGCATGAAGGGCCATCAGCGATTGCGCATCCATGCCGTTTTGGATGGCGCGGGCAACAGCCTCCCCTTCCAAAAGCATACGGATGCTGAAGTGGTCCCGGATAAAGCCCTCATCAATTGTTTTGACAACGGCACCCTTGTTCATACGAAGTTCGATGAGCCCCTCCGCGGCCAACGTCTGAAATGCCTCTCGCACCGGTGTGCGGGATACCCCGATCCTGGATGCCATTTCGGTCAGGGACAATTCCGACCCGGCTGCAAATTCGCCCGACAAAATGGCCTTACGCACAATAGCGGCTATTTTAATCCGTGCCGGCATCAGTTCAAGTTGCTCCATATTGTCACCTGTTTCCTGCAAATTCGGTTTAAACCGAATACAATATACCATTTTGCCTTGTACACGTCAATTCCCTGTCAACGTGCGGACTTGGGCGCGTCCTTTATAAAAACAAAATGATCCCGGGTGGAATGCGGCGGTGAAAAGGCGTACCCCAACTGATTAAAGGACGTTATTTCTTCGGCGGTGACAATATTATTTTCCGCTAAAAACCGCACCATCTGCCCCCGCGTCATTTTGCAGTGGGTGCCCTTTTCCACAAGCTTTTCATTCTGCCACTGGCCAAAGGTACAGGTAAGCAACCTTACACGGCCGGCAAGATGTGGAATTACCGCTTTGCTGTACTCTTTGGATGCCAGATTCAGGATGAAATCCGTCTCGCGGCAAAGCTGGGCGGCCAGACGGCTGCCCCAAAAAGCGTAAAGGTCTTTGCACCCGTTTACAGACAGCCTTGCCTGCATTTCAAGGCGGTAGGGCGCCACCCCGTCAAAAGGGCGCAGCAGCCCGTAAAAGCCGGAAAGGATGCGAAGATGCTTTTCAATGTAATCAAAATGCGCCTCCTCAAACACGCCGGGCGCCATATATTGATATTGAATCCCCTCGTAAGCCAGGATGGCCGGGGTAAGATTTTTTTCAAGATCCACGGTGTGCAGCCAGTGCATGTTCAGCGCCGCAATGGCGTCGTTGCAGTTCCAAAGAGCCTGCAAATGCGCGGGAGACATGCCCTGCAGCACTTGCTTAATGCGTTGCGCCTCGGGCAGGAATTGCGGCAATGCGTGATGCGCCAGATTGTCGGTATCCACATTCATTTTCTTGGCGGGCGATAGGATGATTCTCAACGTTCTGTCCCCTCCGTGTGTAAGCTGTTCCGAAGCCGTTCGGATGCCGTTCCGAGACCGTCCAAACCCGCGCAGCGGCGCAAAAGGCCGTTGACGCTGATATCGAGCAGCGGCTGATGCTGTCGGGTTGGGTCCAGCGTGATATCCATTGCCAGCACATCCTCCCATGCGCGGTTTAAAAAGGCGATCGTGCGCCGCCCGTGGGTTCTGGCTAATTCCATTTCTCCGGTGGCCTGAACATATTGTTTAGCTTCATCGTCGGTGATTCCCGCAGAATGCAGGCTTTCAAGCAGTCCTTTAAAAAAGGTTTGGGGTAGCGTCTGCCAGTCGGCCAGGCTCAGATCAAACATGGTAAAGGTATAGCGCGTCACGCAGTGCACCGCCAGCAAAGAACTGCGCCCACGCAGGGAGATGATATGTAAATCCCAGCAATATTGTTGGTTTATCGACTCACCGCAGACCAAATTTTTGATTTTCAAAAATCGCTGTAGAGGAATGGTCAGGCCAAGCTGCATGGGATCACCTCTCATTCAACAGATAGTGCAGCATTTTTTCGGGGTTTTCCAGAAAACGCCGGGTCAGCTGGTAGTGGTCGGTATCGCGGTAATTTATCGGGCGAATACCCGCCTGGGCCAGTTCGTACACCTGTGCGCCGGGATAGGCCATCAGGATGGGCGAGTGGGTAGCAATGATAAACTGAGAATTTTGTCCCACCAGCGCGTTTATATGCACCATCAGCGTCATCAGGCGATTTGGCGACAGTGCGGCCTCCGGTTCATCGAGCAGATAAAGGCCGTTGCCACTAAAGCGGTTTGCCACCAGTGCCAGAAAGCTTTCGCCATGGGACTGCTTATGCAGCGATTTGCCGCCGTAGCTTGTCGTGATAGGCGGGCGCCGTGCGGGTATGGAATCCAACAGATCAATATAACTGGCCGCGTTATAAAAACTTTCCGCCCGTAGAAAAAAGCCGTCCTTAGGGTATGCGCTTTTAACCAGTGTAAGGTGCCGGTACAATTCGGAATGGGAAGCGTTGGTACTGAAGTTAAAGTTGCGGCTTCCTCCTTCGGGGTTAAAACCGTATGCTATGGCGATGGCCTCAAGCAACGTGGATTTTCCCATGCCGTTTTCGCCTACGAGAAAGGTGACCGCGTTCGGGAATTCCATCAGCTTTGCCTGTGAAAGATATTGCACCACCGGTAAATCGTTTAAATAAGAAGCCGCGTCCACCGGCATTTTTAGGCGGATACCGCTGATATAATTTCGCCGCATAACCGTGTTGCCCTCCTGAGCCATTGATAGCTTTAGTATACCAAATAGCGCGGCCGGTGTGAAGGCACGGGCGGGGTTTACCCTGCCATAAGGTTGTGATAAAATAGGGGATAAATGTGTGCGAAAAACGCGGACCGATGTCAATGGATATATATTGAAAAGATACTGCAAAAAATTGTTGTTCTTTAAACCATATTTATAGCGTTGAAATTCAAAGCAGCTTGCCTTGGCGAAAGCGAACGGTATAATCAAATATCTTTATAAAAAAATAATACGGCAACGTGAACAAAGACACTGTGCTAATACATTTTCTGTTATTCTTGGAATACAGAAAGGCGGGTGGAATAATATGTCGGTTCTGCTGATCTTTACGACTTTGGGAACGTTTCTGCTCGGCTACCTGGTTATGTACCGGCTGGATTTGTTTTTTGCCAGAAGCGGGTTTCGTGACGGCCCAGCGGGGAGGACAAATCAGGGCGTACTGGTTTACGGGGCGCCGGATGTTGCGGAGAAAATGAAAAAATCCGGTATTAAATGCAAAGTACTTATGACGCTTCCCTTCCCGGAAGACGGCTATTATTCGGCGGTGTTTGCCCTGTCGGGCGATGATGACCACAATTTAGCGATCTGCCATGCTGCCAGGCGGGCCGACCCTGGCATCTATATCATTGCGCGCTGTAACGCACCGGCGTTGCGTGAAATTTTTCAAGACACGGGTGCAGAACGGTTGCTTGGCGCGGGCGAGTCGGTTGACGTGTTGCTTGCGGAAATGAGAGGTGACGGCAGATGAACATCAGACAATGGAGTACAATGCGAATTATTGCAGTGGGATTTGCGTTTATCATCCTGATGGGCGGTTTGCTGTTATGCTTGCCCGTTGCCAGTCGCGACGGTGGGGCCATCCCGTTCACAAACGCGTTATTTACCTCGGCTTCTGCCACCTGCGTGACAGGACTGGTCGTATATGATACATGGTCCCAGTTTTCGGTGTTTGGACAGGCCGTTATCTTGTTGCTTATCCAGATTGGCGGCCTGGGGTTTATGACCATTGCCATTCTGTTTTCGCTAGTTGTTGGAAGACGCATTGGCCTGCGGGAACGTTCACTTCTGGCGGAGGCGGTCAGTGCGACGCAGGTTGGCGGCGTTATTCGTCTGGTGCGCCGCATGCTGTTTGGAACAGCGCTTTTTGAAGGGGTTGGGGCGGTGCTGTTGGCATTTCGGTTTGTCCCGCTGTTTGGCTTTGGGCGCGGGGTATGGTTTGCCGTGTTTCATTCGGTCTCGGCTTTTTGCAACGCGGGCTTTGACCTGATGGGTGCCCATACGCCTTCCTCTTCGCTGACGTATTTTTATAACGACCCACTGGTGGTTCTCACTGTCGCCACACTGATTATTGCCGGCGGTATCGGCTTTGTGGTATGGAACGATCTGGTTGATAACCGGTTTTGTCCCGGCAGGCTGCGGCTGCATACCCGTGCGGTGCTGATTTCTACGCTGGGGCTTTTGCTTGCCGGAACGCTTCTTTTTTTGCTGCTGGAGCATGACGGCGCTTTTTCCGGGATGAATATGCCGGAGCGGGTTCTGTCGGCGTTTTTTCAGTCGGTTACACCAAGAACAGCCGGTTTTAACACGGTGGATATGGCGGCGCTTTCCGACGGGGGCAAGCTGGTTACAATGCTGCTGATGTTTATCGGGGCCGCGCCCGGCGGAACAGGCGGCGGCATCAAGGTGACGACGCTGGTTGTCGTGGCTGCAACGGTGTATGCCTCGCTTCAAAACCGTGAAGATGTTTCAATATGGCATTTTAGGCTGGAGGCTGAGACGTTGCGGCGCGCTTTCTGCGGCATCGCGGTTTATACGGCGATGGCGTTTTGTGGAATTCTGGTGCTCTGCACACAGGGGCAGCCGCTGGCAGACGCTACTTTTGAATGTTTCTCCGCTATTGGAACCGTGGGACTGTCAACCGGTATCACACCGGTGCTGCCAACCCTTTCACGGTTGGCCATCATGCTGTTGATGTTTGCGGGCCGGGTTGGGAGTTTGACCGTTTTTCTTGCGGTCGCAAGGTCCAACAGGAGCGGGAAATTAAGAAATCCCATCGGCAGGGTTATTGTCGGTTAGTTTGAAAGGATGGGGCTAATATGAGATCGATGCTTATTATAGGCGCCGGGCGCTTTGGAAAAAATCTTGCTGTGAAGCTTACGGAGCTTCACAATGAAGTGATGCTGGTGGATGTGGATGAGGAGGCCGTGCACAAGCTGGAGCCTTATGTCACGCGTGTGCAAATAGGCGACTGCATGGACAGAGATGTTTTACAGGAGTTGGGTGTGCGAAATTTTGACGTGTGTTTTGTTTGCATCAGCGACAACTTTCAGTCCTCCATGGAGATTACCTCGCTGCTCAAAGAGCTGGGGGCCCCTTATGTTGTTGCAAAGTCGGACCGCGAAATTCATGCCGACCTCTTAAAAAAGATTGGCGCCGACGATGTGGTCTATCCCGAGCGGGACATGGCGCAGCGCACGGCCGTCCGTTACTCGGCAAAGGGCGCCTTCGACTATATTGAGTTATCGCCGGAATATGCTATCATGGAAATACAGCCCCCGGAGGACTGGAACGGGCGCAATATAAGGGAGCTGGATGTTCGTACAAGGCATCGCGTCAATGTTATAGGGGTACGCGTCGGCCAACATATTCTCCCGCTGATCAGCGCCGACCACGTTTTTAAAGAGGAAGAACATATCATCGTAGCAGGGGAGCAAAAGGATATCCTGAAAATGATCAGCAAAAAATAATCGGAGGAGGTGGTTGCAACGATTAAGCTGGGTGCAAAAACAGCCGTTCTTATGGGTCTGGCAACGGCCTGTGCCCTGCTGGTCGGCCTTTTAGGCGTTGGAAATGAAAGCATCATTATGGTGTTTTTGCTCGGTGTTCTGTTTACGGCGGTGCTGACCAGCAGCCGCAAATGGGCTATCGGTGCGGCGCTTCTTTCGGTTATTCTTTTTAACTTTCTGTTCACTGAACCGCGTTATTCCTTTTTTATCTACCGAACCAACGACCTGATGCTCATTATGTTTTTTTTGGTGACGGGCATCGTCTCGGGGACGGTCACTTCCCGCCTGCAAAGTGAAATGAAGCTTGCCGGCCAAAATGAGCGCACGGCCAGAATTATGTATCGGATTGCGTCGGGCTTCCTTTCTGCCAGCGGCAGAGAAAGTGTCATAAAAAAGGCCGAGGATCTTGTGCGGGAATACGCAGGGCTTGGCTGTACCGTTTATCTGGGGCGGGAAGGCACCGGCAAAGGGTTTGAAATTAAAAGCGGCTCCGGCACGCTGGGCAGGCTGATACTGGAGGATCAGGTGCCGCAAGGGCAGCAGCTTTTAATTGTCCAGGCTGTCTGTACGCAGCTGGGCATTGCACTGGAACGAGAAACACTTGTGGCGGACCGGGAAAAAATCCGCCTTGCCATGGAGCGGGAGCAGCAGCGCGGCACGCTGCTGCGTTCGGTGGCGCACGACCTGAGAAGCCCGCTGACAGCCCTTTCAGGTGCCGGGAATCTGTTGGCGGATAACTATCATGCACTTTCGGATTGTGAGCGCAAAAAACTGGCCTCGGACATCAGCGAGGAAATTGTCTGGCTGACCGATCTTGTTGAAAATATTCTCAACATGACCCGAATCAGCGAAAATAAAATTGTCCTGCATAAGCAGGACGAAGTGATTGACGATGTCATAGGCGAGGCTGTTAAGCATACCGAGCGCTTGCTTCGCGAACGGTGTTTTGAAGTGAAACTGCCGGAAGAGATTGTGACTGCTCCGATGGACGGAAAGCTGATTTCCCAGGTGATAATAAACCTCTTGGAAAATGCGGTTCGCCATACACCGCCGGACAGCAGCATTACGCTGACGGTTAAAGCCGGAAGCAAACTGATGATCTCGGTTGCCGATACCGGCGGCGGTATTCCGGCGGCGATTCGCGACCACCTGTTCGAGCGCTTTGTCACACAGGATGACAAAATTGTGGATGGACGCCGGGGGTTGGGCCTTGGCCTTTCCATCTGCAAGGCCATCGTGGAGGCACACGGCGGAGAAATAGATGTGACGGATAATGTCCCCGCAGGGTCCATCTTTACCTTCACGCTGCCTATGGAGGATCGTTATGACTGACCAGCGGACGATACTTGTTATTGAAGATGACAAGTATATCGCACACTTCATTGATATCTCGCTAACCAAAGAAAATTACAGCGTATTGACGGCGGAAACCGCGGCCGAAGGGATGTTCCTGTTCTCATCGCACCGGCCTGATATTGTTTTGCTGGACCTTGGGCTGCCGGACAGGGACGGCATTGATTTGTTGCGGGAAATTCGCACCTTTTCCGAGACGCCGGTGCTGATCGTCTCCGCGCGCGGGCAGGAGAAGGAGAAAATAGCGGCGCTTGACCTGGGCGCCAACGATTATATTACGAAGCCCTTTCATATGGGGGAATTGATGGCGCGTATCCGCGTGGTGGAACGCTCCCTGCAAAAGGCGGCAACCGAAGCCGGCAACTCCAGCTTTGCCTGCGATTGGCTGGTGGTGGATTATGAGAAGCGCAAAGTTTTTGTCGAAGACAATGAAATTCATCTTACGCCAACGGAATATAAAACGCTGCTGCTTTTGATTGCCAATAAGGGCAAGGTGCTGACGCACAACTATATTATCCGGCAGATTTGGGGCTACGAGGGTGGCGACAGCAAAAGTGTGCGGGTATTTATGGCGAATCTTCGCCGCAAACTTGAGAAGGACACAACGCATCCGCGGTTTATTCTGACTGAGGTCGGCGTGGGTTACCGCTTTGCGGATGAGTGATGGAATTGTACGCAAGGGTGCGCATATTTGAAAATGGTCTTTGAAAAATAGTCTGTTTACAGAATGAACATCGCTGCATGGCGGTTAACGCCATGCAGCGATGCAGCCTGTCGAAAAAGTCCAGCGAAAGCTGGGCTTTTTCATTTGAATACGGTAAAATAGGTATGGGTGATGTGGAATGTTGCAGCGAGGGAAATTAGATCGCGGCGTGTTGGAAATGGTAGATACGGAAAG